>JAZTWH010000091.1:0-8183 GCA_045635765.1 Eubacteriales bacterium | reverse complement strand
GCACCTTTGATGTTCCGTCGTAGCATCAAAGTTGCTTTTTTTTGGTCAGTTAGTCATTTTTTCTTGCTTGACTTTTTTGTCGATGACGTGACGGGAGGCCAATTCGTCGTGGATGTCTTCCAGGGAGATGCCCATTTCGATCATCATGACCATCACGTGGTAGGTCAAATCGGCGATCTCGTAGACGGTTTCCTTTTTGTCGTCGGCCTTGCCTGCAATGATGACCTCCGTACACTCTTCCCCGACCTTTTTCAGGATTTTGTCGATGCCTTTTTCAAAGAGGTAGGTGGTGTAGGAGCCTTCTTTTTTGTCGGTTTTTCTGCCTTCGATGAGGGCCATGAGGGACTGCAGGGAGAAGGCGTGTCGGTCTTGGCTTTCAAAGACCGGGTTGTGGAAGCAGGATTCTTCTCCCAAATGGCAGGCGGGGCCGTCCTTTTCCACCACAACCGTCAAGGCGTCCTTGTCGCAATCGGCGGTGATGGAAACGATATGCTGATAGTTCCCCGAGGTTTCGCCCTTTCTCCACAGCTCCTTCCGGGACCGGGACCAAAAGCAGGTGCGACCCTCCTTCATGCTGATCTCAAGGCTTTCTTTATTCATATACGCCAGCGTCAGCACGTCCTTGGTCTTTGCATCCACTACGATGGCGGGAATCAAGCCCGATTCATCAAATTTCAGTTCGTTTACGTTGATCATAATTTATCTCCTTACAGGGATTCCCTGTGCGTGTAATTCTTCTTTCAGGTCGGAGATGGCAACCTCTCCGAAATGGAAAATGGAGGCCGCCAAGCCGGCGTCTATGGTGGGGATGGCCCGGAACAACTGGGTGAAATGATCGATTCCTCCGGCTCCTCCCGATGCAATAATGGGGACGTTGACCGCCCGGGAGACGGCTTGGAGCATCTCGATGTCAAAGCCGTCTTTCACACCGTCGGTGTCGATGGAGTTGACTACCACTTCTCCGGCTCCGGAGTTTACGCCCCGTTGGATCCATTCGATGGCTTCCATGCCCGTGTTTTCTCTGCCGCCCTTGGCAAAGACCCGGAATACGCCGTCCACTCGTTTTACATCTACGGACAGAACGACGCACTGGTCGCCGTATCGCTTGGCCGCCGCCCCGATCAGGTCCGGGTTGCGGATGGCACCGGAGTTGACGCTGACCTTGTCGGCACCACATTTCAATACTCGGTCAAAGTCCTCCAGGGTATTGATTCCGCCCCCTACGGTAAGGGGAATGAAGATGGTTCTTGCCACTTCGGTGAGAATGTCGGTAAACAGGGTCCGGCCCTCCGAAGAGGCGGTAATATCGTAAAATACCAGTTCGTCCGCCCCGCAGTCGCTGTAATATTTGGCCAGGGAGACCGGGGACGATACGTCTGCAAGGCCCAGGAAATTGACGCCCTTGACCACTCTTCCGTTTTTTACGTCCAAGCAAGGGATTATGCGTTTCGTGATCATAGTAAGGCAATGGCCTCCTTTAAGTCAATGGCACCGGTGTAGTAGGCTTTTCCCACGATGGCACCGTACAGACCCATTTGGGAAAGGGCTTTTACGTCGTCCAGGGAGGAGACGCCGCCGGATGCCACGAGATTCATGGAAAATTGACGGGACAGCCGTTGGTACAGCTCCCGATTGGTTCCCTGCATCATTCCGTCCTTGGAAATATCGGTGCAGATCAGGGTAGTGACGCCGATTTTCTGCATCTTTTCACAGAAGGAAAAGGCGTCGATGCCCGAAGATTCGGTCCAACCCTTAATGGCGACACAGCCGTCCTTGATGTCCACCCCCACGGCGATTTGATCTCCGTACTTCTTCACCGCTTGCTCCACAAAGCCTTCTTCGGTGACTGCCGCGGTGCCTAAAATAACCCGGCGGACGCCTGCGTCCAGGTAGCGGTCGATGACTTCCATGCTTCGGATGCCGCCTCCTACCTCCGCAAAAAGATCGGTTTTGGAAAGGATGGTCTTGATGGTTTCCAGATTGGGGGTTTGCCCGGTTTTGGCACCTTCTAGATCCACCAGATGGATGTGCTTTGCTCCGGCTTTCTTGAATTTTTCCGCGATTTCGGAAGGATTATGACTGTACACGGTCATCTGATCGTAGTCCCCCCGCAACAGGCGGACGGCTTTCCCTTGATAAAGGTCAATGGCAGGGAATAAAAACATAGTGTGCTCCTTATTCTTCGTGTTCCACCGGGGTGACGATGGGGTTGCCCATGGCGTCCAACAGGACTGTCAGGCCCCCGGAATATCCGCTTTGTACGTAAAGGTAATTCACGCCGGTTTTTTTATCCACCAAAACGTACGTGCCAAGGGTAAATCCGCTTTGTTGTTCTTTGATGAGAAAGCGTTTGTCTTTCTTTGGTCTTGCCATGGGGCCCTCCTTATAACTCGCAGAAATTTTTGAGGATCTTCAGACCCACGTTTCCGCTTTTTTCGGGATGAAATTGGCATCCGATGACGTTGTCCTTCGCCACCGCCGCCGTCAAAATTCCGCCGTATTCGGTGGTTGCGGCGGTATGCTCCGGGCAGTCTGTCCCGTGATACGAGTGGACGAAATAAACGTAGTCCCCTTCTTTGACGTCCCGGAATACGGGATGCTTTTCTTCCGGGAAATGCAGGGTGTTCCATCCGATGTGGGGAATCTTATATTCCTTGGGAATGACTTCTTCGATGGGACGGATGGAGCCAGGAATCAGGCCCAATCCCTGGTGTTCTCCGTATTCGTAGCTTTGGTCTAACAGCATTTGCATGCCGAGACAGATGCCCAGCAGGGGCTTCCCGCCCCTCGCCTCGTCAATGACCTCTTGAAAAAGTCCGGATTCTCGCAGCTTCGTTGCGGCATCTCCAAAGGCTCCCACTCCCGGCAGGACAATTTTGGCGGCGTCGTGCAACACCTTTCGGTCTTTGGTGACCACCACCTCTGCCCCGACGGCGGCCAGGGAGCTTCTTAACGAAAACAGATTCCCGACACCGTAATCCACGATGGCGATCATTAAAGGACTCCTTTCGTGGAGGGAATTTCGTCGGCGGCTTCGGGGTCTACCGTAACGGCTTGACGCAAAATGCGGCCAAAGGCCTTGAAGGCCCCTTCGATGATGTGGTGAGAGTTTTCTCCGGCCAACTGCTTCAGATGGAGGGTGCAGGCGGCTTGACGGGTGAAGGCTATAAAAAATTCTTTTACCAGCTCCGTATCAAAGGTTCCGACCTTTTGGGTGGGAATGGAGAGGTCGAATCCCAGATAGCAACGCCCCGAAAGGTCTGCGGCGGCGGCGATTAACGCTTCATCCATGGGCAACAGAAGGGATCCGTAGCGGTTGATTCCCCGCTTGTCTCCCAGGGCCTCGGCAAAGGCCTGCCCCAGGCAGATTCCCACGTCTTCCACCGTGTGATGGTCGTCCACGTCGGTATCCCCCTTGCAGGTGACCGAAAGGTCAAATCTGCCGTGCCGGGCACAAAGGGTCAGCATGTGATCCAAAAATCCGCAGCCGGTGTTGATGTCGGTCATCCCCGTGCCGTCCAGGGCCAGGGATAGGGTGATGTCGGTTTCCGCGGTGGTGCGGCGGACGGTAGCATTTCTCATGTCAATTCCTCCAAAATTTCGTTTATGGCGTCGGTCAGAGTTTTCATTTGTTCCGGGGTTCCCACGGTAATGCGGTTGTATTGGCAGATGCGTTCCTTGTCAAAGTGACGCACCAAAATGCCCCGGTCCTTTAATTTCAAATACAATTCCTTGCCGTCGATCTTGGGATGCTTTGCAAGAATAAAATTGGCAGAGGAAGGGGTGGTTTCAAAACCGATACGGTTTAATTCCGCTGAGGTAGTTTCTCGGGTTTTTATGATTTCTTCGCAGTTTTTTGCGGTTATTTCGTCGGTTTTCAGGGTTGCGATCCCTGCCGCCATGGTCATTCGGTTGATGTTGTAGGGATTGGTGGAATAGCGGACGGTATTCAGGTCTTGAATCAGTTCCTTACAGCCGATTCCGAAGCCTAACCGGGCTCCGGCCATGGACCGGGATTTGGAGAAGGTTTGGGTCACCAGGAGATTGTCGTATTTTTTTATCAGGGGAATACAACTGCATCCGCCGAAATCAACGTAGGCCTCGTCGATGATCACCAGCCGATCCGGGTTGGATGCGACGATGGCTTCGATGACGTCCAACGGAAGGGCGATGCCTGTGGGAGCGTTGGGGTTTGCGAGGAAAATATTTTTCCCTACCCCCATATAACGGTCCGGGTTCACCGTCAGGTCCGCTTCCAGGGGAATTTCTTCATAGGGGACGTGATTTAATTCGGCAAAGACCGGGTAAAACCCATAGGTGATGTCGGGGAAGACCGCCGGCCGGTCCGAATCGCAAAAGGCCATGAAGGCAAAATTGAGAATTTCGTCGGAGCCGTTGACGGCAATGACCTCCTCCGGGTCCAGCCCCCACCGTTTCGCAAATTCCTCGCACAGGCTGCTGCAGGTGGGATCGGGGTACAGGTGCAGACGTTTTGCTTCTTCTTCTGCCGCTGCCACCGTTTCCGCCGCCGGAGGATAGGGGGACTCGTTGGTGTTGAGTTTTATGAGATTGAGTATTTTAGGCTGTTCTCCCGGAGTGTAGGGAACCAGATCTTTATGTTTTTTGGTAAGAAACCGACTCATAGTTACTCCTCAAGACGGACGACGGCACTTTTTGCGTGGGCGGTCAAGCCTTCTTTTTCTGCAAAAAACGCCACTTTATGGGCAACCTTTGCCAGAGCGTCTTTGGTATAATAAGTGTACTGGGTTTTCTTGACAAAATCATCGACCGAGAGGGGATTGGAGAATTTCGCCGTCCCCCCGGTGGGAAGGGTATGGTTGGGCCCTGCAAAATAATCCCCCAGGGCTTCGGGGCAGTTGCGTCCCATAAAGATGGACCCGGCGTGGCGGATTTTGTCCAGCCAATCGAAGGGATTGTCTACGCACAGCTCCAGATGCTCTGGAGCAATCTCGTTTGCAATGTCCACCGCAACGGACAGGTCGGGGGCAACGATGATCTTTCCGTTTTTGTCGATGGAGGTTCTTGCAATTTCCGCCCGTTCCAGCTGGGGAATCTGAATCTCCAATTCGGCCCGGACTGCCTGTGCCAAGGCCATGGAATCGGTGACCAGCACCGCTGAGGCCAGCTTATCGTGCTCCGCCTGGGACAGAAGATCTGCGGCGGCGTGACGGGGATTGGTATTCCCGTCGGCTACGATTAAAATTTCGCTGGGCCCTGCGATCATATCAATGGAAACCTGGCCGAAGACCTGCTTTTTCGCTTCCGCCACAAAGGCGTTCCCCGGCCCGACGATCTTGTCTACCTTGGGGACCGTCTCGGTTCCGTACGCCAAGGCGGCGATGGCCTGGGCTCCCCCCAATTTGAATATTTTATCTACGCCGGCGATTCTTGCCGCCGCCAAAATGACGGGGTTGACCTTTCCGTCCTTCCCAGGAGGTGTGGTGATGACGACTTGCTTGCATCCGGCAATTTTTGCAGGAATGGAATCCATTAAAACGGTGGAGGGGTAGGCCGCCGTCCCGCCGGGAACGTACAGTCCCGCCCGGTCCACGGGGATGACCTTTTGGCCCACAACGATGCCGTCTTCATCGTTGATGATAAAGCTGTTCCGCACCTGCTTTTCGTGGAATTTCCGAATGTTTACGGCCGCTTCCTTCAGAATCTCCAAAAACCGGGGCTCGACGGCCGCCACGGCTTCGTCAATTTCTTCTTCGGACACCAACAGGGAGGATAACTTGGCACCGTCGAATTTCTCACAGTAGTAAAACAACGCCCGGTCTCCGTCTCTGCGGACGGTGGCAATGATGTCGGAAACCGTGGCTTCCACGTCGATTTCGGGGACGACCCGGGCAAAAATATCTTGATTTTTTACTTCGCCGTATTTCAGAATCCGAATCATTTCGATTCCTCCGTTTGTTTTGCAAGACCGTTCATCACGGCTTGGATAGACTCGTTTTTGAATTTAAATCCCGCCTTGTTTGCGATCAGCCGGGCACTGATGGGGACGATGGTTTCGATGACTTCCAGTTTGTTTTCCTTCAGGGTGGTTCCCGTCTCCACAATATCCACGATAACGTCGGAAAGTCCCAGGATGGGGGCAATCTCGATGGAACCGTTCAGGTGGATAATGTCAATGTCTCTTCCCTTGGAGGTATAATAATCCAGGGCAATGTTGGTAAATTTGGTAGCAACCTTCAGGGTCCGGTTGGGGTTGTCCCGAAAATCGCTCTTGGCCGCCACGGCCATTCTGCATTTGCCCATGTTCAGGTCCAAAAGCTCGTAGACCTCCGGGCGGTATTCCAGCAGAATATCCTTTCCCGCAACGCCGATGTCCGCGGCTCCCCGTTCCACGTAGATGGCAACATCCGAGGGCTTGACCCAGAAATAGCGGACTCCCTTTTCGGGATTTTCAAAAATCAGCTTCCGATTGTTTTCCTTGATGGAGGGACACTCGAATCCCGCCGCCTCGAACATGGCGTAGACCTTTTCTCCCAATCTGCCCTTCGGAAGGGCGACGTTCAGCATCTTATCCAAGATTCGCCGCCTCCTTTACCGTAATTAATTTCTTGTATTTTAAGTCGGGAGCCTGCCGCAATGCCGTGACCGTGCCTTCTTTAGAAAGCTTTTGCACCGCGGCGGCAATCTCCGCGGGGGAGTCGGCGTTGCCGTACAGAATTACCGTGTCCACGTCGTATTCCGCACCGTCTTCCAATTGCTCCAAAAGATCCAAATATACGGCAAATCCGATGGCCCGGGACTTGCGTCCCAATTTTTTCATCAGCTTGTCGTACTGTCCGCCGGACAAAATGCCCGTGGGAATCCCCTTGACAAAGCCCCGGAACACGATCCCGTTATAATACCCCATGTCGTTGATTACGGAAAAATCAATGCGTACGGAAGAAATTCCGTTGCCCTCCAAGGCAGAGACCAGAGTCTCCAGTTGTGCAATATTCTCTTCTCCGGCTCCTAATTTTTTCAGCTCCGGCAATACCTTCTGGGGGTCTCCGTAGGTGGTAATCAGGGCTTTAATTGCCCGGGAGGATTCTTCGTCAATCTCTTCTCTCGTGCAAATTTCCATGGCACCGTGAAGGTTTTTCTCCCCTAAAAAGGTCAAAATTTCCTTTTTCCCGCCGTCGGAAAGGCCCGATTTCTCTAAAATGTCCGACACGATTCCCAGATGGGACAGGTCCAGAACGCTCTCTTCGGAAATTTGCTGCAGGCTTTTTGCCGCCAAGGTCAGCACTTCCAGAATCCGATAGTCGTCCACGTCCCCGATACACTCCAGCCCCACCTGCATGATTTCCTTGTAGGAGTGGGTCCCCTTGGAGATTCTGTATACGTTTTCGTTGTAATAGACCTTTTCTACGGCCCCGTCAGCGTCTTTTCCGTTTTTGATAATGGATAACGTTACGTCGGGCTTCAGAGCCATGAGCCGGCCGTTGGTGTCGGTAAAGGTGATGACGTTGTCCGAAACCAAAAAGTCCTTGTTGCGGACGTAAAGGTCGTATTCTTCAAACTTGCTCATTTTATAAGGACGGTAGCCATAACTGCGGTACAGATTCCGCAGACCGAAGGCCGCCTTTTCGTCGCTGTTGAGTACGCTGTCGTACAGGTTCATGCTTTTATCCTTCCGTATCGTTTTTTGTCAGGGCTTTGCGGTATCCGCCGCTTCCGTAGTTCAGACATTTGTTGACCCTCCCGATGGTGGCGGTGGAGGCTCCCGTCTTTGCGGAAATCTGGACGTAGCTTTGCCCTGCCAGCAACAACGTGGCCACTTCCAGTCGCTGAGACATATCCTGCACCTCTTTAATGGTACAAATGTCCTCAAAAAAGGCATAACATTCTTCGATGGTTTTTAATTCAAGAATGGCGCGGAACAGGTTGTCCGTCGCCTCGGTATGAAGCGGATTCATGATGACGGGTCACCCTTTCTGTAAAATACTTTCACATTATACCACTTTAGCACGCTAAAGTCAAGGGGAAAATTGTTACATATTTGAAAAATGTTACAGAAGAAGAGCCTATCGGAAGAAGAAACCTCCCTCGCCGGCCATTTTTCATCGTATAAAGCCCGTCAATGACGGTCACTTCCGCCGCAACCATGGTCTCTGCAGGAATTTTCTCCGTGGGAGTGGCCGCCGTCCTGGCTTCCGCAGGAATGT
>JAZTWH010000090.1:0-4142 GCA_045635765.1 Eubacteriales bacterium | reverse complement strand
CTATCGGAAGAAGAAACCTCCCTCGCCGGCCATTTTTCATCGTATAAAGCCCGTCAATGACGGTCACTTCCGCCGCAACCATGGTCTCTGCAGGAATTTTCTCCGTGGGAGTGGCCGCCGTCCTGGCTTCCGCAGGAATGTTCTCCGTGGGAGTGGCCGCCGTGAGTATGTTCTCCGTGATGATTGCACGTTACGTTGGGGTTAAAGTCCAAGACGCCCCCCACAAATGCACGGACCGCTTCGTCCGCATCCCCCGAAACTCCCCCAAAGAGGCGGATACCGGCTTCTTTCAGGGCCATTTGTGCTCCTCCGCCGATTCCTCCGCAAATGAGAACGTCTGTGCCGAAGGATTTTAACAATCCCGCAAGGGCACCGTGCCCCGTGCCGTTGGCGTCGATGACCGTGGCGGAACGGATGGTCTGATGTTCAATTTCATAGAGCTTAAACTGCTCCGTGTGTCCAAAATGCTGAAAAATTTGTCCCTTTTGGTAGGTAACTGCGATTTTCATGGGTTTCCCTTCTCGCTTTTTGATTTAATAGGAATATAATATCACTTTTTTGCGGCAAAGTCAAGGAAAAAGAATTGACAAAACGGAATTTTTATATTATAATGAAGGTATCTCAAACAATACTTAAAAGGAGTTCCTTATGAAAAAGTCCGCACAACGAAGTTTTCTCTTGTCAGGCCTTTGCCTTTTTTTGTTTCTGCTTCTGACCTTGCTGGTGATGAAGGTGGACGTCCGACCCATTGGTCCTCAGCATTCTTCGGTGGGATTGGCCACCGTCAATGGTGCGGTGTTTGAAGTTTGCGGTTCTAATCCGATATGGTATACCATTTCAGAGGTTTTCGGAGTCGTTTCTCTATTGACCGCCGGCGGATTTGCCGGCCTTGGGATATGGCAGTGGTTCTCTCGAAAAAGCCTGAAAAAGGTGGATATAAACCTGTATTTACTGGCGGGGCTTTACGCCGTAATGATGGGCTTTTACCTTTTGTTTGAGGTGCTTGTCATTAACTACCGCCCGGTTTTGATGGAGGGGAGTTTGGAGGCATCGTATCCGTCTTCCCATACCATGTTGGTTTGCGTAATCATGCTTTCCGCTATTTTTCAGATAAAGCTCCGGGTGAAAAACCGTCCCCTACGGTGGGTTCTTTTGGGAGTTTGTTGTGCCGTAATGATTTTGACGGCCCTGGGGCGGATTCTTTCCGGCGTCCATTGGTATACGGACGTTCTGGCCGGCATTTTGCTGGGCGGTTGCTTGTCCTTCGCCTATATGGGAGCCGTACGGCAATTCTGTACAAAAACAAGAAAATAAAAAAGAGAGGGCACAAGCCCTCTCTTTTTTATCCTTTACAAATGGAGCCGCAGGCGATTTTGTGGCCGGCGTTTCCGGCAGGCTGGGAAGTAAAATCATCCGGGGAACCGTGAACAATGACCGTTCTTCCAATAATTTCTTTCACCGAAAAGCGGTCGGTAAGGACGGCCAAAAAGGCCCTTCCCCGGTTTCCGAAGAGGGGCGGAAGATCCCCCGCATGGAAGGGATGGGGACATCCCTTGGGATTATAGTGGGTCAAGGCGTCCGCAAAGGGATCTTCCCGGTTCCCGGTGCAGGAGCCTCCGGAATGGATGTGAAACCCAAAGACGGGAGTTTCACACGCCATTCCCGGATCAGGCAACCCCGTCAGGTCGGCCACGACCAACACTCCGTACTCCGTCTGCCAGAATCTGACCAGTCCTCCAATGGTTTTATATTCTTCACTGCCCCGGATCCGCGAAACCCCGTCGGGTCGACGGCGGAGCAGGGAGGGGAGATTGAATAATCGCACCGTTTGTTCCATAAAAGCACCTTCCGTTTTTTTTAAATCAATTCAGTATATGCCGAGACGCAAGAAAAAGTGCTCCGCTGCAAGAGGATGCCCCCATTGATTTTTTTGAGGAACTAAAAATAAATATCCCCGCTATTCGGGGGGGTATTTACTATGGGCATCGGTAAGAGCATATATTGAGCCACGCGACTATCGCGTGGTTTTCTGTATACAGTCATGACCACCGGCCGTGCCGGTGGCATGACGTAGCCCCCGTGGGGCATTTTGCCTGCCGAGCCTATAGGCTCATCGAATGGCCGCAAACCGCGACTATTTCACAGGCTGCCCCTTAAGGGGCTTTATTTTTTGCCTTCTTCTACCGGCTTACCCGTAAACGGGTCTACATACTCAATCAAAGACATTTGATCTGCTTCATAATCCTCTCTCATTTGATTTCGTATGTATTCTGCAATTGCCTTCTTATTTTTCCCTAGACTATTTAAAGGAAATTCCTGGTTTAATATCTGCAATATGGCCGATTCTTGGGATAGAAGATGCTATTGCTGCATGGACGATTTTTGGTGTTGTACTTATGGCATTGTCTTTGATTGGGATTGTCCTTTCGGTTCGAAAGCGGAAGAAATTATGGATTATGATTTGTGGTTGTGGAGGTTGTGTCTAGCGTTTCCGCTACTTTATCCATTGTATTTTCTTTATTTTCCATCATATCTCAACTTTCTGCTTTATTATTTCCCCAGCAACAGAGCACAAAATATTGCCGTCTATATAATTTAGCAAATAAAATTGCCCGAGCCGAAGCACGGGCAAGAGAGATCATTTTATTCTGCACAGGGTTTCGATATCCTGTTCACCGTCGAAGAATGCGTCGAGGACTTGGTGAAAGACGGAGCCCGGCTCGCTGATGGATGCGAAAAGGGTCATGCAGGATTGGAGTTTCAGGTCGTCGACATAACCGAGGATGGCGGTGGGGCTTTTCCCCTTGTGGGGCAGAAGGGCTTTGGTGATTTCAATGAGCCGTTGGGACAGAATCGGGTGGGCAAGATAGGCCTTTGCTTCTTCGATTCCGCCGATCCCGTAGGCGTAGGACATTTCGCTTTCCCCAAGTCCGCGGAGTTGTGGGAAAATAAACCACATCTAATGTGTTCTCTTCTTGCCTGCCTGAATTTCGTTCAATGCGATTTTATAGGTATTTTTCTGGGCTTTTACAAATCTATCTAATGAATGAAGATCCATAAGTTCAACACTCCTTTTACTATATTATAACATAAATTGAATTGAATTTCAACCCGTTACGGTTTAGATTTTTTCATGGAAATGCGGGGGTTGCTATAAAACTTATCCAGAACGTCGAATTCGTCTACTTGTTTTGCCACGTCGCTGACGAGGAGGTTAACATAGTTCTGGGTGATCTGCAAATTGCTGTGGCCGAGCAGCTTTGATAACGATACCACGTTGCCTCCATTGAGAATCCATTGCTTGGCAAAGGTGTGTCGGTAGCGGTGAATTCCGGTGGTTTCGACGCCCCGTCGTTTGTTGTACGAATAGAGCATACTATAGTAGGTGCTTTTGACCAACTGCTGGCCGAAGACGCTACAAAATAGGTAATCGTTTGTGGTCTCGTGGCTTCGGTACTTCAGGAATTCGGTCAGGATATTTACCATCGTTTGGTTTAACGGGACAATCAAAGGTTTTCGGTTTTTCGTTACATTTATGTGCACCACGTTGTTGTCGAAATCCAGATCCTTGATCTGAATGTTCATCAGACTTCGCTGTCGGACGCCTGTGGAAAATAAGAAGTTCGTGATGACCCAGCTTTGATATTCCGTATAGCTGCATTTTTTGATATTGGGCTTTTTTAGAAGGGCCGTTAACTCGGATTCCGAATAGGTCTCCACGTTGGTTTTATCGATCTTAATGGCCTTCATTTTGAAGCAGGGAAGATAGCCTTCGTCTATAAAAAAGTGCATTGTAGTGATGAAGTCCCGCAGGTAGGCATTGATGCTGACATCGTTATGAAGTGTGGATTTCAGGTGCAGAACGTAGTTGTTATATGCTGTGGTATTCAGGTCTGTGATGGGCATATTAGGGTCGAAGTATTTGAAAAAATACAAATAACTCTGACGGTAGTGATTCACCGTTCCTTCCCGTAAATCCCGTTGCCGACAGTTCTGTAAATAGAGGTCACAACCCTCTTTAAAGGTCATTGGTGCGGTCGACATTCCGAGTTTTTTCATAGTAAAGATTCTTCCGATTCAATAAAAAAATATTGGACACATCATGAGGCGAAAACCTCAAAATGATGTGTCCAACTATTTTT
>JAZTWH010000089.1:0-7037 GCA_045635765.1 Eubacteriales bacterium | reverse complement strand
GCCCTTTTCGTAATCCGGCGGATAGCCCTTGGATGCCATAATGACACAGCATCCATTCTTATCGCTGAACTTGACGCTGATATCCTTGAGCTTTCCGTTTGTTACTGCCTGCATAACCGTCAGAAGGTCACTTTCAAGAAGCGGAAGGACAACCTGCGTCTCGGGATCACCGAAGCGGCAGTTATATTCAATAACCTTCGGGCCGTTCGGAGTGAGCATAAGCCCGAAATAGAGGCACCCCTGAAAGGTACGGCCCTCTTGGTTCATGGCATGGACGGTGGGCTCGAAAATGGTATCCTTGCAGATGCGGGCAATTTCTTCCGTATAGTAGGGGTTGGGAGCAACGGTGCCCATCCCGCCGGTGTTCAACCCTTCGTCGTTGTCCAGGGCCCGCTTGTGGTCCATGGAAGAGACCATGGGGACGACGGTTTTTCCGTCGGTGAAAGATAAGACCGAAACCTCGGGGCCGGTCAAAAATTCTTCGATGACCACCCGGCTTCCGCTTTCGCCGAAAATCTTATCCTCCATCATGGAACGGACGGCGTCCTTGGCTTCCTCCCGGGTCATGGCAATGACCACGCCCTTGCCGAGGGCCAGGCCGTCAGCCTTGATAACGGTAGGGATGGGGGCGGTTTCCAAATACGCAAGAGCCTTTTCCAGGTCGGTAAAGACCTCGTATTCCGCCGTGGGGATGCCGTATTTCTTCATCAGATCCTTGGAAAAGACCTTGCTTCCCTCAATGATGGCGGCGTTGGCCTTGGGGCCGAAGCAAGGGATCCCCACTTCGTTTAAGGCATCGACGCAGCCGAGGACCAAGGGATCGTCGGGAGCGACGACGGCGTAGTCGATTTGGTGTGCCGTAGCAAAGGCAACGATTCCTTCAATATCTTTGGCCCCGATATTCACGCAGGTGGCGTCGGCGGCAATGCCTCCGTTCCCGGGCAGGGCGTAAATTTCAGTCACTTCGGGGTTTTCACGGAGCTTTTTAATAATGGCGTGCTCCCGTCCTCCGCTTCCTACAACAAGAAGTTTCATCATTCAATACTCCTATCAGTGGTGGAATAATCTGAGCCCGGTAAAGGCCATGGCGATTCCCAGCTCGTTACAACGGGCGATGACCACGTCGTCCCGGATGGAGCCGCCGGGTTCGGCAATGTAATCCGCACCGCTGGCATAGGCCCGCTGGATATTGTCGTCGAAGGGGAAGAAGGCATCGGAGCCGAGGGCAACGCCCCGAATGGTGGCGAGATATGCCTTCATTTCATCGGCAGTAAAGGGCTCGGGACGGACGGTAAAGTATTTCTGCCAAATTCCTTCGGCACAAACGTCTTCTTCGTTTTTATTGATATAACCGTCAATGACGTTATCCCGTTCGGGCCGGGAGAGTTCCGACTTAAAGGGAAGGTTCAGAACCTTCTCCGCCTGACGCAGATGCCAGGTGTCGGCCTTGCCTCCGGCAAGACGGGTGCAGTGAATTCTCGACTGCTGGCCGGCACCGACGCCGATGGCCTGACCGTCTACGGCGTAGCAGACGGAATTGGACTGGGTATATTTGAGGGTAATCAGAGCGACCACCAAATCCCGCTTTGCGGAATCGGGCAGATCCTTGTTTTCAGTAACCACGTTGTTCAGCATTTCTGCGTTGATGCAAACGTCGTTTCGGCCCTGTTCAAAGGTGATTCCGTACACCTGCTTGTGTTCAATGGCGTCGGGGACGTAATTGGGGTCGACCTCGACCACGTTGTAATTTCCCTTCCGCTTGGTTTTCAAAAGCTCCAGAGCCTCTTCGGTATAACCGGGAGCGATGACCCCGTCGGAGACCTCGCGGAAGATCAGCTGAGCCGTCATCAAATCGCAGACATCGGACAGGGCGACCCAGTCCCCGTAAGAGCACATCCGGTCAGTTCCCCGGGCACGGGCGTAGGCACAGGCCAAGGGATTTTCATCTAAGCCCTCCACGTCGTCCACAAAGCAGGCTTTCTTCAGTTTTTCGGGAAGGGGGGTCCCCACGGCGGCGGAGGTGGGAGAAACGTGCTTGAAGGAGGCCGCGGCAGGCAAGCCTAAGGCTTCCTTCAGCTCCTTGACCAGCTGCCAGGAATTAAAGGCATCCAAAAAGTTGATATATCCGGGACGGCCGGACAGGATCTTGATGGGAAGCTCCGAACCGTCGTGCATGAAAATTTTGGCCGGTTTCTGATTGGGATTACAGCCGTACTTCAGTTCAAATTCTTTCATCTTTCTCTTCTCCCTTATTTATTCTTATTCACGATACGGGTGTCGGCAGCCCCCGATTCCAGGTCAATATAACGGACGAAGAGAGAAACCTTGTTGTCTTCGTTCAGATTGTCCCAAATCAGGGAGGTCAGGGAATCAATATCGGTATCGGGCAATTCCAGAGTTTTGGGCTCCCCTTCAAAGGAAGGGAGGGGATTGCCGTCGCAGTTGTAGGTATGGATAAATTTAGCTCTTCCGTTGAGAGGATTGTGATAAGCGTAGGTAAACCGCTGGCAGGAGGAATCGTCTCCCTCGGCAGATTTCAGAATGGACATGGCAAAATTCATTTCGCCGTTTTCCCGATGAATGATCCCGGAAATCCGGGGAGTAAAGTTGGGAGCATCGTCCTCAAACTCCCGGGTACGCAAAGTCTGTTCAAAGGTCATTTGCTTATCCAACAGATCGTAAATGGTGTCGGTCTGATCTCCGTTGGTGACGATGGTTTTATTTCCCAAAACCCGCACGGGATAATAGATGATCAGGTGGGGATCGGTCATTTTGGATTCATCAAAGGCTTTGGTGCGAAGGCCTTCACCTTCAGCAACGAAGACCCGGTTGCGGCTGTTTTCGCTTCTGCCCATGATAAAATACGCCGTGACGGCCTTTTTTCCGTCGGCGGATTTTCCGATCATAATTCCTCTCCCGTGGTATGCCAGAGAATTCAGTTCATTTGCAATGGTGGAAACTTTCATATTCAATCTCCTCTCGGATTTCAGTCAATCAATACTTTGTTGTCAACGACCCGGATTTTCCCTTCGCAGAACAGCCGGACGGCTTCGGGTAAAATTTTCCATTCCGCTTCTTCCATGATCCGTTGCTGGAGAGTCTCGGGGGTGTCGTCGGGCTTCACCTCCACGGCCTTTTGGAGAATAATGGGGCCGGCATCACATTCCGGGGTTACGATATGGACCGTAGCACCGGAAACCTTGACCCCTTTGTTCAGAGCCGCTTCGTGAACGTGAAGCCCGTAATATCCCTTTCCGCAAAAGGACGGAATCAGGGCAGGATGGACGTTCATGATTCGGTTGGGGAAAGCCTCGTAGACCTGGTCGTCGATAATGGTCAGAAAGCCGGCCAACACCACAAGGTCGATCTTTTCCTCCTGCAGAACCTCTACCAACGCCTTGGAATAATCGGCAATGGTTTCAAAGGCCTTCCGGGGCAATACCTTAGAGGGGATCCCGTGATTTTCGGCCCGTTGCAGGGCGTAAACCCCCGGCTTGGAGGCCAAAACGAGGGAAATCTTCCCCCCGGGGAAGGTTCCGGCCTTTTCCGCATCGATCAGGGCCTGCAAATTGGTCCCGCCCCCGGAGACGAGGACTGCGATACGGGTGGTGCTCAGCATATGGTCACCTTATCGTCGGAAGCAACGATTTCGCCAATGACGTAGGCGTTTTCGCCCTTTTCCTTTAGAATCTGCAGGGCGGTGTCCACCTGGGCCTTGGGGACGACGATGCTCATACCGACGCCCATATTATATGTATTGTACATATCCCGTTCGGGAATATTTCCGGTCTTGGCGATCAGATCGAAGATGGGCAGGACCTTTACGGCACTCTTGTTGATCTTTGCACCCAGTCCGTCGGGAATGGAACGGGGAATATTTTCATAGAATCCGCCGCCGGTAATATGGGAAATACCCTTCACATCCACCTTTTCCAACAGAGCCAAAACCGACTTAACGTAGATCTTGGTGGGGACCAACAGGGCCTCGGCGATAGTTTTGCCTCCCAATTCCTCCTTGGGAACATAGAGGTCGGGATTATTGTTATCAATGTCGAAAACCTTACGGCACAGGCTAAAGCCGTTGGAATGGATTCCGGTGGAGGCCAGGGCGATCACCACGTCTCCGGCAGCCATGCGGGTATTATCCAAAATCTTCTTCTTATCCACGATTCCCACGGCAAAGCCGGCCAGATCGTAATCCTCCACGGGCATCATCCCGGGATGCTCCGCCGTTTCTCCTCCGATGAGAGCCGCACCGGATTGGACGCATCCCTCCGCGACCCCGCTGACGATGCCGGCGATCTTTTCGGGAATGTTCTTTCCGCAGGCAATATAATCCAGGAAGAACAGGGGCTTTGCACCGACGCAGATAATATCGTTCACACACATGGCAACGGCGTCGATGCCGATGGTATCGTGCTTATCCATGAGGATGGCCAGCTTCACCTTGGTTCCGCAACCGTCGGTGCCGGAGACCAAGACCGGCTCTTCCATCCCGGCAATGGGCAGACCGAAGCAACCGCCGAATCCTCCCACGTCGTCCAGACAACCTTCGTTCTTGGTCCGGGCAACGTGCTTTTTCATCAGTTCCACGGCCTTGTATCCGGCCGTAATATCAACACCGGCGGCGGCGTAACTGTCAGATTTCGATTGTGGATGCATATGAGTATCTCCTTCCGTTTTATCTCGATAATTTTATTCTTTTCCGTTCCAGCAGTAGGTACAGAGCTTGTCCGAATCAATTCCGATGGCCTTGAAGATTCCCTCAAGAGACTGGAATTCCAGAGAGGAAAATCCGAACTTATCGCTGATTACCCGGCGAAGGTTGCGGCCCCGTTCCGTATCGGCCCGGCTGTATTCCTCCAGGTGTTGGAACCCTTCTTCTCCCTCCAGCTCTACGATGACCCGGCGGGCCAGCAGTTCCATTTCGCTGTTGGCGCGGGAGAAATTCAAATATTTACAACTATACATGATGGGAGGGCACCCGGAACGCATATGAACGCTCTTGGCTCCGTTTTCGTACAAAAACTCCACCGTTTCCTTCAACTGCGTCCCCCGGACGATGGAATCGTCCACGAACAGCAGATTTTTACCCTCGATAAATTGACGAATGGGAATTTGCTTCATTTTGGCCACCCGTTCCCGTTCCGACTGCCGACTGGGAGTAAAGCTCCGGGCCCAGGTGGGAGTGTATTTGATATAAGGACGGGCAAAGGGGACCTGGCACTGGTTGGCGTAGCCAATGGCCAGGGGCGTACCGGAGTCGGGCAGGCCGCTGACGTAGTCCAGGTCTGCGTGCATTCCGTTCTTCGCATCCGTTTCTGCCAAAATGGCACCGTCCCGATTCCGCATATATTCCACGTTGACCCCCTCGTAGGTGGAGGCGGGGTATCCGTAATAGGTCCACAGGAAGGCACACATCCGCATCTTCTTCCCGGGGGCCATCAAGGGAGTAATTCCTCCGGGAGACAGTTCGACGATCTCCCCGGGGCCCAATTCCCGAGTGACGGCGTAGCCCAATTTCTCACAGGCAAAGGACTCAAAAGAGGCACAGTAATCCCCGTCCCGTTCTCCGATCTCCACGGGAGTGCGGCCTAAAAGATCCCGGGCGACGATGAGGTTGCCCCCCTCCTTCAGGATCAGAATGGAGGCAGAGCCGTCAATGCACTGCTGTGCAAACCGGATTCCCTCGGCAAAGCTATCCCGTTGGCTGATGAGAGCCGCAAGCAATTCCAGAGAATTGACCCGCCCCCCGGACATAGCGGAATAATATCCGCCCCCCTCGTCAAAATACTGCTCGATGAGATCCTTGGAATTGTTAATCACGCCCACCATACAAATGGCGTAGGTGCCGAGCTTGGAGCGTATCAACAAAGGCTGAGGGTCCGAATCGCTGATACAGCCGATGGCGGAGGTTCCCCGCATTTCATCGAAAATGTGCTCGAATTTCGTTCGGAAGGGAGAATTTTGTATGTTGTGAATATCCCGCTGCAGACCGATCTCCCGATCGTATGCCGCCATTCCGCCCCGATAAGTCCCAAGATGGGAATGGTAATCGGTCCCGAAAAAGACGTCGGCAACGGCATCCTGTTTGCAAACTGCGCCAAAAAAGCCGCCCATATATCGTAAAGTCCTCCATAGGAAAATTAAAAAGGGGTCTGAGACAAATAAAAAAAAGATTTCCAAAAGCAAGGGGCGGACCGCACAGACAAAAGGTGTGCGGTCCAAAGAATGTGTTAAACTCAAGCGAAGAACAATTTGTTCAGAGTCATGGGATCCACGTATTCGCCGTCCTTATACACACGCATATTACCGGAAGCGATTTCGTCGATCAGCATGACCTCGCCCTTTTCGTCGTAGCCGAATTCAAACTTGATATCGTACATATCCAAGCCCTTTTCCTTCAGGTCGTCGGCAACGATCTTGGTGATGGCCTGAGTCATGGACTTCAAAGAATCGTACTGCACAGAGGACATGACGCCCAGGACCACAAGGCCGTCCTTGGTGACCAAGGGATCGCCCTTAGCATCGTTCTTAAAGGTGGTTTCCACGTAAGCGGGAAGGTCTGCACCCTCCTCGATATAATCGGAGTAGCGGCGGTAGAAGGAGCCCACGGCCTTATAACGGCAAATGACCTCCAGGCCCTTTCCGAAGGCCTTTGCGGGGAGGACTTCCATGGTGGTGTCGTCCAGGTTGGCACTGACGTAATGAGTCTTGATACCGGCGGGGTTGATCTTCTCAAAGAAATAGATGGACATCCGAAGGTTTACATCGCCCACTCCTTCAATGGTCAGCCCCACGGAGTTTTCACCGGGATCAAAGACGCCGTCCTTGCCGGTGCAGTCGTCCTTGAATTTCAGCAGATAGTTTCCGTTGTCCAGGGCGTAAACGTTCTTGGTCTTTCCTTTGTAAACAAGCTTGAGATTTTCCATGGTTTGTACCTCTTTCGTAAAAGATTTATAGAAAGGCTGATTGAAAACTTAACGGTTAAATTCCGCTTCCACAGCGGCGTACTTTCCCCGGACGGCATCGGCATC
>JAZTWH010000088.1:0-23854 GCA_045635765.1 Eubacteriales bacterium | reverse complement strand
CGGAAGATTGGACCTCCCCCGATTGCTCCTCGGCGTCATGAGGAGACTGGGCCTGCTCCAGAGTAAGCGGCTCTCCCTCCTGCCGGACAGAAGACTGGTCGACTAACTTCAAGAAAATATCCTCCAGGGAGACACCCACGGGAGTAATGACCAGGATATACCAACCCCGTTTGGCACATTCCTCAAACAGGGCTCGGCGGATGTCCACGTCCTTGTCGGCTTCGATCATCACGTCTACCGTCCCCGGCTCCATAGATCCCTGCAGTTCCACCTTCAACATTCCGGGAATGGCGGAAAGAACCGGGACTACCTGATCCTGGGGGGCGGCAATGCGGACGGCATACCGACTGTTGGCGGCGGCAGAACGGGCCAGATCCTCCGTCAAGGCATCGGCAACCAAATGACCTTCGTTGATGATGATCACCCGTTCGCACACCGATTGAATTTCAGACAGCACGTGGGAAGAAAGGATTACGGTCCGGGTCTGTCCCAATTTTTGGATCAAATTGCGGATCTCCACAATTTCCTTCGGGTCGAGGCCCACGGTAGGCTCATCGAGAATCAGGATCTTCGGATCGTTGATCAAAGCCTGGGCAAGGCCCACCCGTTGCCGGTACCCCTTGGAAAGGTTCCGGATCATCCGATGACGGACGTGGGAAATGCGGACCACCTCGCAAACCTCATTCAGATGTTCCCGGCGGGGGAATTTGCATTTTTTCAGTCCAAAAACAAAATTGAGGTATTCATTGACGGTCATGTCCATGTACAGGGGAGGGATCTCCGGGAGATACCCAACGTATTCCTTCGCCTTTTCCGGGGCATCCATCAGGTGGTAGCCGTTAATATAAACGGTCCCGACGGTAGGTGCCACGTAGCCGGTCAGCATATTCATGGTCGTGCTCTTTCCGGCACCGTTGGGTCCTAAAAATCCAACGATCTCTCCCCGGCGGACGGTGAAGGTCAGGTTATCCACGGCGGTCTTTTTCCCGTAGCGTTTGGTAAGCCCGGTGACTTCAATCATGGTAAAACTCCTTAAGAGAAAATGGTTATTTCCAATCAGAGATAATTTTTCAATTAGAAAAGGTTATTCGCGATCAGAAGTGGTTTCCGATCTGAAACGGTTCTTTTGGATCACAAACGGTTTTCCGATCAGAAACGGTTATTCGCAATAGAAATGGCTACGCAATAGAAATGGCTATTCGCAATAGAAACGGTTATTGCTGCTCGATGGTGGTGATTCCCAGGATCTTCAGCTGGTCTTCATCCACGGGGGCGGGGCAATCGGTCATCAGCTCGGAGGCGTTTTGAACCTTGGGGTACGCCACCACGTCCCGAAGGGATTCGCAGCCCAGCATCTGCATGACCAGCCGATCCAAGCCTAAGCCCATGCCGCCGTGGGGAGGTGCCCCGTAGCGGAAGGCGTCGGTCAGATACCCGAATTTTTCATAAGCTTCTTCATCGGTCAGACCCAGCAGACGGAAAATCCGCTTCTGCAATTCCGGGTCGGTGATCCGAATGGAACCGGAAGCCAACTCGATGCCGTTGAGGACCAGGTCGTAGCACTTGGCCCGAACCTTGCCCTTGTCCGATTCCAGATACTCCAGACATTCGTCCAGGGGTGCGGTAAAGGCGTGGTGCATGGCGATCCAGGTTTGGGATTCTTCATCGTATTCAAAGAAGGGGAATTCCACGATCCAGAGGAATTTGTATCCTTCCAGCTTCAGTTCCAACTTCTTAGCCAGGTGATTCCGCAACATTCCGCAGGTGGTCAGGGCCTTGGTGTTGTTGCTGTCCGCAATGACCAAAACCACGTCTCCGGTCTTGGCTCCGGTGGTTTGGAGAATGGCTTGCATTTCGTCCTCGGTCATGAATTTCGCAAAGGAGGAGGTCATTCCCTCTTCGGTCAGGCGGATCCAGGCAATTCCTTTTCCGCCGACCCCCTTCACGTATTCCACCAATTTATCGATTTCCTTTCGGGTGAGTTTGGAAACGGAATTCTCCGCCACCAAGGCCCGGACCGAACCGCCCCCGGCGATGGCACCGCTGAACACGGCAAAGCCGGAATCCTTTACGGTCTCGGTCAGGTCGATAATTTCCATGCCGAAGCGAACGTCGGGCTTATCGGAGCCGTAACGCTCCATGGCTTCCTGATAGGTCATCCGGGGCAGGGGCATGGGGATATCAACCCCAAGGGCCTCCCGGAACACCCGGCGGATAAAGCCCTCTCCGATTTTCAGAACGTCTTCTACTTCCACAAAGGACATTTCCAGGTCGATCTGGGTAAATTCCGGCTGGCGGTCTGCCCGCAGATCTTCGTCCCGGAAGCAACGGGCGATCTGCATATAGCGGTCAAATCCGGCCACCATGGAAAGCTGCTTATACAGCTGGGGGGATTGGGGAAGGGCGTAGAATTCTCCGGGATGGATCCGAGAAGGCACCAAAAAATCCCGGGCACCCTCGGGGGTGGAACGGATCAAAATAGGAGTTTCGATCTCAATAAACCCGTTTTCGTCAAAATAGTCCCGGGTAATCTTGGTCACCCGATGGCGGAACAGAATATTGTTCTGCAGATCGGGTCGGCGAAGATCCAGGTACCGATGCTTGAGCCGCAACTCCTCGTTGGCCTTAGAATTCTCCACGATTTCAAAGGGGGGCGTTTCCGCCTTGCCCAAAACCGTCAATTCGGTAACGAGGACTTCCACGTCCCCCGTATCCATTTTGGGGTTCCGGGTCTCTTCACTACGCATCCGCACGACGCCCGTTGCGGTAATAACATCTTCCGAACGGAGTGTATAGGCCGCGTCAAACAGTTCTTTATTTTCGTTTTCGTCAAAGGTCAGCTGCAAAATGCCGGAACGGTCCCGCAGGGTAATAAAAATCAATCCCCCCAAGGGACGACGGCGTTGGACCCATCCGTAAACGTGGACGGTCTTCCCCGCATCCGAGGCGCGGAATTCACCACAATAAGCAGTTCGGTTCAATTCTTTTCCCATAAATTTTTTCGTCCTTTATCTTAATGGTAAATCGTACAAATTGTAAACAAAAGCAACGTAAAGCAAGCAACACCCGCAGAGAATCAGGAACGGGCGAGGATGGCCTGTGCCCCCTCGGACAGGGTGGTGGAAATAGGTTCTCCCCCGTCCATGTCCTTGACGGTGATGGCTCCGCTTTCCACCTCGTTGTCCCCGATGACCACGACGAAACGGGCGTTGGTCTTGTCCGCATATTTCATCTGAGCCTTCAGCGACCGATCCATCAGGTCTGTTTCAGCCCGCAGGCCCAAGGCCCGCAGATCCGAGGCCAGACGATTGGCGGCAGGAACGGCGTCCTGCCCCATGGCGGCGACGTATACGCCCTTCCGGAAAGGTTCCCCAAAGAGCCCCCGGTCCTTCATAACGCCCACTAACCGTTCCAGGCCGGCGGCAAATCCAAGGCCGCAAACCTTCATTTTGCTGTCCAGCTCGGAGACCAATCCGTCGTAACGGCCTCCTCCGGCCAGGGTCAGACCCGATACGGGATCGATAAATTCAAACACGGTCCGAGTATAATAATCCAAGCCACGGACGATGTGAGGATCGACGGTATAGGCGATGCCCCCATGGTTCAAAGACTCTTTCAGCGTTTCAAAATGCCGGTTACACTCATCGCAAAGGTAATCCAAAATCACCGGAGCACCGGCGGCAATCTCCTTACAAACGGGGGACTTGCAGTCCAAAATCCGCATGGGATTCCGTTCTAACCGTCCCCGGCAGGTGTCGCAGAGTTCCTCGGCCCGGGAAGCAAAATATTCCTTCAGGGCGGCGTGATAATTCTTCCGACATTCGGGGCATCCAATGGAGTTAATATTGAGAGAAATTTCGTCCAATCCAAGCTCTTTCAGGAAGGAAGACGCCAATTCGATGACTTCCCGATCGGCCTGGGGAGAGGAAGAGCCGTACAACTCCGCGCCAAACTGGTGGAATTCCCGAAACCGGCCGGCCTGGGGCTTCTCATAGCGGAAGGCGGAGATGATATAGTAAGCCTTCAGGGGCATTAAGCCGCCGAACAGACCGTGCTCCAGGCAGACCCGGACGGCAGAAGCGGTCCCCTCGGGACGCAGAGTAACGGAACGATCTCCCTTGTCCTTAAACGTGTACATTTCCTTCTGAACCACATCGGTGGTGTCCCCCACCCCCCGTTCAAAGAGCTCCGTGGATTCAAAAGTCGGGAAGCGGATCTCCCGATAGCCGAACCGGTCGGAAACCCGGCGGGCGGCATCCTCGATCTGCTGCCATTGATAAGATTCTGCCGGAAGAACGTCGTTGGTCCCCCGGGGGGCTTTGATTTCCATAGCCATAGCGTTATAAATTCCTTTCACACAAAGGGCAAGGGGCAGTCCCCGGGTCTGCCGGATTCTGTTCCTTGCACTTTGCATTTTGCAATTACATTTTATATATCCTTGATTGGTTTCTGATCAAAAATCAAAACAGATTAATTTCCTTTTTGCGGTCGGAGTGATAGATCTCACGCCAATCCAAATCTCCTCTGCCCAGAGCACAGACCAACACTTCCGCCGTGGCGATGTTGGTAGCAAAGGGGACGTTGTGCATATCACAAAGCCGGAGCAACGTATCCTCTTCCTCCGACATTTTCTGCTGAGAGGGATCGCGGAAGAACAGGAGAAGATCGATTTCATCGTAAGCAACCCGGGATGCGATCTGCTCCGCACCGCCACCCTTTCCTTCCAGAAAACGGAACACGTTCAGCCCCGTGGTATCGGAGACCAGTTTCCCCGTCATGGCCGTCGCACAAACCTCATGCTTTGCTAAAATACCGCAGTATGCAATGCAAAACTGCACCATCAATTCCTTTTTCTTATCGTTTGCCAACAAAGCGATGGTCATCTGTAATACCTCCGTATGGTAAAATATGTTATGAAAAATTATCAAGCTCAACCGATTGGCCGGTGATACGCTGTGCAATATTCCGGAAAGCCCGTTTGCTTCGGAGCTTGGGCACGTCGTAGGCCAAACGGTCCCCGTTTCCAGCACAAATAATGCCTACGTCCTCGGGAATCAGCCCGATCAGCTGCAAGGACGTCGTGTCAATAATGTCGTCGATGTCCGGGGCCCGGTTCTTTTTGATCAGGGACGGACGAACCCGATTGACGATCAGCCGAACCCGCCCCGTACGGTTGCGGAACAGATAATCCGCGGTTCGCTCCCCGTCGGAAATAGCCGTCCGATCGGGGGTGGTGACCATGAGCGTCTCGTACCTCGGATCGGCAAAAACCTCCAGCGTGGGACCGATTCCGGCGGGACAATCAATGAAAACATAATCGAAAACCTTTCGCTTCTTCTCCGCAAGATCCCGAAGAAACTTCAGAAGAGTAACGACGGGAACCTCTCTGCGGAGAGGAGCAAAGAGTGCAAAGAGGTTGGGGTATCCGGGAACGGACAGCAGGGCATCCTCAAAGGAGCAGTTGCGATAATAGAGGTCCTGAAGGTCGTATACGTGCCGGTTGCGGAGCCCAAACGCCATGTCCAGGTTGGACAGGTCCAAATCTCCGTCAATCACAAGAACCCGATGCTTTTCCGACAATGCGGCGGCCACGTTTGCTGTGACGGTGGTTTTCCCGACACCGCCCTTCCCGGACGCAATCAAAAACACTTTACCCAAAACATCAGCCTCCTTCGTCCCCCGGACGGTACGTGTCTAATATATTCTATATATTAACACATTTATAAAATAAAATCAAGAGGAACGGACGAAAAACATCCGCTCCTCTTTGCAAATTTACAAAAAAATAAGAAAATCGCCAAAGAATCTTCAAGAACCCATAAAAAGACACGCAACAAAGCCTTTCGCCATCAATTAATCCGAATCGGCCACCCGCCGACGGCACATCAAGGCAAGCACAGATTCGAATCGGGAAATCGTCGACGGGGCTTAGGGCAAGAATAGATTCAAATCGGAAAATCACCGACGGGTCTCAAGACAACAACAAATTTAAATCGGTGAGGTCTTATGGCAAGAATAGATTCGAATCGGGAAATCGCCGACGGGGCTTAGGGCAATAACGTATTCGAATCGGAAATGGAATCGAAGGAATCCTGATTGGAGAAATAATAGGACAAAACGTCCTTGACCACTTGGGACGTAAAGGCGTTGGCACCCTTTCCTCCGTGCTCAATGACGACGGCGAAGGCGATTTTTGGATTGTCCGCCGGGGCAAATCCGGCGATAAGGACCGACGGATGCCCGGTGGCGTACTCTGCCGTCCCGGATTTAGCAGCCACGGTAACGATATCGAAGTCCCGGAAATAACTGTAGACCGTTCCACCCGGCTCATTGACCACCTGATACATTCCGCTGCGAACGGTATTCAGGGTCTTTTCCGAGATGTTTACCTTCCCGATCCGGGTGGGCTTGGTTTGGGTGGTGCTCCCCGTATCCCGATTCGTGACGGAACGGATCAAATAAGGCTGCAGCCGTTCTCCGGCACTGGCCACGGAGGCCACCATATTTACCAGCTGCAGGGGAGTTACGGAGTTGTCCGACTGTCCGATGGCCGCCATGAGATTTTCTCCGGAGTTCCAGATGCCCCCCGATTGCTCCCGGCCGCTTTTGGAGGCCACGGAGCCGGAGATCTCCCCGGAAAGCTCGATGCCGGTTTTGGTGCCAAAGCCGAACATTCTGGCATATTCCGCCAGCCGATCGCTCCCCAATTGACGGCCTACCTCATAGAAGAAGCAGTTGCAGGATTTCTGGAGGGCAGATTCCACGTTGACCACCCCGTGGACGTGGCCTTCATAGCAGGTGGGTTGATAGTCAGAATAATAGGTGTATCGCCCGGTACAGCGATAGGTGGTATTTTTGGTAATAATCCCCTCTTCCAACCCGGCAATGGCGGTAATGATCTTCCAGGTGGATCCGGGAGGAAATGCCCCAGAAATGGCCCGATTCACGTAGGGCGAATTGGGGGACTGGGAGAGGGTGGCATAATCCTGATAAAAGGTGGAAAGATTGTAGTCCGGGTTGGATGCGAGGGACAAAATCTCCCCCGTTTCGATCTCCATAAAGACGGCAGACGCGGCGGTGGCGGCGTCTTCTCCGTTCACCCCCTTGGCACCGGCCACGGCAGAGGCCAAGGAATCCTCCGTGATCTGCTGAATATTTTTTCCGATGGTCAGGATCACGTCGGAGCCAAAGACCGCAGGCTTTCCCTCCAATTCGGAGGTGACGGCTCCCACGGAGTTCACTTCGATATAGCGGTACCCGTCCTTTCCACGCAGCAGATCTTCGCAGATTTTTTCTATCCCGTCTTTCCCCACCGTGTCGGTCAGAGAGTACCCCTGTTCCTTGCGAACTTCGTACTCGTTTGCCGAAATGGGACCGATATATCCGAGAATATGGGAGGCAAAATGGTCCTTCGTATAGGACCTGGCGTACCCGGTCAAGATCTCCACCCCGAGCATTTCCTCTTCCCGTTCCTTGAGGGCGGTAACCGCCTCAATGGAGACTCCCGCCGCAAAGGGGTAGATGGACGGAGAGCCGCCGGAGAACATGGAATACCGAACCCCAATAATGGACCTTGCCATGGACGGGGAATATTCCTCCAGCTTGTAATAGGAAATCAACGCCGAAATGACCTCCTCGGCGGTGGCAGAGGATGGGACCTTTCGTTTCTCAAGGAAATTCAAAAACTCTGCCGGCAGGCTTTCTTCGGTGTAAATATACGGCTCCCCATGGGAGATGGGCAACCGATCGGTGTACTCCTGTCCGCAGGACCGAAACACTTCGATCATGGAGGACAGAGTGCCGTTCACATCTTTACAGAGATTGAGATCCAAATTGACCGACAAAACCGCCTGATTTTGCACCAAAGGTAAACCGTATCGGTCTAAAATCTCCCCCCGTGCCGATTCTTCCACCTTCTTGGTGACGACCCGGGCCAGAGATTGGGTTCGATACATCTCACCGTCAATCAATTGCAGCTTTACCAACCGAACGACAAAGACGGCAAAGACCGTGGCAAACAGTACGGAAAGAATGATGATGCGGCTCTTTTTCACCGGGTCACCTCCTTCTTACGGGATAACCGTCCCGGTCCCGGAACAGGAGCGTAAAAACTACGTACAACAACAGAAGCACGGGAATACTCATAGAAACCCGGGGCAAGAAAACGTATTGTGCGGCTGTGAGGAAGGGCACGGGTCGATCCATACATTGGATCCCCCAAAGTGCCAATTCACCCAGGGCCACCGAAAGGATTCCCACAACGGTACAGGAAAATACGTTGCGGGAGATAATTTTTTCGGTCAAAAAGGCGATCATGTAACCGAAGAAAAGCAAAAGCACCCCCCGGAGTCCAAAAATTCCGGGGATCATGGCATCGGAGAATAAGCCGGAAAAAAGCCCGAACAACGCGGCGACCTTCTCCCCTGCAAACATGGCACAAACGACGACGGCACACAAAAGGTACGGCGGATTGCATCCCAACCAAAGGGGACCTACGCAATGCTCCGTTAATCCCAAAATCAAAAACAACAGTACCGTCAGGACAAAACGCAACTTCTGTTTCATTGGCCATCCTCGGAAAAATTGGTGATCACAAGAACTTCCTTCAAATCCCCAAAGGAGACGACGGGGGTCAATACGGCCGTCAAAGAAAGGCCGCTGTCCTCATATTGGAGATCCGACACCGTTCCCAGAAGCAGTCCTTTGGGATAGACTCCGCCCAAGCCGGACGTATAAATCTTGTCGCCCCGGTTTACGGCAGAATCCTTTCGCAAATAACGGACGAGGCATTGTCCCTTCCCTTTCATTTCCAGGGTTCCTTCCGTGATTCCCACGTCGCCCGTAGACAGGATCATGGCCCCCACGGAGATGCGGGGGTCAATAAAGGTAGAGACGGTGGCCCAGTTAAGCCCGACCTCCGTCACCTTCCCCACAAGTCCTCCTTCGCAGACTACAATGTCTCCCTTTTCGATCCCGGCTCCGGTGCCGGCGTTGATCCCGAAGGATTCGTTCCAACCGTCGGAGGGAACGGTCACCACGTCTGCGGAAACGTACTGGAAGGTGTACTGATTCTCCTCAATGGAAAGCATCTCTTTGTATCGGTCATTTTGTACTTTATCGTAATGAAGATCGTTGATCTGCTTCTGCAGATCGTTGACCTGCTCCCGGAGTTGGGAGTTTTCCGCCTCCAGCTCGTCGTACCGGGCCATGGAGGAAAAGAAATGGGTCACTTGATTTTTGCACCAAGTGAACCCCGTGCGGACGGGAGAAACAATGACGCCGACCAATTGCTCGTGGGGCATCGTGTGTCCGTTAACCGCAACGGACAGCATGAAACCCAATAAAAAACAGACGATCAGCACCAGAACGACAAAGAACCGTCCCCGAAAAAAATGTTTCACCATCGCATCTCCTGACAATTTTTTAAACCGTAACGGTTTTACGCAAGGATATTCTCATGTTGGACCCCGTGTTTGATCTGATCCCGGTAACGGAAGGCGTTTCCGACCCCGGTAACGACGCTTTCCAGGGGGGATGCGGAGTGCATACAGGCAACGCCCGTTTCCTTGGACAGCAGCTCCTCCCAGCCGGAAATCAGGCTTCCGCCCCCCACGAGGGTAATCCCGCTGTCAATAATATCGGCAGCCATTTCCGGGGGGATCTTTTCCAAGGTCTGCTTGATCTGATCCACCAAGAACCGACTGGATTCGGTCAGGACATCCCGAATATCATCGGTGGAAAGGGCCACGTTCACGGGGAGCCCCCGCACCAGGTCCCGGCCGCTGACCGTCATGAAATTCACGTGGCCGTCATCAAACACCGAGCCAATGGACATTTTTACTTCCTGGGCCGTCCGTTCCCCGATCAGAACGCTGTGGGTCTTTCGGACGTAGGCAATAATATCACGGTCAAATTTCTTCCCGGCACAGGTGGTAGAGGTCACCGAAACGATGCCGCCCAGGGAGAGAACGGAAATCTCCGTGGTCCCTCCGCCAATATCAACCACCATACGTCCCCGGGGTTCAAAAATAGAAAGGCCTGAGCCCAAGGCCGCAGCAATGGGCTTTTCCACCACAAAGGGAACCTTTTTAACTCCGGCCGCCCGAACGGCATCAGCCACGGCCCGCTTTTCTACGGGCGTTGCACGGCAGGGAATGGAAACTACGGCAGAAACGGAGCCAAAGCCGGTACGGCAACGGCGGATGTATTCCTTTAGCATCATAACCGTCTTATCAAAATCAGCGATGACGCCGTTTTGGACGGGAGCCGTCACAGTAACCGTATCAGGGGTCCGGCCCAGCATATCCAGGGCCTCCCGTCCGGCACAGATCAGTTTTTTTGCTCCGTAGGTCTCTGTTGCGATCATGGAGGGCTCATTGAGAACCACCCCTTTATCCCGGCGGTAAATGAGAGTATTACAGGTTCCGATATCGATTCCGAACTCATTCAATCCCATAAAGATCCTCCCCTTCCGTCATAAAATATCAATGCCGAATTCCTTCAGCATCTCGTAGAGCATACTGACCGGAAGCCCCACCACGTTGGTGTAATCTCCGTCAATGTGGTCCACCAATAAGGCACCCTTCCCTTGGATTGCGTAAGAACCGGCTTTATCAAAAGACTCCGCGGTGGCAACGTAAGCTGAGATCTGTTCTTCCGTCAAATCCTTGAAAAACACTTCCGTCCGGCACAGTCCCGTTTCCATCCGTCCGTCACAAATGACCGTAACGCCGGTATAAACGAAATGAGAACGCCCCGACATCATCCGAAGCATCTGCAACGCCTCCTCTTCCCCGTGGGGCTTGCCCAGCACGGAGCCGTCCACCGTGACCACCGTGTCGGCGGCAATGACGACGGAAAGGGGGTTGTTCTTGGCAACGGCAGAAGCCTTGCGGACCGAAAGTTCGCAAACAATATCAATGGGATCCGCCCGATCCGTAGTCTCATCCACCGACGGAACGATGCTCTGGAAGGGCAGGCCGATCTGCCGGAGCAGTTCAAACCGCCGAGGAGAGGAAGAGGCGAGAATAAAATCTCTGTTCATAAATCAATTCACCTTGCACGTTGAAAGGGGAAACCGCACCGTAAAAAGCGACCCCTTTCCTACTTCGCTTTTTACGTCAATGGTGCCTCCGTGAAGATCTGCGATCTTCTTGGCAACGGAAAGTCCGATGCCGGTGCCGGAAGCAAGGCCCGTCCGTTCCACGGGGACCTTGTAATACCGATCAAAAATATAAGGAAGATCCTCCGAGGGGATCCCGGAACCATTGTCCCGGACTTCCAGAAGGACAAAGCGGGAGGTTCGGTCCAGCGAAAGGCAGACCCGTCCGCCGGCAGGGGTATGCTTCACGGCGTTATCCAAAAGGATCACCGCCAGCTGCCCCACCCGATCGGGATCGACCCGAAGGAGAGGAATATCTGATTTTGCAACAAATGTCAAATCCACGCCCGAAGAAGCGGCCGTCTGCTTCAGATCGTCGCAGACCCACTGTCCCAGCATCACCAGGTCGGTGGGCTGAGGATCGAACCGCATGGAAGAAGCTTCCCGGGTTGCGTCCAAGAGATCCGACACCAATTTGGTCATGGCGTCGGTTTCCCGCAAAATGCGGGCGTAGTATTCCGGGTACTGTTCCGCGGGCACGGCCCCGTCTGACAATATTTCTACGCTTCCCCGAATAACGGTCAAGGGAGTTTTCAGTTCGTGGGCTACCTCCGAAAGAATCCGATCCCGAGACGCTTCATCCCGGGAACAGACCGAGTCGGAAGGAGAATTTTTCCGCAAAATCAACGCAAAAACCAGGTCCCCTGCCGCCGCCAAAAAGGCCAGTCCCCAGACGGCAATACAAGGGACGTACAGCCATTTTGTGTCCCGGAATAAAAGCAACAAAACCGACAAAACGGCACCGATGGCAACAAGCACCGGCACCGTCCGTTCTATCAGCAGAATAATAGGTTCAAATCTGCGTCTCATTTGACTTCAAACTTATAACCGACGCCCCAAACCGTCTTAATATCAAACCCGACGGAATCGTCAATGTCAAGCTTGGTACGGATCCGCTTGATGTGGGTATCCACGGTACGGGTGTCGCCGAAATATTCGTATCCCCAAATGTTTTCCAACAGGTGGTCCCGGGTAAACACTCTGCCGGGATTGGTGGCAAACAACCAGAGAATCTCAATTTCCTTCTTGGTCAGGATCACGGGTTTCCCGTTGACGGAAGCCTCGTAACTGTTCATATCGATCACAAGGCCGGCGACCTCAATCTTTTTGCTCTTTTCATCTACCGATTCGTCCGCGACCCGGCGTAAGACCGTCTTGACCCGCATAAGTACTTCCCGGGGGCTGAAGGGCTTAATGACGTAATCGTCGGCCCCGATGTCCAGGCCCAGGATCCGTTCCTGCTCCTCCGCCTTTGCGGAGATAATGATAATGGGAACGTTGGAGGTCTGACGGATTTGCTTACAGACGTCAAATCCGTTGATCTTGGGCATCATGATGTCCAGCAGGATCAGGGACGGATTGCGTTCTTTGAAAAACTTCAGAGCTTGTTCTCCGTCGTAGGCACAGATGTACTGGTAGCCTTCCTTCTGTGCGTAAATTTTCAGCAGATCGACGATTTCCTTATTATCATCGGCAATCAAAATGGTTTTTTCCATGAATCTTATTCCCTCCGGAATCTGTTTTTGTCCGTGTTGGATTCAGTATAACATATTTTACGGACTTTGTCAAGAAGCAGACAAAATTTTAATAAAAAAAGGACACATTTTTCAATTTCGCCATATTTTATTTTTGGTTTTGACACACTTGTCTCGTAATTTTTCGGGGAATTTATTGTAAAACCAAGGCTTTTTTATGGCAGAAATGAAAATTGAAAAAAAAATGCGACAGAGATATTTCAAACTTGTTACGCCGAAAAACCGTTGAAATATCAGCATTTTTTAAAAAAATTCTTTGCAAAATAAGAAAAAATCTTCTCAAAATCACGGCAAAATTGCTACAAAACTGTTTCCAACCGCCAAAAACCTGAAAATTTATCCATCTTTTTCCCGTAAAAAGAACTTTTTATGAATTATAAGTACGGACTATTGTCATCCCGGTCCAACTGTGATATAATTATATATTATATTTATTAGTAATCTTGAGTAAGGATGGAATATAGGTATGAAGCGAACTTTTATCAATGAGTTGTTTGCGTCCCCGGAGGCCTACTGCGAGCAAACCGTGAAGGTCTGCGGATGGGTCCGAACCCTGAGAGACTCCAAAGCCTTTGGGTTTATGGAGCTTAACGACGGCTCCTATTTCAACGGTGTCCAGATCGTTCTGGAAGAAGCAGATCTGGGGAACTACAAAGAAATCGTCAAATTAAACGTGGGTTCCGCCGTGGAGGTGGAAGGCCGGTTTGTGCTGACTCCCGGCATGAAGCAGCCCTTTGAGATCAAGGCAATTACCGTAACCGTGGCAGGAGCCTCCACTCCCGACTATCCGTTACAGAAGAAGCGTCACTCTCCCGAGTTTCTGCGGAGCATTGCCCACCTTCGTCCCCGGACAAATCTCTATTCTGCCGCTTTCCGGGTTCGTTCCGTTGCTGCGTATGCCATTCATCGGTTCTTCCAGGAAAAGGGGTTCGTTTACGTAAACACCCCCATTATCACCGGTAGTGACTGTGAAGGGGCAGGGGAAATGTTCCGGGTATCCACCCTGGATCCGGAGGACCTGCCCCGTACCGAAGAGGGGGCGGTGGATTATTCCAAGGACTTTTTCGGCAAATCCACAAACCTGACGGTGTCCGGCCAGCTGGAAGCGGAATGTTTTGCCATGGCCTTTGATAAGGTCTATACCTTCGGGCCTACCTTCCGGGCAGAAAATTCCAACACCGCCCGTCATGCGGCGGAATTTTGGATGATCGAGCCGGAGATCGCCTTTGCAGATCTGAAGGACGACATGGATCTGGCGGAGGAAATGATCAAATACGTCATCCGTTACGTGATGGACAAATGTGCCGCCGACCTGGAATTCTTTAATTTGAGAGTGGACTCCGGTCTTTTGGAACGGCTGACCAGCCTGGTCAACGCTGAATTCAAGCGGGTCACCTATACGGAGGCCGTGGAACTGTTGGAAAAATCCGGGCATAAATTTGACTATCCCGTTTCCTGGGGCTGCGATCTGCAGACGGAGCACGAACGGTATCTGACCGAAGAAATCTTCCAATGCCCCGTTTTCCTGACCGATTATCCCAAACAGATCAAGGCCTTTTATATGCGTCTCAACGACGACGGGAAGACCGTGGCGGCCACCGACCTTTTGGTCCCCGGAGTGGGCGAAATCATCGGCGGAAGCCAGCGTGAGGAGCGGTTAGACGTTCTTCTGGCCCGCATGAAGGAGCTGGGCCTGAACGAAGAAGATTATTGGTGGTATTTGGATCTGCGTCGGTACGGCGGGACCAAGCATGCCGGCTTCGGATTGGGCTTTGAACGGTTGATCATGTATCTCACGGGAATTTCCAACATCCGGGACGCCATCCCCTTCCCCCGCACCGTCGGAACGGCTGAATTTTAATTTTACTGAATCCTGAAAGGACAACGCATCGTATGATTTCCGATTTTACTAAAGAAGATTGGTCTGCCGTCTATCGGGCGGCCAAAGATGAATATAACACCTATTGCACCGAAGACCTGAATCTGGATATGTCCCGGGGCAAGCCCTCCTCCATCCAGCTGGACGTAACGGAGGCCCTTTTGGGTACGCTAAAAACCAGCGAGGACTGCTACGGAGAACAGGGAGATTACCGCAACTACGGAATCCTGAACGGGATTCCCGAGGCCCGGCGTCTGTTTGCGGAGTTATTTGAAACCGACCCGGAAAACGTGGTGGTGGGAGGAAACTCCAGCCTGAATATGATGTACGATACCATCGTCACCGCCATGCTCTTCGGAGTTCCCGGCTCCCTGCGTCCCTGGTGCAGAGAAGACAAGGTCCGCTGGCTTTGCCCTGCCCCCGGCTACGATCGGCACTTTGCCATCTGCGAAAGCCTGGGCATTGAGATGATTCCCATTGAAATGAAGGCCGACGGCCCCGACATGGACAAAATCGAGGCCCTGTGTGCGGAGCATAACTGCATCAAAGGAATGTGGTGCGTTCCCAAATACAGCAATCCCGAAGGAAAAACCTATTCCGACGAGGTGGTCAAACGCTTGGCAAAGATGAAGGCCGCCCCCGACTTCCGGATTTACTGGGACAACGCCTACATCGTTCACGATTTGACCGACACTCCCGATACCCTTTTGAATTTGTACGACGAGTGCGTCAAGGCCGGGAATCCCAACCGGGTCCTCATGTTCACCTCCACGTCCAAGATTTCCTTCCCCGGAGCCGGAGTTGCGGCAATGGCGGCCTCGAAAGCAAACATCAAGGCCCTGAACGCAGTCAAGACCTACCAGACCATCGGCCCGGACAAATTAAATCAACTCCGCCATGTGCGTTATTTCAAGAATAAGCAGGGAATCGTGGACCACATGAAACGCCATGCAGACCATCTGCGTCCTCAATTTGACGTAGCCTTGAAGGAAATGAACGAGCAACTTGCTCCCGACGGTTACGCCTGCTGGACCGTACCCAACGGGGGATATTTCCTGTCCGTGGACGTGGTAGACGGATGTGCAAAACGGGTAGAGGAATTGATGAGCAAAGCCGGAGTTACCATTACACCTGCCGGCTCTTCCTTCCCCTATCACCACGATCCCCGGGACCGCAATCTCCGCATCGCCCCCACCTATCCGCCCCTCGACGAGCTGAAGACCTGTATCAAGCTCCTTTGTATCTGCATCAAATTGGCCACGGCAGAGCACTACTTAAAATAAGGCAAAAAATTACGGATTGGAGCAATGCACTCCAATCCGTATCCTACGATTAAAACCGTCCTCGGGTCATCCCGGGGTCGGGGCCCATCCCCTGTCGGTAACGGGAAAGAACGTTTGTAATTTGCTCCGAGGTCTCATCGGTAAACAAGAACCGCTGAAATCCCAAAGAGCCGATGGGTTTGTCCCCAAGCCATAGGGGATCGGCGTTCCACAATTCGTTCCGGCATCCGAATCCGCAGGTGAGGAGAAATTTCTTTCCCTTTCGGTCGGTCATTTCTTCTTCCTTCCCATGGGACTGCTTAAGACAATTGCGGAAGATCATAAAGGGAAGCCGTCCGTAGACGATGATCCCCGTCCTTTCGTTGGTCAAATCCCGAATCTGGGCACCGTTTAACTCAAAGGACAGGGTGAGATCCCGGAATCCCTTTTCCAGGAACACGTCCCGGGTCACAGGATTGTACACGTTCAGCCCAAAATCCCCGTGGGCCGTAAGCCCGTGGGAAAAGCAGAAGGGCAAATGCCCGGGATTTCCGCAAAGAGCATCGGTAACCCCCGCTTCCTTCCAACAACCTACGAGCCGTTCCGCCCGTTGCTTTTCATCCTCCCGAAGGATCCGGGGCAATACGAACCCCACCTTGCCGGCGTATTGGGCAATTTTTTGCGGATGCTCCCGGACTGCGGCAAGGGGGAACCAAAGGAAGTCCAGGTCAACCTTCTCAGGAACCCGGTCAGGATGAAGAAAAAATCCTTCACGACGGCCTTCCCAAGGAACCGCCTTTTCGTAGGAAACAGGAAGGTCCTTCCAAGCATGAGACACAAGGCACCGCATCTGAGTTAGTCGATCGATCAATTCCCGACGCAGTCCCTTGACGGCAGACACGGGAACGAAGGAATCGGCGGGAATCTGGGCGGAAAAGGACTTCAGATAATAGGGGGTATTCCCCAAGGCCCCGAAAGCCTCCCGAATCTCCCCTTCCGTGGTGGCTCGGTTGAGAGCTCGGGACAAGGGCAAGACTCCTTCAACGGAATAGGAACCGCTGACGGCAGTACAAAGCAGTTGATCCTCTCCGGGCCGAAGAGACACGTCCAGACCAAGGCGGGGATACTCCTTGAGAGGGACCTCCACCCGTTGAACCGTTTCACTCCGGATCCCAAACATGGACGGACCGATTTTGTCCGTATAATAACCGTCGGTAAACCCGGAACGGCTGAACACCCCTGCCAAATATTCCTCTTTTTCCGGGGTATATGCATCTCCCCGTTTGGCGGCCGCATAAGCGGAGGTGACGGCGGAAACGTATTCGGGGGATTTCATGCGTCCCTCAATTTTCAGAGACGCGATCCCCATTTCATCCAGTTGCTTATAATATTTCAGCAGACATAAATCCTTTAAACTCAGCCGGTACCCTCCCTCATAGGGCAGACGGCAAGGCTGGGCACACTCCCCCCGGTTGCCGGAACGGCCGCCGATCATGGAGCTCATATAACATTGCCCGCTGTAGCACATACAAAGAGCCCCGTGACCGAAGATCTCCAATTCCAACGGAGAACGGGCGGCCATATACTCCAGCTCCTTCCGGGACACTTCCCGGGACAAAACCACCCGGTCAAACCCCATCTGCTGGGCAAAGAGGATCCCGTCCAGATTGTGGACGGTCATCTGGGTAGATGCGTGGAGCGGAACGTCGGTACGCTTCTTCAATTCTGCCCCAAGGCCCACGTCCTGAACGATCAGAGCATCAATGCCGGCGGCGATCAGTTTTTCCGCCGTGGCAAGGGCTAAGGGCAATTCCCGCTGAGAGACCAACGTATTCAGCGTCCCGTGACAGGCAACGCCCCGTTGGTGGCAGTAGCGAATGTGCTCCGCCAAGGTATCGTCGGTAAAATTAGATGCGTTCATCCGAGCGTTAAAGGACGACGCTCCGAAATAAACCGCATCCGCCCCCGACAGAACGGCGGCACGCAATGCCTCGGGAGAGCCTGCCGGAGATAAAATCTCCATACGACCGTCACTCCTTGGCCTTCAGGGCGGCAATTTCTTTTTTAGCTTCGGCCAACTGGGCCTTCAGGGAAGCAACCTTAGAACGCTGAGTATCCAGTTTGTCCTTCAACTGACGGTTCTCGTCGCAAAGGTCCATACAGGTCAGAAGGATCGAATTGATCTTCGGAGCCCCCTTATTCCCCTGTTCAAACTGGGAGATCCGCCGATTCACAGCCTTGACGATGGACGTGGTCTCGGCCTCCGTTTCACTGGAATAAAGCTTGAGATCAAAGCCTCCCACGGTTACGGTGTAGATACTTTCTTCCATAAAACCCCTCCTTTGAGGAATCAAAATCATACTTGCCCTAATATCATAACACATTTGAACGCAAAAAGCAAGAGGACAAGGCAAATTATACCGAAACGGTATTGAAACAACGCCCATTTGACCGAACCGAAAGGCACAAACTCCGCCAAACGCAACCACCGAAAACACAACCTTAACTCAAACCAAACGCACCACCGAAAGTACAACTTTAATGCAAACCAAACGCAAGTACAAAATGTGCGGCCTTAAAGCAGACTAAAAGTAAGAACTGAAAAGTGCAGTCTTGAGAATCATAAAAAACAACCGCAACGAAGAAAGAAAGAAAGAAAGAAAGAAAGGAAGGCCAACATGGCAACGAAAAAAAAGACGGCGGCAAAATCTTCCGCAACCAAAAAAGTACCCTCCGGGACCCGGAAGACCGCGGCTAAGAGAAGGACTCCGACAAAGGAACCCCAAAAGAAATCCATGGACCGGGGAATGAAAAATACGCTCTTCGGGATCCTGTTTCTTGCCCTGGCCCTGATCACCTTTTTGAGTTTCTTTGACGGTGTCATGGGAATCGTGGGGAAGGGCTTGAAGATTGCCATGTCCTGGGCCATGGGTGCGACGGCAACGGGGATCCCCATTTTGTTTGTGATTCTTGCCGTCACCCGCATTGCCGACCTTCGGGGAACCATGACGAAACGGGGTTGGAGCATTGTGGCACTGTATATTACGGTTTCCGCCATGTGGTCGGCCATTGCCGTGGATCTGAACGGTATGGGGCTGACCGATTATCTGTCCGTCTTGGCGAAAAAGGGCCTTGAAATGTCCGGCGGAGGTGCCGTGACGGGGATACTATCCTGGTGCTTCCTGTCGTTGTTCAATAAAATCGGAGCTATTATCGTTTTTATCGTGATTATCCTCCTGTTGCTGGTCCTCATCAGCGGAGTGACCTTCTCCAGTCTCTTTGACCGATCTGACGACGAGCCCGCGGAGTCTGTTTCGGAAAACGAGCCGACATCTCCTCAACTGCCCCTCTTCCCCTTCCGCAAGAAACACGCAGGGAACCGGGAGGATTCCCCGGAACACCCCCAACCGGTCTCTCAAAAACGAAAATTTGAAATTCCAACCATCGAGGAAGAGGAAACTCTGACCCCCGCCGACCGGCGTCGGATGCAGGAACAGCAACGGCAACGGGAATCTCAGATGGGGACCTCTGTCCCCGAGCCTTCCAAAAAGGCAGTCGTGCTTTCCTCGGAGCTGATTGATTCCTATCAGACGCCCCAAGAGATTGAGGCGAAAGCTCAAGCCCTGATGGATCTAGAGAAGGCGGCGAATCAACCGGCAGAGCAGGAAAAGATCTCGAAGCAGGAGATTCGGGAGGAAGCGGGCCAAATGGCCGCAGAAATTGAAAAGGAAGCGGAAAAGGAAATTCCTTACGTTTATCCTCCCCTCAGCCTTTTGACCTACAAGCCCGACGAAAACGCCGCAAAATCCAAGCAGGAGCTGCAACAGACCGCCAAAAATCTGATGACTGCTCTGGAGAATTTTTCGGTGGACACCACCTATCTGGACGCCGTCCGGGGCCCCACCGTCACCCGATACGAATTGCAACCCAACGCCGGCGTAAAAATCTCCAAGATCACCAATCTGGCCGACGATATTGCACTTCACCTGGCCGCTTCCGGGGTGCGTATTGAAGCCCCCATTCCCGGCCGTTCCGCCATCGGCATTGAAATTCCCAATAAAATTTCCAGCGTAGTTTATCTGAAAGAAACCATCTCCAGCGACGCCTTTCGTTCCAACAAGAGCAACATTGCCGTGGCGTTGGGGAAAGACATTTCCGGACAAAACATTTGCATCGACCTGGCAAAGATGCCTCACCTGCTCATTGCCGGCTCCACGGGATCCGGGAAATCGGTGTGTATCAACACCCTTTTGATGAGTATTCTTTATAAATCCTCTCCCGAGCAGGTCAAGCTGATTCTGATTGACCCGAAGGTGGTGGAATTGAGCGTTTACAACGGAATCCCCCATCTTTTGGTTCCCGTGGTGACCGAAGCGAAGAAAGCCGCCGGAGCCCTGCAGTGGGCGGTAACGGAAATGATGCAACGCTATAAGCTGTTTGCAGAAAAGAACGTCCGCAATTTCCAGGGCTACAATGAGAAAATTGAGGGAGATGAAAAGCCCCTGCCCCAGATCGTCATCGTCATCGACGAATTGGCAGACCTGATGATGGTGGCTCCGGGGGAAGTGGAAGACGCCATCTGCCGCTTGGCACAAATGGCCCGGGCCGCCGGGATGCATCTTGTCATCGCCACCCAGCGTCCTTCGGCCGACGTGCTGACCGGTCTGATCAAGGCGAACGTGCCTTCCCGCATTGCCTTTGCCGTATCCTCGGGAATCGACTCCCGTATTATTCTTGACCAAACCGGTGCAGAAAAACTCATCGGCCGAGGGGACATGCTTTACAATCCCCTGGGAAGCCCGAAGCCTATGCGAATTCAAGGATGCTTCGTATCCGACAAGGAGATCGAGGACGTGGTTTCCTTTATCAAAGAGCACACTGCCTCCGACCTGAACAGCGAAGAGCAGTCGAGGATTCTGACCGCCATTGAGAAGAATTCCAGAGAATCGGTGAAAGGCAATAAGAAAGGCATCACCGGCTCCATGGGCGGAACCGATCCGGACGGAGACTTTGCCGACGACGGAGACGACGTCCTTCTTCCCCGGGCGGTGGAATTGGTCATGAAGGCCGGAATGGCCTCCACCTCGGGTCTCCAGCGGTCCCTGGGAGTAGGACATTCCCGGGCCGGACGGCTGATGGATCAAATGGAGAAAAAGGGATACATCGGTCCTTATCAGGGCAGTAAGCCCCGTGACGTTTTGATTACGGCAGACCAGTGGAACGAGATTCGGGCCACCCAAGGAGATATTACGGAAGAATGAGCAAGCGATACCCGGGGTTTCTCCCCATCTCCAGAGAGGAAATGCTGGAGGAAGGCATTGAACAGTTCGACTATATTTTGATTACCGGGGACGCATACGTTGACCATCCGTCCTTTGGAACCGCAATTATTTCCCGGTTGGTGGAGGCGTTAGGCTACACCGTCGGGATCATTGCCCAGCCCCAATGGAAGACCACCGAGGACTTTACCCGGTTGGGGAAGCCCAAATATGCATTTCTCGTCAACTCCGGGAACATAGATTCCATGGTGGCCCATTATACCGTCGCCCGAAACCGCCGTCACGACGACGCTTACTCTCCGGGGAAACAGGCGGGATTCCGTCCCGACCGGGCTCTGATCGTCTATTGTAACAAAATCCGGGAAGTATACAAGGACGTTCCCATCGTTATCGGAGGTCTGGAGGCTTCCCTTCGCCGTTTTGCCCATTACGATTATTGGCAGAACGAGGTGCGGCGGTCCATCCTGGAGGACACCTCCGCAAATCTGTTATCCTTCGGCATGGGAGAACGCTCCATGACCGAAATCGTCAACCGCTTGGCGTCGGGCGAGCCCATTGACCGACTGGTGGATATTCCGGGGACCTGTTACATTGCCCACCAACTGCCGGAGGACGCCACCGTATGCCCCTCCTTTGAAGAGGTCCGCAAGGACAAAGAAGCCTACGCCCGTGCCACAAAGATTCAATATGAAGAGCAAGACCCCTATACGGGCCGTATTTTGGCCCAGGGCCACTCCAAGCGGTGGCTGATTCAAAATCCCCCGGCACCGCCTCTGGAACGGGAAGGCCTTGACCGGGTCTACGACCTGCCCTATACCAGAAAATATCATCCGATTTACGAAAGTATGGGAGGCGTCCCCGCCATTCTGGAGGTGGAAAACTCCATTATTCAGAACCGGGGTTGCTTCGGCGGATGCAATTTCTGTGCCATTACCTTTCATCAAGGACGGGCCGTAACCTCCCGCAGCAAGCAATCCATCGTCAAAGAGGCCATGAAAATTACTCAATCCCCCAACTTTAAGGGCTATATTCACGATGTGGGTGGGCCGACGGCCAATTTCCGCTTCGCGTCCTGTCAGAAAAAATCCATGTGCAAGGACCGTAAATGCCTTGCCCCGGAGCCCTGTAAGGCGTTGCGGGTCTCCCACGAAGAATATCTGGACATTCTTCGGACCCTTCGGAAATTACCCAAGGTAAAAAAGGTCTTCGTTCGGTCAGGAATCCGATACGATTATCTGATGCAGGACAAGGACGATTCCTTTTTCCGGGAATTGGTTCAACACCATATCAGCGGTCAGCTGAAGGTCGCCCCGGAGCACTGCTCTGACCGGGTCCTGAAGCACATGGGGAAGCCTCCCTTCCGCTATTACAAAGCCTTCACCGATAAGTACCATCAACTGAATCGGGAATACAACAAAAAGCAATTTTTGGTCCCCTACCTTATGTCCTCCCATCCGGGATGCACCCTGAAGGATGCCATTGAATTGGCGTTGTACCTGAAAAAAATTAACTACCACCCGGAGCAGGTCCAGGACTTCTACCCAACCCCGGGGACCGTCTCCACCTGCATGTTCTACACCGGCCTCGACCCCTTCACCATGAAGCCGGTCTACGTTCCCAGAACCTCCAAGGAAAAGGCCTACCAGCGGGCACTCTTGCAATATCACATGCCCCAAAACCGGGCCCTGGTCCGGGAAGCATTGCAAAAGGCCGGCCGGCTGGATTTGATTCGGGTCCTAAAATAAAAATCATAAACCGCAAGAGAGACCGTGCATCACGGTCTCTCTTTTTTTTATGGCAACAGTTGATAAAAATGATACGGTTTCAAATGGTTTTATTTGGTTTCACTTGAATTTGAAACCATGGCCGTGGAAGTGAAACCATGCTGATAAAAGGATTTGTCAAGAAGCATCATAGCTGCCATCAAGATCAGCAGGCCGCCGGATATCACCATCAACAATCGCATGGATGTTCTGTCTGCCAGCAGACCGAATACAACCATGCCGATGGGCAAAAAGCTGGAGTAAGCCGCACTAAACAATCCGAATACTCGCCCCGACATTTCTGGGGTACTGTTCTCCTGCAAGAGGGTGGTAGAGGCTGTTTGCACCATGGTCAGCGCAACTCCGAAAACGGCCATCAGCACCAGATACACATAAAAGTTCTTTACCAAACCCATTAAAATTGCCAGCAATCCAAAGGACATCATTCCCACCAGCAGCGTCTTGGTATGGCGTTTGAATCCGCCCCAAGTACCGATCAGCAACCCCCCTGCCATCATACCCAAAAAGCCGATGACTTCCACGAGTGTCATGTGGAAATAGGTATCCCCGTAATAACGACTGACAAACAAAGTTGCGAGAAATCCTGCGGGAACACACAGGAAAATGAACAAACCAAAAAGCATAATCAGCTTTCCGATAAATCGCTCCTTGACAGCATAGCGAAAGCCCTCCTGCATTTCTGCAAATACCGGCGCGGTTTCTGTTTTCTTTTCAAAAGGAATGGCAATCGCACCCAGCAGGCCAATACCTACCATAGCGGTTACCACATCTACCATCAGCGCGCCACAAAAGCTGCCCCATGTGAGAATACTGCCTGCAATGGCCGGTGCAGCGAACTGAACCACCGATTGAACAGTTGCATTGATACCATTAAACTTCATCAAGTGCTCTTCTGCAACAAGCTGCGGTACCGTTGCGTTTACTGCCGGTGTGTGGATGCCCGTACCAAGGGAT
>JAZTWH010000087.1:0-18090 GCA_045635765.1 Eubacteriales bacterium | reverse complement strand
GAAAAACTCCTGCTTCGGCTTTTTTAATAATCAGAACGGGTCTACCGCCGTAAGGCGGTACTTTTGAATCAATTCTTCCCCGCGGTCAAAGGCAAAATTCAGACTCTCGATGCAATGACAATCGGAAGAGAGGATGACCTTCGCCCCCTGCCGACCAAGAAAATCCAGAATTGCTTCGTGGGGGTAGGGAGTCTTTCGGGCCCCCCGGAAGACAGCACCTGTGTTGATCTCAAAAATTTTTCCGGCATTGATGAGTTTTCGTGCCGCCCTCTGCCACGCGGCAATATATCTGGGCGTGGGCGGAAACAGGGGATCTGCCTCTTCATCAAATTTGGTGACCAAATCAAAATGCCCGATTATGCTGATTTTCGGATCATCGGCGTAGGCGGAAACCAACGAAAAATAATCCTCGGCCAGGGCGTCCCCGTCCCCGTTATAATACTCCCGGATCCCGTCCGAAAGGAAATCCCGGCTTTCATCCAGCGGGATATAATGACCGTCTTTTTGAAGCCAGTGGACCGAGCCGATACAATAATCCAATCCGTCGGGAAGGGGAACGGCCAAGGCATCCTGCTCCAATCCCACGAAAAGGTTGATCTGCTCGGCATACTTTTTCTTCAAATCCCCAAGGGTTTTGACGTAGTCCTCCATTTTCTGCTGAGGAATACTCCAATGGGGATAGAACTCCGTATAAGCATGGTCCGAGATGCCAAGGGAGTGAAAGCCAAGATCGATGGCGGCTTGAATCATTTCTTCGGGGGAATGGGTCCCGTCACTGAAATTCGTGTGGGTATGATAATTATACAGAATCACGTGGGTTCTCCTTTCCGATCAGTGCCAATTTTATTTCTTCGAAGGGGGAATGCCAAACTTTTTCTTATACAGTCGGAAAAAGGAAGAGTAGCTTCCGAATCCGCAATCCCAGGCCGGTCGTTGCACGCAAGCCCCTTCGGAAGTTGATTTCCGGGGAGCTATGGGGGAGGATTTTAAAATCATTCGGTTCTGAGGGCAACGACGGGGTCCTTCTTTGCTGCGGAACGGGAAGGAATGATCCCCGAGATCAGGGTCAAAAATACGCTGATGACAATGAGAATCACGGCTGTGGAAACGGGCAGGATCGCTTTCAGATTAGCGATTCCGGTCAGGGCATGGAGAATCAGATTGATGGGGACACACAACAGATACGTGACCCCCACGCCGATGAGACCCGAGGCAAAACCGATAATCATGGTCTCGGCGTTAAACATACTGGAAACATTCGCCTTGGATGCCCCAATGGCACGCAAAATACCGATTTCCTTGGTCCGTTCCTGGACGGAGATGAGGGTGATGACGCCGATCATGATGGAAGAAACGATGAGAGAAATAGCAACGAAGGCGATCAGAACGTAGGTGATGGCGTTAATGATGGTCGTAATGGAGGACATCATAATACCGATATAGTCGGTGTACCGAATCTGGGACAATTCGTCCACCGATTGGTTGTACTCTGCGATAACTTCTTCGATGACGTCTTTGTTTTCAAAGGTAGAAGCATAGAGATTGATGGACGCGGGATCCGCCAGGTCCAGACATCCCAGTTCGATCAGATTGGCCTCGTAAGAGGATTCGGAGAAAACCAGGACCTCTTCGTAATAAACGGCACATTGCGCCGTAGTATAATTGGGGAGGACCATCTCCAACGCGGCGGCCTTCATGGAAGGCTCCATGGCGTTCAATTGCTGTTGGACCCCGGCGGCGTACTGCATTTTAATGACCTCGGTCATCATCTGCCCGTACAGCTCGGCCAATTCCTCGTCCTTCATGGAATCAAGATAAGAGCCCACGTCCTCTTTATTCATCCCCATCTGCTCGGTCAGGGCCTGAAGAAGGGTGGCCTCCATGGTCTCCCGAGTGACGCCGGCCATTGCCTGGGTCAAGGCAGAAGAGAGATACTCGTCGGAAGGAATAGACATGATTTTCACGTAGGCCTCGGCCTTCCCCGCCTCGGTCAGTCCCGCAACATAACTGCGGAATTCCGCTTCCTTTTCCGCTTCCGTCAGGTTGCCGGTGGTTTCTTTGAAAGGAAGGCCCGTAAAGATGTCGGTATGAACGTCATTCTTTTGGGCTCTGATGGCGTCGGAATCCTTAGACTCGTGAATAATAAGCTCGGTCAGGCCCTTCGTATATCCGATGGAGCCGGAAAGCATGGCAGACGTTGCCTCTTCGCTGGGCCGGACGATGCCGGAAACCTTCAGCCGGATGGCGTTATCGTACAAATACCGCAGACCCGCCTCCGTCTTTCTCAGATCAGTATAAAGGCCCGTATTTTCGTCCAAAACGTAGCAATCGGAATTGAGGACCACCCGGAATTCCATCTCCATCAATTCTTCGTAGGACCAGGATTTTTGTTGGATCTCCAACTCTTCGCCCTTCAAGACCGCATTGAAAAGATCGTTGATGGTTTCTTCCGATTCCAACCCCAGAGCATACAGGGTCAAATCGTCCAATTCATTGTTCTTGTCTACCACCAAAACGATTTCGTTTGCTTGACTGGGCCAGGATCCGTGGATCACGTCATACTGATTTTCCACCACGGGATTGATGGGACTGCCGTCCTTCCCAGAAAGGATCTCGGTCCAAAGATTCATGGATGAGCCCGCCGGAGAAAAAGCCGACATGGGAGAGTCGGAAGCGGAAGATCCCCCCATGCCCATCATGGAAGAAACATCCATTCCAAAGTTCTCTGCCATGGCCTTGGAGAGCAATTCCCGGGTATCGGAATAAATAATATTTCCGTCCACGTTTTTGGTGTACACCAATAAATTCAGATCGTAGGTATACTGAACGCCGGTGAGGGCCTCTTTCAAGCCGGAGGTACTTTCTTCCTCTGCCAAAATTCCGTCGATATACTCCTTGAACGACTTCAAATCATTTTCCGTCGTTTCCAGATTGTTCATGGCGTTGATCATCTCAAACATTACCGACTGGGAATACACCGCGTTTTTGTCGTGGGAATCCCCCGTGTCGCTTGCCATCCCCATAAATGTTTCCATCAACGTGGTCAGATCTACGTTGGTGGCCTCAATGGTCAAGGGATACGAGGACAGGGTATCCTCCTGAACGGCGTCAATGTAAGAGGTCATACCTTGGGAAACGGCGTAGATCAACGCAATTCCGATGATCCCGATGGAACCGGCAAAGGACGTAAGAACCGTACGGCCCTTTTTGGTCAATAAATTTTTCAGGGACAGGGAAAGGGCGGTAAAGAAAGACATGGAAGGCTTTTTGGTCTTCTTTTTCTTCTCCTTGCCTCCGTCAACGGGGACCGACTCCGTCTCTTCGGTATAGGGGTCGGAATCGTCTATGATTTTCCCATCCAAAAGCCGGACGGTGCGGGTTGCGTATTGCTCCGCGAGCTCGGGATTATGAGTCACCATGATCACCAAACGGTCGTGGGCGATCTCCTTGAGAAGATCCATAACCTGCACGCTGGTTTCCGAATCCAACGCCCCGGTAGGCTCGTCCGCCAACAAAATTTCAGGATCGTTCACCAGTGCCCGGGCGGTGGCGACCCGCTGCATCTGACCGCCGGACATTTGATTGGGACGTTTTTTCAGCTGGTCCCCCAAACCGACCTTTTTCAAGGCTTCTATCGCTCTGGCCCGGCGTTCCTTTTTGGAGACCCCGGAAATGGTCAGGGCAAGCTCTACGTTATTCAGGACCGACTGATGGGGAATCAGATTGTAGCTCTGAAACACAAATCCGATGGAATGGTTGCGGTAGGCGTCCCAGTCGGAGTCTTTATATTTCTTCGTAGACACCCCGTTAATGGAAAGATCCCCGTCAGTATAATGGTCCAGACCGCCGATAATATTCAGCAAAGTAGTCTTCCCGCAGCCCGAAGGACCCAACACGGCGACGAATTCACTTTTTCGGAATTTCACCGACACTCCCCGGAGTGCAGCCACGGTGTTTCCGCCCGCAGGATATTCCTTCACGATATTGGTCAAGTGCAACATACACGAATCAACCTTTCCAAGCGTTATAAATTGTAATCTATTAAAGTGTTTATAATAATATCATATTTTTTAAGGGATTGCAACGGGAAAAATGAAGTTTTTAACATTTTCCACAGAAAATTAAACTTTTTGCCCCATTCCGGGAAAAGACAGACCGCGATCCCCCCCCTTGACAGAATTCCCATTGTTTATTATAATATAAGAAACGGGTCCCCGGCTCTCACAAATTTTGTTTCCCGAAAAAGCGACGGCCCGGAAGGGATCCATAAACGGGAAACGGCAAAAAGGATGGATACGATCCCCATGGCTCTAAAAAATAATTACGATTCTCAGGAAAATAAACTCCTCATTGCCCGGATTTCCGACGGGGCACGGCTCTGCGAAAAACGGAACTGCCCTGTTTATACCGATTTTCTTTCCCCTGCCCAACAGGGATTGGCGGAAAAAACGGCGAAACTCTACCCTTTTTTGGATTTTCAACTTTGGGGCGGATATGAAAATGCGGAACGAAAAATGGGAGTTTTTATACCAAAACGGGTTACAGAACCGGAATATCCCATCACCGTGCTTGCCCTGATGACCCGAGGAGAATATCCCGCCCACCCGGAGATCCTGGGAGCCTTGACGGGCCTTGGGGTTCGCCGGGAAAAGATCGGAGATATTTTGGCGTCTTCCCTTCCCCCCAAGCTGATCTGCAATACTTCCGTGGCACCCTTTTTGATTGAAAATTTTACCAAGGCGGGCCGCAAGACCTTTCGCTTACAACCCTGCGAAATCGGCCACGTCCCCGAGGCGGAGCATGAGATCAAAACCTTCACCGTTCCCTCCCTCCGGCTGGATTGCGTGGCGGCGGAGGGATTCGGCATGGCAAGAACAAAAATGACCGAACTGATCAAAAAAGGCGGTGCTTTTCTCAACTGGATAGAGACCGATTCCCCTTCAGCTCCAGTCCAAGAGGGAGACACCGTATCTTTGCGGGGATTTGGCCGACTGACGGTATCGGAAATTGGCGGACACAGCAGAAAAGACCGCATTTTTGTCACGGTAAAGCGGTATGCGGGGCGAAAATAATTTTGTTAAAAAAAGACCGAGAAATCCTTTCGAATCGGTTAAATTATTCCTTATCAAATAGCTTAAAATCCCCTTGATCGGGCAAAAATCCGAATCAAGGGGATAATATTATCAAGATTTTTCGGACCGTAAAGTTGTTAACGCTCCCGGGATTCAAAATATTTGGCAAAGGGGAATCGGTCAAAAAATACAAAGCACCGGGACAGGAGCGTGGAAAACAGGCTGATCATCAGACCGTTGACCAGGGCAACCAAAATCGTCCCCAAGCCGATTCCGTGATCGAAGAGAGAATGGAAAACGGCCAGGGAAAGTCCTATGGCAACGGCACAGCTGACCAGATCGTACCCCACCTTGAAGCGGTTCATATTCAGGCCGTAATGCCGGGACACCTCTTTGACAAACAATTCGTAAGCTCCGGGGGCAAGATAGGTTTTAAAAAACAACGCCACGCCCAGAGAAGAGAGGACCAATCCCAACAGCATCATCCCCAGCCGGAGAGGGATCCCCCACATTCCGGTCAGGGAAATCAGCCTCAGAAATCCGTCTAAAACGATTCCGTAGAGAAAGGCCGAAACAAAGGAGAGCAGATACGTCCAGCGGAATTTCCGAACCAGCAGGCAAACGACCACCACCAGAATCCCCTGCAAACAGTATTCCGCCGTCCCGAAGGAAATCTGAAAAATTTGCGAAAGAATATAGGCCGGGGCAATGACGGCGGACAGTCCGAAATCCGCCTTTGACATCAAGGCCGCCCCAAAGGCAAGAAACAGCGTGGCCAAGATATAACAAAATTCTCTGGATAACCGAATTTTTTTCATAACATATAGAACTCCGAAAGATTTTTCCCATTATAACATACTTGAGCCGGAAAGTCAATAGAATGGGGGAAACACCCCTGTTTGGAGTGTTTCCCCGTTCATTGTTCAGCTTCGGTACGGATTACAGAAGAGATTCGTACAGGGCCTTGATTTCAGCCACGGAGGTCTCTCTGGGGTTTCCGGGACGGCAAGCGTCGTCGAATGCAGACTGGGCCAGGAAGTCCAGATCTTCGGGCTTCACGATGTCCTTCAGGTCTGCGGGAATTCCCACGTCGGCGGACAGCTGGCGGACGGCGTCAATGGCGGCCTTGCGGGCTTCTTCGATGGTCATGGCGTCGGTGCCGGCTACGCCCATGGCCCGGGCAATATCCCGGTACTTGTCACCGGTAGCTTCGGCGTTATATTCCATAACGGTGGGAAGAATAATCGCGTTGGCAACGCCGTGAGGGGTATCGTAAAGAGCACCCAAGGGGTGAGCCATGGAGTGAACGATTCCCAGACCGACGTTGGAGAAGCCCATCCCTGCGACGTACTGACCGAGAGCCATGTCGGCACGGCCTTCGGGAGTGTTGTTCACCGCACCACGGAGGGAGCGGGCAATGATTTCAATGGCTTTGATATGGAACATATCGGACAATTCCCAAGCACCGCCGGTGATGTAACCTTCGATGGCGTGGGTCAGAGCGTCCATTCCCGTCGCGGCGGTAAGGCCCTTGGGCATGGAAGCCATCATGTCGGGATCAACCACGGCGACCACGGGAATATCGTGGGGATCGACGCAAACCATCTTACGGTTCTTTTCCGCATCGGTAATAACGTAGTTGATGGTTACTTCCGCGGCAGTTCCGGCCGTGGTGGGAACGGCGATGATGGGAACGCACTTATTCTTGGTGTCGGCAACCCCTTCCAGAGAGCGGACGTCGGCGAATTCGGGGTTATTGATGATGATACCGATGGCCTTTGCGGTGTCCATGGAAGAACCGCCGCCGATGGCAACGATATAATCCGTCCCGGCAGCCTGATAAGCGGCAACGCCGTTCTGTACGTTTTCAATGGTTGGGTTGGGCTTAATGTCGGAGAAGATCTCATAGGCAAGACCGTTCTTATCAAGAACGTCCAGGACCTTCTGAGTAACACCGAACTTGATCAAATCGGGGTCCGAGCAGACGAAGGCTTTTTTGAAGCCGCGGCCGGCAGCTTCCGTAGCAATGGCCTCAATGGCACCGGAGCCGTGATACGAAATCTCGTTGAGAATGAAACGGTTGGGCATAACAAACTCTCCTTTATTTTTCGGGTACAGCAGACCCATTTATTACATTTATTATAGCACACTATCCGCAAAAAAGAAAGGAAAAATTTATGAACAATTTTTGCCCCTTTCCAAAGTGAAAAAAATTAAAAACCACCCCTGCCACGGACAAAAGGCGAACAAAATAAAAAAAGTAAACCGAATCCTTGACAAAAAGGAATCGGTGTGGTAAGATATGGTAAGAATATAATAAACAGAAATTATTTTAGGAAGGGTATTGACATGAAGCTGAGAAACGAAATTGACCGGGCTCTGACCTGGGATCTCTCTCAAATTTTTGCAGACGACAACGCCTGGGAAGAGGCCTACCGGGAGGCGGTGTCGACGGTGGAAAAAATCCCCGCAATCAAGGGGACCTTAGGCCGATCCGCGGCGGATCTAAAGGCGGGACTGGACGTTCTTTACGATGCTATGCAGAAGGCGGAATTGGTCTACGTTTATACCATGCTCCGCAAGAGTCTGGACAACGGGGATGCAAAATCCCAGGAGATGAACGGAAGAGCCATGATGCTTTTCACCAATCTGTCTGCCGCCGCGTCCTTCCTGGAGCCGGAAATTCTGGCCATGGACGGGGATGTTCTGGGGACGTATCTTGCTGACCCCTGCCTTGCCGGCTACCGACACATCGTAGAGGATATTGACCGGGCCCGTCCCCACACCCTTGACGAAGACAAAGAAAAGATGCTGGCCCTGCTCTCGGACGTTTCCTCTGCCGCCGAGGACCCCTTCGATATGTTTGAGAGCGTGGATATGACCTTCCCCGCCCTCCGCGACCAAGCGGGCCAAGAGCTGCCCCTTTCCCACGGGTCCTTCAGTGCCTATCGGGAAAGCAGCGACCGGGCGGTCCGAAAGGAAGCCTTTGAAAAATATTTTGGGGAATTCAAAAAGTATATCAATACCCTCTCCGCCATCTACGGGAACTCCGTAAAATTTGATAACTACTACACCAAGGTCCGGGGCTACGAAACGGCTTGCCATCGGGCGTTGTTTGCTTCCAACGTTCCCGTATCGGTCTATGACAATCTGGTCCAAACCCTTCACGATTCCCTGCCCCTGATGAAGCGGTATTTGAAATTGCGTAAGACCGTTTTGGGGCTGGATGAATTGCATATGTACGACCTTTACTGCCCCATCGTTGCCGACTGCCACGGCGAAATGACCTACGAAGAAGCAAAAAAAATGGTCAAGGAAGCCTGTGCCCCCCTGGGACAAAACTATCTGGACCTGCTGGACCGGGCATACAACGAGCGATGGATCGACGTGTATGAAACAAAAGGAAAAACCACCGGTGCCTACTCCTGCGGTGTCTACGGCGTTCATCCCTACGTGCTTCTGAATTTCTCCGGCACCTTTGACGATGCCTTTACGCTGGCCCACGAATTGGGCCACGCCATGCACTCCTACTTCTCCAGCCAAAAGCAGGATTTCGCAAATCACGATTATAAAATTTTCGTTGCGGAGGTGGCATCCACCGTCAACGAGGTGCTGATGACTCGCCACCTGCTGGCCACGGAACCCGACCCCGCAAAACGAGCTTATTTCCTGAATCATTTCCTGGAAGGCTTCCGCACCACCGTATTCCGCCAGACCCTCTTCGCCGAATTTGAACGAAAGGCCCACGACCTGAACCAGCAGGGCGTTCCCCTGACGGCAGAGGTCCTGAATAAGGTCTACCGAGAACTAAACGAGCTGTACTACGACGGAGCCGTGGTCGATGAGCTTCAGGACATCGAATGGGCCAGAATCCCCCACTTCTACCGGGCGTTCTACGTCTACCAGTACGCCACCGCCTTCTGTGCCTCGGTCTCCATCGTCCGCAATATTCTGGAGACGGGAGACTCTTCCAAATACCTGGAATTTTTGGCGACGGGCGGAAGCGACTACCCCATTAACGAGCTGAAAATCGCCGGCATCGACATGACCGACCCCACCGTAATCCAAAACGCCATGAAGGAAATGGACCAAGCCCTGACCGAACTGGAAGGATTGCTTTTAAAATAACCCGCCGTAACGCGTGCCTCCCCGGGGAGGCACGTTTTTTGTATTGACAAATCGAAAAAACCGTGGTATAATGTTCCTGTCACATAACTTTATATTTTCTCCCATAAAAGAGAAAACTACCTTGGTAAAAGGTGTTTCTCTCTTTTCTGCTTCACTTTTATGGGATGATAGAGTTATGTGACAATAACGAGAGATACACTTTTTCGGTGCGTCTCTCTGAGACGCACTTTTTTTATTGATGGAGAGAAAAAGCTATGGACCACGAAGAGGTACTGGATTTTCAAAGAACATTTTACCCATTGGTGCAGGAGGTGTTACGGGAGCTGAAGGCCGTTCAGAGGCTTATTCTTCCCTTTGACGACACGATTCAAATTCTGGACGTGCTCGTCGTGGACACGCAGCTTCCCAGGATGGAAGAACCGTCCCCCGATTTATGGTTAGATAAGCTCACCTTTGTCACCGTGTATTTTAAACAATACAAAAAGGAATACACCGTCGTCTATCAACGCTCTCCGCGGATGGGGGAACCGTACTACGACTGGGGAGACCCGAAGTCCCGACACCTGCCCCTGGTCATGGAAGAAAATCTTCCGGCATTCCCGGAGTTTAAGGCAACCTACCTTTCGTTGCGTCATGTCTTTGCCGAATATCCCTGCCACAGAGGAACCGCACAACGGCACAGCTTCTTTATTGACCTGAACGATTTTCAAGCCTGCATCCCGGAACCGGGGGATGGGGTGTGGAAAAAAGTTTGAAATTTTTTCCCTCTCCCCCCTTGCTTTTTTACGAAAACTGTGCTATAATGTTTCAGTAACTGAAAAACCGGGGTGTAGCGCAGCTGGTAGCGCGCTTGGTTCGGGACCAAGAGGCCGGGCGTTCAAGTCGCCTCACTCCGACCACAAAAAAGACCTGATGCTCTGCATCAGGTCTTTTTTTGCTTCAATGGAGGATTCCGTCAGGAAGCACAATACATTCCGTTGACGGACATATAGTCGTAGAGCATTTTGCCGTGGTCCTGCTCTTCTTTCTGGATGTGGTTGAGGACTTTGCGGACGTTCTCGTCGGCAAATTCAAAGATGCAGGTATCATACAAATGGGACGCGTGCTTTTCGATGGCCAGAGCGTCGGAACAAAGATACTTGTCGTTCTTCATTTCGGGAGTCTGTCCGTTGTAAGTGGCGGTAAAGGTGGGCATGGATTTGCTTGCCCCCGCCATGGACGGAACGGTGCCGGAACAAATCTGATTCAGAGTATTCAGGTGTTCCCGTTCAGTCTGTGCCATCTGGGTAAACAGATTTTTCAACTGTGCATCAGAGGCACAGTCGGCGTGCTTGGTGTACATATCGATGCAAAGCTGTTCCTGGTCTTTCATGTCCTTGATAAGGTCTGTTTCTTTTTGGGTCAGTTGTAACATAATAAAATCACCTCACCGTCAGTATGCACCGCCGACGGATATTTATACCGAAAGAGGGAAAGATTGTATAACTTTTTTCTTCCCTGTGCTTGACATCCCTGTGTATTTATGTTATAATAAATATAAATAAGACTAATTTTGGAACGGAGGCAATAAATATGGCAGAGGAAACTTCCTTCCTGACCTATAAGGGGCGTCCCCTGGTACGCTCCGGGAACGTTATTTTTTACGGAAATCTTACCGACAAATACGTAGTCATGATGCAGATTTTGGACGAAACGGCCGACGGGGATATTATGAAATCCACCAAAATTTCCGTGGAACTGCAGAATAACGACCCCGAAGCGAAGCCCAGCGAACGGGTGATTCAGAAGACCGAGAAGAAATCCATGGCAGAAGCAATGGAAATCGGCACCATTTGGCTGGACCGGGCCGACGAAGAAGACGAATAATTTCGATGAGAAGAGTGTACCTATCGGCCCACTCTTCTTTTCCCTTCCCACCCGGAGGAAATCCCCCGAAGGACCTTTGATGGTCTTTAAAGAACCTTTGACGGCCTTTGAGGACTCCCCTTCGGGGAAAACCATTCCAAGAGAACAATATATTTAAATACGGAGAACATCATCATGGAAGAGCAAAAGTTTATTACCCACCCCGACGAATATTTCCCCCTGGGGGTCCTGGCGATGCCCGGTGCCTCTGAACTGAGTCAGAAAATTGACCGGCACCTGACCAAATGGTACCACGACCGGTATCCCCATTACAAGGACGACCCCGAAATGCGGGATTCCATGCTTATGGAAGTGGTTTGCCCCCGGTTTACCTCCGGAGACGGCAAGGCAGTCTTAAAAGAATCCGCCCGGGGCTACGACCTGTTCATCGTAACCGATATGGGAAACTATTCTTTGGAATACGAAATGTTCGGCCGGAAGGTCCCCATGTCTCCCGACGACCATTTCCAAGACCTGAAACGGGCCATCCAGGCCATCTCCGGCAAATCGTACCGTATCTCCGTAATCATGCCCACCCTGTACGGCGGACGCCAGCACAAGCGTTCTACGAGAGAATCCCTCGACTGTGCCGTAGCATTGCAGGAGCTGGAAGCCATCGGGGTTAAGAATATTATCACCTTTGACGCCCATGATCCCCGGGTCCAGAACGCCACACCCTTTATGGGATTCGACAACGTTATGCCCACCTATCAGGTGCTGAAGGCGTTGCTGAGAAAATACAAGAATCTGAACCTAGACAAAAATCACCTGATGGTGGTCTCCCCCGACGAAGGTGCCATGCAGAGAAATATTTATTACGCTTCGGTGCTGGGCGTCGATCTGGGGATGTTCTACAAGCGTCGGGACTACTCCACCGTAGTCAACGGAAGAAACCCCATCGTGGCCCACGAATATCTGGGCAACTCCGTGGCAGGCAAAGATATTCTGGTAGCCGATGACATCATCGCTTCCGGGGATTCCATGCTGGGCCTCGCCTACGAGTTGAAGGAAAAGGGAGCAAAACGGATTTTCGTCACGGCAACCTACGGACTGTTCACCGAGGGGCTGGGGAAATTCCAGAAGGCCGTAGACGACGGCGTGATTACCGGCGTTCTCTCCACCAACCTCACCTACCGTACCCCCGAGCTGTTGTCGAAGGATTGGTTTACGGACGTGGATTGCTCCAAGTATATTGCTTACTATATTTTGGCCATGCACCAAAATCAGTCGGTTTCCAAGCTTTTGGATCCCCACAAGAAAATCCATTCCCTGCTTGAAAAATACAAGGCCGAACAGGGAAAATAAGTCACCCGCACAAATGGAGAGGCTATCGGTCTCTCCATTGTTCATAAAGACCGAAAAAGAGGATGTTTTATGTTTCATTTCTTTGCCTTTGTGGATCGGATGCGTTATATCCGCCGTTGGGGACTGATGCGTAGCACCATCCCCGAAAATCTGACCGAGCACGCCCATCAGACGGCCATGATCGCCCATGCCCTGGCGTTGATCGAGAACCGCCGGTTTGGCGGGAATCTGAACCCGGACCGGGCGGCGGTGCTGGCTCTGTATCACGACACCTCGGAAACCATTACGGGAGACCTCCCCACCCCCATAAAATATTACAACCGAGAGATTCTGGGAAGCTACCGGGCCGTGGAGGATTACGCAAAGGACACCCTTTTGGACAAGCTGCCCTCCTATCTGCAGGAAGACTATTCCGAGATCCTCAACGGAGAACTGGAGCCGGAGTGGGTCTACGTCAAGGCGGCAGACACCCTTTCGGCCTATATCAAATGTATCACGGAACGGCAGGCCGGAAACCGGGAGTTTGTTTCGGCGGAGCAGGCATTGCGGGAAAAGCTTCAGTCCATGGATCTGGAAAGCCTGCGGGTCTTTGAAGCGGAATTTTTAGGAAGCTTTGGGAAGACCTTAGACGAGATGACGGAGGAGAATCTATGAGATCACCCTTGAAATTGTCTTTGAAATCTCCCTCGAGATCGCCCCTGGAAAAACAACGGGAAACACCCTTTTGGCTCGTTCTTTCCTTTCTCATCCCCATGTTCGGGATGTGGATCGGCTTTATTGCCAGCGGCGTCCACCCCTTCGGGGATATGCAGATGCTCTATTCCGATTTACGGGAACAGTATTACCCCTTTCTCCACGAATTTCATGCTCGGGCTCAGAACGGGGAATCGATTCTGTGGAGCTGGAACGGAGGGCTGGGGATGGATTTCGGGGCCCTCATCGCCTACTACGTGGCCTCTCCCCTGAATCTGCTGACCCTCTTCTTCCCGGCAAAAATGCTCCGGGACGTGATGACCGTATTGCTGACGGTGAAGGTCGGATGTGCCGGGTGGTTCTTTGCCCTGATGGTCAAAAAGATTTTCCGCAGAAATGATTTTTCCATCACCTTTTTCGGATGGATGTACGCCTTTTGCAGTTTTATTATGGGTTATTACTGGGACACCATCTGGATGGATACGGTGGCTCTGCTGCCCTTGGTCTTTTTGGGACTTTACCAATTGGTAACGGAGGGGAAATTCCGTCTGTACGTCATTTCTCTGTTTTTGGCGGTCCTTTCCAACTACTATTTGGGGGCCTTTATCTGCTATTTCTGCGTGATTGCATTCTTTGCCATTGCCGCCATCCGGCAGATCTACGGGAAGCCCTTCCTCGGCCGCTTGCTTCAATTTGCAGGCTGCTCCCTTTTGGGAGGGGGGCTGACAGCCTTTTTATTGCTCCACGCGGGATATACCCTGTCCTATACCGATTCCGCCGCGGCGGGAACCTTCTCCAGCATTGAATTTTATGATTCGTATCTGGAAGTTTTGGGCAATATGCTTGCCTTCAACAAGCCCACCGTTATGTCGGGACTGCCCAATCTGTATTGCAGTGTCTTGCCCCTTCTGCTGTCCGTGGTCTTTTTGCGGTCGAAAAAAATTCGGCTGGAAGACAAGATCATTAACGTTCTCTTCCTTGCCTTCTTTATTTTCAGCACCAACTGCAACGCCCTGGACTTTATCCTCCACGGATTCCGGTTCCCCAACATGATTCCGGCCCGATACAGTTTTTTGATCTGCTTCGTTCTGATCCTGGTAGGATACCGGGGATTTTTACTGCTCAAGGATTTGTCCTGGAAGGATATTTTCGGCATGGCCCTTTTGGCGACGGGAATGATCGGTCTTTCCTGTTTTTCTCTGGGAACGACAAAAATGCTGGGCAACATCCTTCTCGTGGCAAGCTATCTCTTGTTCTTCTTCCTGTATGAACGGGGATACCTGAAGCAATTTGCCTTCTCCGTGTTCCTTTGCCTTTTGATCATGGCAGAAATGATTTCCAGCCTGGTCTTGAGTATGGATACCGTAGGGAAAAGCAGTTATTCCGCTTATCCCTACCGGGAAAAGGAAATTTGCGAAACCTTCCGGCGGTTGGAGGATACGGACGGTTCCTTCTGGCGGGGGGAAATGACCTGCCGCTATTATCTCAATGACGGGGTCATGTACCGCTACCGGGGAGCAGGACAGTTTTCGTCCACCGCGAATCGGAAAATCCGGGATCTGATGGGACATATGGCCTTCACTACGGGAGCGAACAGCTATTACTACAATTTCTCTTCCCCCGTCAACAATTCCTTGCTGGGGCTGAAATACCTGGTCTCCCGAAGCGGTTCGCTGATGAACGGCACCGAAACCGAAAAAATCTTTTCGGAAAATAAGCTGGACGTTTACCGCAATACCGCCTATTTAGGGGCGGGATTTATGACCGAGCCGGAGCTGTTGAACATTGAATTTACCAACAGTCCCTTCCAGGTCCAGAACCGCCTTTTCCAGCATCTGACCGGGTCGGAGGACAGCATCTTCTTCAGCCGGCAAGAAGATTCCTTCGAAAGCCACAACTTCCAATCCATTGAAAAAACGGGATCCGGAACCTACGAATACACCACCAACGACAACGACGGGACCTTGGACATTACCTTTACCGCCGCATCCACCGGAACTTATTACGCGTATATGCGTGTGGGAGGTGGCGGTAAGATTACCGTGACGACGGAATCGGGGAAAACCTATTCCCACCCCGTAGAGTCCCTTCGGTATATTTCCCCCTTGTGCGAGGTGGAAGCGGGCGAAACCTTCACGGTCCGCATCAAAGCAGACCGAAATAAGGAAAACAAAATCATCAGCTTTTACTGTTATTATTTCAACGAAGAAAATTTCGATCGGGGCTGGGCAAACCTGACCGATGAGGTGTGGGACGTTACGGACTTCTCCGACACCCATTTGAAGGGGGAGATCAACGTTAAGCAAGACGGCCTCTTCTGTACGGTCATCCCCGACTCCGACGGATGGAAACTTTACGTGGACGGAGCCGAGGCCGAAAAGGTCCCCGTCCTGGACGGTGCCTATATCGGAGCCAACCTGACGGCAGGAACCCATACGGTAGAACTTCGGTATTCTCCCGAATGGTTCTGGCCGGGCATCATCCTTTCCGTTGTTTGCCTGATCGTATTCCTTGTCCTGGCCATTCTTTTCCCCAAGGGATTCCCCACCTTCCGAGAACCGGCACGCGTCAAAAAGTCAACATCGGAAGCATCGGACGGACCAATGGCGAGCCAGAAAGAAGACGCGTCGGAAGCGGCGGAAAGGCCGATGGCGAGCGAGCAAGACGCGTCGGATGCGGCGAAAAGGTCGATGGCGAGCGAGCAAGACGCGTCGGATGCGGCGGAAACGCCGGAAAGATGGGACGGGTCCATGCCCGAATTTGAGGAGCAAGCTTTGTCCAAATTTGAGGAGCAAGCTTTGTCCGACGCGGAAAAGGAGACGGGGGCCCATGAATAATTACCGAATCGAGCACGACACCATGGGGGAAGTGAAGGTTCCCGCAGACAGACTGTGGGCGGCCCAGACCCAGCGAAGTTTGGAAAATTTCCCCATTGGAACGGAGAAAATGCCCAAAGAGATTATTCGTGCCTTTGGGATTTTGAAGCAGGCGGCGGCTCAAGGAAATTTCCGGCTGGGAAAGCTCAGCGAGGAAAAGAGAGATTCCATTACGCAGGCTTGCGAAAAAATCATTGCCGGGGAGTTGGACGGGGAATTTCCCCTCTCCCTATGGCAAACGGGAAGCGGAACCCAGACCAATATGAACGCAAATGAGGTTATCGCGGGATACGCAAACCGGGCGGCGGGGAAAACATTGATTCACCCCAACGATGATGCAAATATGTCCCAATCCTCGAACGATACCTTCCCGACCGCCATGCACATTGGGGCGGTCCTGGGAATTGAACGGACCCTTCTCCCCGCGTTGGAACGGCTGACCGAGGCACTGAGGGAAAAAGAACGGGAACACGAAGGTATTCTGAAAAGCGGCCGCACCCATTTGATGGATGCAACGCCCATTGGGTTCTCCCAAGAAATTTCCGCCTGGAGAAGCATGCTTGAGCACGACGGCGAGATGATCCGTGCTTCTATAGATCCCTTGCGGGAACTGGCTTTAGGGGGAACGGCGGTAGGAACGGGAATTAACGCGCCCAAGGAATTCGGCTCTCTTGTGGCAGAGGAAATTTCCCGGAAAACCGGGACGAAATTCGTCAGTGCGGAAAACAAATTTCACAGTCTGACCTCCAAGGACGCCCTCGTTTTTTCCCACGGAGCCTTCAAGGCCCTTGCCGCAGACCTGATGAAGATCGCAAACGACGTCCGATGGCTGGCCTCGGGGCCCCGGTGCGGACTGGGAGAAATCACCATTCCTGAAAACGAGCCCGGCTCTTCCATTATGCCGGGGAAGGTCAACCCCACTCAATGCGAGGCGATGACCATGGTTGCGGTGCAGGTACTGGCCAACGACGTGGCCGTGGGGATGGCGGCAAGCCAAGGGAATTTCCAGCTGAACGTGTTTATGCCCGTATTGATTCATAATTATCTCCAATCCCTGACCCTTTTGGCGGAGGGAATGGAATCCTTCCGTCTGCGGTGTATTTGCGGGATAAAGGCAAACGCCTGTAAAATGAAGGAAAATCTCGATCGCTCCCTGATGATTGCCACGGCTTTGAATCCCCACATCGGATACGAAAATGCCGCAAAGGTAGTCAAAAAAGCTTATAGAGAAAACATGACCCTGAAGCAAGCCGCCGCAGAGCTGGGATTGATGGACGAAGAGTCCTTCGATCGGCTGATCCGCCCCCAAGATATGGTATAATGAAAGAAAAGAGTAATCTGTCCCGGGATGGATTACTCTTTTTTGCCCTAATTCTGTAACAGTTTTATGGTATCATATATAAAATTGTTAATTTTAAAGAAATCTTAAAGATTTTGGCGATTTCTTTTTAAAGAGATTTTTGTTATACTTTCTTCGGAGGGAATGACATGAGCCGAATTTTAATTTGCGACGACGAAAAAGACATCGTATCTGCTCTGAAGATCTATCTGACGGCGGAGGGATTTGAAACGGTGGAGGCCTACTCCGGAGACGAAGCCTTGGAACGGCTGAGCCGGGGGAACGTAGACCTGGTTCTGATGGACATCATGATGCCCGGAATCGACGGCCTTTCGGCCACGGTGAAATTACGGGAGACGTCCAACGTTCCGGTCCTTTTGCTGACCGCAAAAAGCGAGGACACGGACAAGATTCTGGGGTTGAATCTGGGAGCAGACGATTATATTACCAAGCCCTTTAACCCGGTGGAGCTGATTGCCCGGGTTCGGTCTCATCTGCGGCGATATACGGTCCTGGGGAGCACAGTTCGGCAAAAGGACGCCTATACCTGCGGCGGAATCGAGTTGAACGATCGGACCAAAGAGGTGACGGCAGACGGGAAGCAAGTCTTTCTTACGCCTATCGAATACGATATTCTCAAGTTGTTTTTACAGCATCCCGGAAGGGTGATGTCCCCCAGGGAGATCTACCGGGAGGTTTGGAAGGACGCCCCCTTTGGAGCCGAATCCACCGTGGCCGTCCATATTCACCATCTTCGGGAAAAAATTGAGAT
>JAZTWH010000086.1:0-22885 GCA_045635765.1 Eubacteriales bacterium | reverse complement strand
GGGCTAAAAAGACCCCCTGCTTCCCCCGCGGGGCAAGGGCTGAAACGCCCTCTCTGGCCCGGAAATTGCGGGGGGAGAGAGGGGTGGGGGACGGGGAGGTGGGGAACAACTGAAATTTTTGTGTCTTTCCCGAAGAAAAGCCTTGACGGGAGCGAAAAAATATGGTATAATGAACAAAAATCGGATGATTCCATGGATAGAGAAAGGAACCGGCGGACGGCAACGGATAGGGGTTCCTTTTTTGCTTTTTACGGTCCGGAGGAATCAAATAATTTAAAAAGGAGAAGGCACGATGGAAATTCAACTTCAGGAGCTGATTGACCAAATCAAAAAGGATGGAGTGGAGGCGGCCGAAACTGAGGCTGATTCGATACGGAACGCGGCAACGGCCGAGGCGGAAAGAATCGTGGCTCAGGCTCGGGCTCAGGCGGAGAAAATCCTGGCTGATGCCAAGAGCGAAAAGGAACGCATGGTGAAGTCCGGGGAGGACTCCCTTCGTCAGGCGGGCCGGAATCTGCTGATTTCCTTCCGGGAGAGCGTGGTCCGGGAGCTGAAGGCAATCGTCAGAGAGGGCGTTTCTGCCGGATATTCCTCCGAAGCGTTTTCCGGGCTGATTTTGAATATTGTTGAGGACTGGGCAAAGAATCCCGACGGGGAGGACCTTTCGGTGGTGTTGAACAGCGAACGGTTGCGTTCCCTGGAGGACGCTCTTTTGGCAGGTCTGAAGGAACGGATGGCGAAGGGGGTCACCCTGAAGGCCAAGGACAACTTTGACGGCGGATTCCGCATCTGCTTGAACGACGGAGAGGTCTATTACGATTATTCCACCGAGGCTGTGGTGGAGATGCTTTCCAACTATCTCAGTCCGAAGGTGACCGAGCTTTTGAAAGAGGCGTAATGGCGATGGCGGAGTATTATCTGATTTCCCAGCTTCCGTCCCTGGACGGAATCAGCGAGCACATGCCTCTGCCCATGACCGAGGAGAGGCTGTGGGAGCTGTGTGGCCGTTTCTTGGGGAAACGGGCCTTGGGGGAGCTGGAGCATTTAACCCTCGTGCCCTCGGTGACGCCCGAACAATCTTCTTCGGCCTTGGTAACGGCCTGGAACGACGGGGAGCGACGGCTGCGGCTGGCCCTGGCCAAGGTCCGGGCAGACCGGATGAACAAGTCCTTTGACGTGGAGACGGAAGCCGCGTCCCCGGAAATAGCCCAGGTGGCAACCGCGGCAGTGGAGGCGGACAACCCCCTGGAGGCAGAAATTCTTTTGCTGAACTATCGGTTGAGTTTTTTGGAGGACCTTCGGCCCATGGATGGGTTTTCGGAGGATTATATTTTTTACTATGCTCTGAAGCTCAAGCTGATTTCGCGGATTCGGCAGTTTGACACGGCCCTTGGCAAAGCCACGTATCAAAATATTTACAACTCCATTCTAAACGGAGATGGGTGGGAGGCTTAATATGAGCGAAAACGTAGGAAAGGTCGTCAGCATTAACGGGAACCTGGTGTCGGTGGAATTCGACGGCAGCGTTTCCATGAATGAAATATGCTACGTGCACGTGGGCGACGTTGCCCTGAAGAGCGAGGTTATCCGCATCAAGGGCAAGATTGCACAAATTCAGGTTTACGAAATGACCGGGGGCATCCAATGGGGGGACCGGGTGTCCTTTACGGGGGAGATGCTGTCGGCAGAGCTGGGCCCCGGCCTTTTGGGACAAATTTACGACGGTTTGCAAAATCCCCTGCCTCTCTTGGCAGAGCAGGCGGGCTGGTTCTTGGAACGGGGAAACTATGCGGACGGATTGGACGGGGCAAAAACCTGGGAATTCACCCCCACGGCACGGGTAGGAGACGTTCTGCGTGCCGGTCAGTACCTGGGAACCGTCCCCGAGGGAGCCTTTACCCATAAAATTTTTATTCCCTTTTATCTTTTGGGCAGTTACACCGTAACGTCCATCGCGGAACCGGGGTTCTATAACGTAAAAGAGACCATCGCGGTGGTGACCGACGAGCGAGGCCGGGAGATTCCCCTCTCCATGTCCTTCAAGTGGCCGGTGAAGCGTGCCATTCGGTGCTACAGCGAACGGCTGGCTCCCGTGGAAACCATGGAGACTAAGGTCCGGCTGGTGGATTCCTTCTTCCCCGTGGCCAAGGGTGGCACCTACTGTACCCCCGGACCCTTCGGAGCAGGCAAAACCGTGCTGCAGCACACCACCTCCAAATATGCGGACGTGGACATCGTAATTATCGCGGCCTGCGGCGAACGGGCGGGAGAAGTGGTGGAAACTCTCACCGAGTTCCCCCGGCTGACCGACCCGAAGACCGGCCGTTCTCTGATGGAACGGACCATCATTATTTGTAACACATCCTCCATGCCGGTGGCTTCCCGGGAAGCCTCGGTCTACACCTCGGTTACCCTTGCGGAATATTATCGGCAAATGGGACTCAACGTCCTTCTGTTGGCCGACTCCACCTCCCGCTGGGCCCAGGCCCTTCGGGAAATGTCGGGACGGCTGGAGGAAATCCCGGGGGAGGAAGCCTTCCCCGCTTACCTGGAATCTTACATCGCCGCCTTCTACGAGCGAGCCGGGTACGTCCGCTTGCCCGACGGAAGCAAGGGCTCGGTCACCATTGGTGGAACCGTTTCCCCCGCCGGCGGAAACTTTGAGGAGCCGGTCACCCAGGCGACCTTGAAGGTGGTCGGGGCCTTCCATGGCCTTTCTCGGGAACGGTCGGACGCCAGAAAATATCCCGCCATCGACCCCTTGATCTCCTGGTCCAAATACAAGAGCGTCATCGACCCCCAAAAGTCCGAATATTGCAAAGGGATCCTTCATCACGGGGACGAGATCGGGTCCATGATGAAGGTCGTCGGGGAAGAGGGCACCGCCCTTTCCGACTATACCGTATATTTGAAATCCGAAATGCTTGACGCCGTCTATCTCCAGCAGAACTCCTTTGACCCGGTGGATGCCAACTGCGGGACCCTCCGTCAGCGGTACGTCACCGACAAGCTGATCTCCGTTTTGGGCAGTGATTTCGTCTTGGCCAACAAGGACGAGGCCCGAACCTTCTTCCATCGGATGCGGCAAAAATTCATTGACTGGAACTATGCGGAATTTGACAGCGACGCCTTCCGAAAGGCGGAGGCCGAGATCGATCTTCTCTACCGGGAAGGACAGGGCAAACTGACTCCCCGGGCAGAAGCCTTATTGAAGGACGGTGAATGAGCATGAATAAGGTATATAACAAAATAGAATCCATCACCGGAAGCGTGATTACCGTAAAGGCCTCGGGCGTGCAGTACATGGAGCTGGCCCAGATCCAAACCCGGTTCGGGAAATCCCTGGCCCAGGTAAACAAGATTGAGGGCGAAACCGTGTCCCTGCAGGTCTTTGCCGGCGGTCAGGGCGTCTCTACGGGAGACGAGGTCCGGTTCTTGGGCCACGAAATGCGGGTATCCTTCAGCGAGGACCTGCTGGGCCGAATCTTCAACGGCTCCGGCGAGCCCCGGGACAACGGCCCCGCCCTCACCGACAATCTGAAGCCCATCGGCGGACCCTCCGTCAATCCCACCAAGCGGATTTTGGCCAATCGGATGATGCGTACCAACATCCCCATGATTGATATGTTCAACACCCTGGTGGTGTCCCAAAAGCTTCCCATCTTTTCCATTTCCGGAGAGCCCTACAACCAGCTGCTTGCCCGCATTGCAATGCAGGCCGAGGCCGACGTCATCGTCCTGGGGGGCATGGGACTGAAATACGACGACTTCCTCTATTTCAAAGAAGAGCTTTCCAAGGGCGGAGCCCTGAGCAAGACCGTCATGTTTATTCATACGGCCTCCGACCCCACCGTGGAATGTATGATGATTCCCGATATGGTGCTGGCCGTTGCCGAGCAGTTTGCACTGCAAAACAAGGACGTTCTGGTCCTTCTCACCGACATGACCAACTTCGCCGACGCCATGAAAGAAATCGCCATCACCCAGGAGCAGGTGCCCTCCAACCGGGGCTATCCCGGGGACCTTTATTCCCAGCTGGCCGCCCGCTATGAAAAGGCCGTGGACTTCTCCGACTCCGGCTCGGTTACGGTTTTGGCCGTTACCACCATGCCCGGGGACGACGTGACCCATCCCGTGCCCGACAATACGGGGTACATTACGGAAGGGCAGTATTATCTGAAGGGCGGCCGCATCGAGCCCTTTGGCTCCCTGTCCCGGCTGAAGCAGAACGTCAACGGCAAGACCCGCAAGGACCACCGGGCGTTGATGGACGCCATGATTCGGATGTATGCTTCCTATAAGGAGACCCTTGAGAAGAAGAACATGGGCTTCTCCATGAGCCGTTGGGATGAAAAACTGCTGAAATACGGCGAACTGTTTGAAGATAAGCTGATGGACCTGTCGGTGAACATGACCCTGGAAGAGTCCCTGAACCTGAGCTGGCAGATTTTGGCCCAATGCTTCGAGAAGGACGAGACCGGTATCAAGTCGGACCTTACGGATGAATTTTGGCCGAAAGGGTAAGGGAGGGTTGTTGCTTTGGCAAAAATCAAACTGACGAAAAATGAGTTAAAGGTACAAAAGGACGCATTGAAAATGTACCGCAGATATTTGCCGACCCTGACCCTGAAAAAGCAACAGCTCCAATCGGAGATCCGCGGAATTGAAGCAAAAGCAAAGGCCGTGCGAACGCAAAAGGCCACGCTTGAACAGGGATTTCACGATTGGATCGGCGTTTTCAGCGAAGGGGATGCCTTCCCCCGGGAAATCATCACCGTCCGCAATATTCGGAAGGGAAAAGGCAATATCGCTGGGGTGGAGATCCCCATCTTTGAGGGTGCGGACTTCTCCCGGGGAGACTACGACCTGTACCAAACGCCCCTCTGGGTGGACATCGCCGCAAACCATATGGAGAAGGCCATCGCCCTCGACCTGGAGGCGGAGGTCCTGGAGGAACAGGTCCGACGGCTGGAGGCTGAGCTTCTTGCCACCTCCCAGCGGGTAAACCTGTTTGAAAAGGTAAAGATTCCCGAAACAGAGGAAAATATCCGAAAAATATCAATCTACATGGCCGACCAGCAGGTCAGTGCCGTGGTGCGTTCCAAAATATCCAAAGGAAAAATAGCCCTTCGTAATGCCGAGGCTTCCGGACGGGAGGTCGATTCCTTATGATCGTACCCATGAAAAAGATATCCCTCATCATCTTGGGGGACCAAAAGGAACAGACGCTCAAAAAGCTCCGCAAGCTGGGAATGGTCCACGTGGAGATCCGCGAGGGCTCCGGGGAAAGACTCACCGCCCTGCGGGAGCAGGTCGCTTCCCTGGAACGGGGACTGTTCACCCTGGGCAAAAAGAAAAAAGTCCTGCAAAAGCCCCTCTCTCCCTCGGAGGCCCTGACCCTGGTGGCGGAGATTTCCGCCCTGGAGGAAGAGCAAAAGCAACGGCGGGCAGAAAAAATTGCCCTGACCGAAGAGCTGGCCCGGCTGAAGGGCTGGGGTCCTGTGGATCCCCGTCCCTTATGGGAGTTGGAGGAAAAGGGAATTCAAATTTCCTTCTACGAAATGCCCAAGGCCGACTACCAAGCCTTGCCCGAGGACCTGAAAACTGTCCCTCTGGAGTTCGGCAAATCCTCGGTCAAGTTCCTCCTGTGCCGGTCCGGGTCCCACAAATCCCCGGACAAAACCGTGGACACCGTCCCGGACAAAGCCGTGGGCACCGTCCCGGACAAAGCCTGGGAGTCACAGTTAAAGGGCTTTCGGTTGACGCTCCCCCGGCAGTCCACGGACGAAATGGAGCAGCAGGTGGCCCGGCTGTCCCAGCGGATCCAAGAGATCTCCCAACGGATCGCCTCCTACATCTGCTACGTGGACGGCATCAAGGATGCCATCGCGTCCCTGGAGAAGGAAATAGAGTTTGAAACCTACGCCGCGGGGATGGCGGAGCAACGCCTGTCCCCGGCCCGGAATCCGGGAGTTTCCGTGGCTTATTTCGTAGGATATACCGAGGCGGAAAACGTGGACCGGCTACGGCAAGCGGCGGCACGGAATTCCTGGGGCCTTTTGGTGGAGGATCCCGGAGAAGAGGACAACGTTCCCACCAAGCTGAAGAACAACAAGCTGGTCAGCCTGATCTATCCCTTGACTGACTTTTTGGGGACGGTGCCCGGGTATTTTGAGTATGATATTTCCGGCTGGTTCTTGGCCTTTATCCTGGTCTTTTTCGGAATTATTTTCGGGGACGGAGGATACGGGCTTCTGGTCTGTGCCATTGCGGCTCTTCCCATTCTCAAGGCCCTGATCACCAAAAGAACCGTCTCGCCCACCTTTTTGCTGGTCGGCCTGTTTGGCTTATCCACCGTTCTGTGGGGGACCCTCACCTGCACTTGGTTCGGCCTTTCCCCGGATCAGCTGCCTCAGTGGTTGAAGAGTCTGTCGATCCCGGTGATTTCAAACGTCTACGGGGATAAGATCTGGTATCCCTTCTGGACCGAGGGGGCGGCTGGCCTCACCACGGCTCAGAACCTCCAGATCTTCTGCTTCTCGCTGGCTCTGATCCAGCTTACCGTCGCCCACGTGAAGGGCATGGTGAGAAACCGGCGGTCTCTGAAGCTATTGGGAGATCTTGGGTCCATTCTACAGCTTTTTGGAATTTATTATCTGGTCCTCAGCCTTGTGGTAAATCCTCAGGTCTTCAGCTTTGGACTGGTCATCGGCGGCGTTCCCGTAGGAACCGTTGCCCTTGGACTGATCGGCGTCGGATTCTTCCTGAGCTTCGTATTCTCAAACTACGAAGGAAGCATCATCAAGTCTATCCTCAGCAGTCTTACCAACATCGTATCGGTCTTGCTTGGGGTGGTCAACGTATTCTCGGACATCGTTTCTTACATCCGGCTCTGGGCCGTCGGACTTGCGGGGGCCGCAATCTCTGCCACGGTCAACGAACTGGCAGGTCCTTTGCTGGGGAATTTTATGTTCATGATCCTCGCCATCGTCCTTTTGGTCTTCGGACACGGACTGAACATGGTCTTAAACGTCCTGTCGGTCATCGTCCACGGAATCCGGCTTAACACGTTGGAATTTTCCTCCCATCTGGATATGTCCTGGAGTGGACATAAGTTTAAACCCTTCAAAGAATGAACAAACAATAAAAAAATTGATTATAAAGGAGAATTGTTATGAACTTCGGATTGTTGGGAACCGCATTGGCAATGGGCATTGCCGCCATCGGCTCGGGTATTGGGATCGGGATCGCAGGCCAGGCCTCCATCGGTGCTTGGAAAAAGTGCTACCTGAGCAATAAGACCGCCCCCTTCATTTTGACCGTATTTGCCGGTGCTCCTCTGACCCAGACCATTTACGGCTTTCTTTTGATGCAGCAGATGAAAGGTTCCTCCGCCGACCCCACCTTCTTGTTGGGCCTCGGCATTGCCTCCGGCGTGGCAATGGCCATTTCCGCCGTGTTCCAAGGAAAAGCCGGTGCAGCCGGTGCAGACGCCCTGGCTGAAACCGGAAAGGGCTTCTCCCAGTACATTACGGTGGTCGGCCTCTGCGAAACCGTCGCCCTGTTCGGCCTCGTGTTCAGCATGGTCGCCTTGGGCTAACCAAAAAATCGTCCCCGCAACGCGGGGCAACGCAACCCCCCCCCGCAAGGGGGCAACGCAAACTCTCCCCGCAACGCGGGGCAACGCAAAACTCCCCCCGCATTGCGGGGGGAGCATCTTTTTATGGGGGATAGGGACAGGGCTTCTCCGGCTCTCCGGGTTTCCGTCCGGGTCAGCCTTCGGCGGAGTCTTTTCCCTCTTCTGCGTCGGTAGAATCTACGTTATCCGAACTCCCGGTCGAGTCGGTTCCCTCTTGTCCGTCGGTAGTCCCGGAGGGGTTCCCCGATCCTTCCCCGGGGGTGCCGGAATCTACGTTGCTCGCGGAATCGGCAGAATCCGTGGAGTTTGTGGAATTTGCGGTATCGGTGGAGTCGGTGGAATCTGCGGTGTCGGTGGAGTCGACGCTATCGGTAGAAGTGGAATCGGTAGAAGTGGAATCGGTGGAATCGACGCTATCCGTGGAATTTACGGAATTGGCACCCGAGTCGGTGCCGGAATCTGTATGGGAGTCGGTGCTGTCCGAGGAGTTCTCGGTGTCGGTGGTCAGGGGCGGGAAAACTTGGGATTGGGACGTTCCCTGCAGGGATGGTGTGTGAGACGACTGGGGGAATTGGTTTGAAAGAGGATCCAGTAGTAAAAGTTCCCCTGCTATGACGTACCGGGGGTTGTCCGGGTCCCCGTGGAGGGACGAGGTGCCCCACCGGGATTCAATCTCCACCCGGGTGGGGGTGGTGACCGAGATTCGGAAGGTCAGGGCTTCGGTGTCGGTGGGAGAGGGGGCTTGTCTTTGTCCTGCCCCTTGGGGCCCGGAGGCCGTCAGCTGCTGGGTGTGATAAGATACGTCACTGCCGGGGATGGAGATGACCAAAAAACCGGTGGTTGCCGTGTTTCCTTGAGCCAAGGATGCGGTGACCACGTATTCCTCGTTGGGCAAAAGGTCCACCACGCAGGTGTGCTTCGTCCGGCTGACGGGGTGTACCTCTTCCGTCTGGCCGGGGATCCGAAGAGAAATGTCCGTTTCAAAGGTCGCCCCCTGAATAGGTCCGGTCCGGGAGATCACGGTCCGGGAAAAATAGGCGTAGGCCGTAATGCTCAGGGCCGTCAGCCCAAACATTGCCACGGCCGCAGCGGCGGCGATCCGGGGAAGGAGCGTGTTTCTTTCCCTTTTCTTATGTTTCAAGACGTGAAAAATCCGAGAATACCGTAGGTTCACGTCATCCTCCTCCTTTCCGAGGTTTCGTTGCCGTTCCTGATGAAATTCCATTTCCGGAGCCGTCAACGTAAAGTGATTGTCTTTGAGGTGTATCGCCGTCAAAGTGAAGTGATTGCCTTTGGAGGGCGTCGCCGTCAACGTAAAATGATTGTCTTGGGGGGTGTTGCCGTCAATCGTGGATTTGTTCCGCCTTGACGGTGATGCCCAGGTCTACTCTGGGGGCAGTGGCATTGCTGTTCCCGCTGGCGGAGCCGTTGGGGTTTGGGTTGGCGTTGGCAAGGTTGCCGACTTGTTCGGGCATCCGCAGGGCCAGGGTCAGGTATGCCGTCTGTCTCGGGCGGAGGGGGGTGGGTTGGGCGGTATAATGGCTGAGGGGCGTTTGTGCCGCTTGTTTGGCCGATTCCCGGTCGGGGAGGCTTTGCTCCATGGCTTGCTCCGTATCCGAGATGACAAGGCCGAAGGTTAAATGGTCCTGGAGGCGGAAGGTTTGGCTGTCTCCGTTCTGTCCGGGGGTATATCCGATGACGTTGACCGCCGTATCAAAGCGGAATTCCGAGTCGCCCCGGTTCTCCACCTTCAAAAAGACGATTTGGACGTAGCCGGGCTCGTAGAGAGCCTGGGTGTCGAAGAGCTTGGTCTGTTCGTTGACCGTCTCCCAGGTGCCGTCGGGCAATCGGCGGGAGACCTGTACCTCAAAATTCCCAAAATGGAACAAATTATTCCTCTGAGGGGCCGTATCGGTGAACCATGCCAGGGACAGTCCCGTGCCCAACAGACCCCAGATGAGAAGGGTGCACAGGGCCAGGACGAGGGCGAGCTTTTTATTGGATTGTTTCTTTGGTGCACGAGTCACGCTGCTTCTCTCCTTCCGAGGTTAGTTGGCGGAGCCTGCTTCTTCGGTCCGTCTTTTGTGCCACAGCAACAGAAGGGCCCCCGTCAAGGGAAGAAGCATCAGGAAAATCCACGCCGGGGCATTTGTGCCGTCGGTTGGGGGCGGCTTGGGGTCCGTATCTTCCACGGGGAATTCTTCTACCTTAAATTCCCAATCCAGAGTGCCGATGCGGCTTTGAAATTCATCGTCCAGGGTCACGGGAACGTCCAGAGTCACATCCAGGGAGACGTTGCCCCCGGAATAGAGGGTCCCCAGGCAGACCCAGTCGCCCAACTGGGCCCGTTGGCTGGCGGCGGCGTCGAACAGATAGGCTTGCTCGTCGCCTTCCCTCGTTCGGACGGTCAATCCCAGCTGGGAGAGAAACTCCACGGAGTCCTGGCGGGCTCCCAGAGAGCGAAGATAAATTTTGACCTTAACGTTCTTATCCGCATCGTTTTTGATGGTGATTTTCTGGGTCAAGGTGTCCCCGGGCATCACGTCCTTGAAGTCGGGGAACAAATCCGTGGGGGAATGTTCGCTTCCGGGCTCAAAGATAAAGCCCTTCGCCCGGCCCTGGTAGCTCACCGTTCCCTCGGCTCCCCAGAGGGGGAGGGACGAAGCAAGGGCCACTCCCAACAAAATGAATATGGCAATGAGTTTTTTCATCAATACGCCCTCCTTATTCCACGGGCCAGCCGGAGGCGGGGTAGGTTTTGCCGTCGGTGATGGGGTTGTTTTCGCTCTGGACCGCCTGGGCGTTGACGGTGAGGGTCAGGGTCTTGCCGATGTAGAGGTTATCCACCTTCGAGCCTACAATCTCCACCTGGGAGAATACGTGGGGTGTGGTCTGACCGGGGGCGACGGCGTCTTTGTAGTAGTACCATCCGTCGTGGAATTCCCAATGCTCCTCGTCCACGTTCAGTTTTAAGCATTCTTCGGGGGAAAGGCCCTGCAAATCGACCCCGGGCGTCACCTTGACCCGGACGTAAAAGGGGTGCCGGCAGTCATTTTCTACCCAAACCTTCTTGGAAACCTTGTCCCCGGGCAGGACCGAAACTCCGTTCTCCGGGAAGGGCTTGTCCCCATCCCCGGTCTCGTGAACCAGCAGTCGGAGATTCCCCGAGGTCACCACGTTGGAGGTCTTTTCCACGGTAGAATAAAAGGCAACGGTCCCCGGAATCAAAAGGGTCAGAATCACGGCAATCAGCGATACCGCTGCCATCTTCCATTTCATTCTTGCCAACATAAGGTCCTCCTTTTCCCAAAATCGTTTCTATGGGGAATCTGAAAAATACTGGGGTAAAATGTATCATCAAATTTTATGGGCATTTCTACTCGTCTCAGCAAGGATTATTTCCCCGGGGAAGCAATATCCCCAAAATCAGAAGGAGAATTCCTCCTGCGGCGGCTAATTTCCCCGGGACCGTCCGAAGAAGCCGGACCAAATACCCCAGCAGGGGCAGGGAAAACCGGGGAACGCCCAAAAGGTTGTCAAAGGGCACCGGCTCTCCGTCGGGTGTGTCATTGGCGTCCCCTTGGGTATAAAAGCACCGGCCTTCGGCATCCACCGAGATGACCCGATGGGTGGCAACGCCCCGGGCATCCCCGCGGGTGGCCCCTTCCGGGTTCCCTTGCAGACCTTCGGTCGTCGTCGGGTCTTCTTGCAGACCTTCGGTTGCCGTTGCCGGGTTTCCTATGGAATCTTTTGGTTCCGTTGTTTCTCCGAATCGGAAGGTGATGGGGTCGCCGGGTCGGATGGTTTCCGGGTCGGCGGCTTTGACGAAAATCAGATCGCCGGTCCGATAGGTAGGCTCCATGCTCCCCGAAAGGACGGCGTAGGGGTGGTATCCCATCAGACGGGATCCGATCAACAGGAGGGCACAGGCTCCCATCAGGGCCACAAGGACCCAGGAGAGGAAATTCCAAATTCCTTTGATCCAATCCATGGGGTGCCTCCTTTTTTCGGCCATCAAAGGGGAAAAGAGGGTTGGGGGTTCTTTTTCCCTTTGATCGCCCCCCGTCCCCCGAAGGGGACAGGACGGACAATTTTTTGATTCGAGGTACGGGACGGATTTCAGTCCGCGAGATTCTTTACGATATAGTCGGTGCCCACGACGGAGGCGTCTGCTTCCGTGGCTCCGTCGCAGCGGGCGCCGGTCAGGGTGGGGTAGGTGTTGATGTTGTCCCAGCCGCCGATCTTCATCAGTTCGCCCTGATCGTCTCCGTTGGTATTTACGGTGTTGCTGCTGATGGTCAGGGCGACGTCGTTGGAAAGGGAGAACCGAATGGCCCGGTCGATGGTTCCGTCGATGGTGTTGCCGGTGACGGACACGGTGCCGGAAGGACGGACGATCTGCAGGGCGTTGTGACCCGCATCCAGGAAGGTGCAGTCCTCCACGGTAATGTTTTCCGTGCCCTGGATGAGGATGGCGGGAACGGCCTTGCCGTCGCTGGTCACGTATGCGGAAACGTTGGTGAAGGAGGTGTGCTTAACGACTACGTCGTTGTGGCGGGTCCCGCTGGGAGCCAGCAGGGACAGATTGGCCCCTTCTACGAATTTACATCCGTCGATGGTCAGACCCTTGGCGTTGGACGTATTGGAAAGGAGAAGGCCGTCTTTTGCGAAGGTAACGTTTTTAAAGGTCCAGCCTTCGATGGTTTTATTTCCGATGGTAAATTTGGTGAAGCGGGCGGAGTCGTTGCCCACGATGGTAAGATTCTTTGCATAAGAGGGATAGGTATAAGCACCGGAGCCCAGGGTGATAGCACCGTAGTCCAGGGCGTCCAGATAAATGGTGGAGCCGTCGGGAGCTTCTGCCAAAGTCTTGGCCAGCGCGTTGATTTGGCTCTGAGTTGCCTTGGGAGCAATGTCGTCGTACTCGTTGCCGTTGCTGTCCTTTTCATAGGTGTGCTGGGTGGCGTAAACCGTAATGCCGATTCCGTAAAGGGTCAGGCCCTGATATTCATTGCCGGCCGTTTCCTTCATGTGACCTTCAATCACCAGGGGCTCAGAGACCTCGCCCTGGGCGGTCAAAGTCCCGGAAACGGTGGAAATGGACTGTCCGTTGGCGGTAAAGTCAATGGCTTTCAGAAGCTTTGAATTCCCAGATACGCCGTTGATTACAATGTCGTACTTCAGGGCAAGATTGCCGTTGTTGCGGACGCGGATGGCGGGTAGCCGGTAGGTGCATCCGGGCTCCCAGAGAATGGAGTCGGTGCGGCCGTCTGCCGTCATGAAGCTGAGGGTCTCGCCTTCTGCGTCGTTCCAGGTAGTACCGTCGGTGGAATACTCAAGGGCAATGTCAAGGCTTCCGGCCTGAATGGTGTTTACGCCGGAATTGACGCTGTCGGTAAACCAGGCAAGGGTACTGCCAACAAGCATGGATACGCACATCAGAAGTGTGAGGGCACTCATCAGAAGCGTGCGGTTGAAATTTTTTGTCTTGGTCATGAAAAATGACCTCCTTTCTGAAATCAGCCTATCGGCAATCAAAGGTCGTATCCTGAAAAAAAAGATATAACCTTTGATTGCCGCCCGTTATGCCAATGGTTAAGGAAAAGGAAAGGGGCGGCACGGAAAAGGAAAGAGCAAAAGCAAAATCCCGAGTTTCCAAGGAAAATTTATTCTGTTTCCGAGGAAAGCGGTTCCGTCACGGATTCCGCAGGATACGGTCCCGCGGCGGACTCAGGATACGGGTCCTCGACGGATTCCGCAGGACGCGGTTCTTCGGCGGATTCCGCAGGATACGGTCCCGCGGCGGACTCAGAATACGGTTCCGCGGCGGATTCCGCAGGACGCGGTTCTTCGACGGATGCCGTAGTGGACGCCTGGGAGGCGGAGCCTTGGGGGGTCTCCAGCCGGGACTGCAGGGCCTCTAATTCCCGGAGCATTTTTTCGGTCTCAGCCCGTTGCTCCGCAAGGGCACGCCGTTCTTCCTCCAGGGCCTCGGCCTGCTCCCCCTTGTATCGGCGAAGCAGAGAGAAAAAGTGGAACCCCTCGTATAAAATAATCAAGGCAAAGGGAAGGAAAATACAGAGGAAATAGCCGGGGCCGGTCTTTAAAAAGGAAAAAAATCTGCCCAGGCCGGGGATTCGGGTTTCGTATCTTCCTAAAATATAGGGATAGGTAACGACCGTATCGTCGTCGGTGCCGGTGGAGGTCCCGTAGGTAATGAAGCCGGGATTCCCCTGGGCGTCCACGGTCTTTTTGCGGATTTTATGGGTGACGGTCTCCCCGAACCGGTCTGCGTCCTGGGACAAAAAGGAAATAACGTCCCCTTCTTCCAAGGTGGAGGGGTCCGCCTCCTTGACCAAAATCAGGTCCCCCGCCCGAAAGTCGGTGGCGGCCATGGAATCGGAACGGACAATGAATAGTTTATGCCCCAGCAAACTGCGGTCCCCACGGTCAAAGACGGTGACGGAGATGACCGTAAAAATCATCATGAACACCGCAAAGGCGACTACGCACCATACCAATCCTCGGCGGAGCATCTCAAAGGCATTCTTCATCGTTTCTCCCCTCAATGTGTTTTTTTACTGTAGTGTTTACTACAACGGGAGCAAAAAAATAGGCAGACAATCCCCAGCCGTTGGTCCAAGGCCGTCCTCAGCCAACCTCCGGGACGGGGGATGCCGTCCTTCGCAAGCGATGCTTCATCGCTCTTTGTATATGAAAATTATAACATATAGACAAAAAAAATGCAAGGGATTTTTTTCCCAAAGGGGGAAATTTAAAAAAAACTTACGATTTACCCTCCCTCATCAGAATAAGGGAGGGTAAGTCAGCCACCCCCCCCGGAGAGTCAGGCTTTTGGAGGCGGACGCAGTTTCTAAAAATTTTCTTTTCGGGCGGAAAAATTGAGTTCGCTGAAAGGGGAATCCCGCCTTCAGAACGGAATAGACCCGCCCGAGGGGAGATGTCAATCTCCCTTGAGATTCCCCTTTAAGACTTGGCGGACCCGCCCGAGGGGAGGTCGTTAGTGGGCGGAAGGCAACGGTGGCCCCGGCAGATATAATAGGTGGTCTTGCCGTTGCGGAGGGGAAATTCCTCCGTGGGCCGATTTCGGACCGAAACCAGAGCCTCGGGGGGGAGCTTGAGGGCCAGGGCTTTGGTGGAGGTCTGGCCGTCTAAGACCACCGTAATTTTCATGGGGGGTTCCCGGGATTCCAAGAGGGCCCACAAAAACATGGCACGGGCCGTGGGGTGTCCTTCTCCTTGGGAGGTGAGAAATTCCAGTTGTTTTTTTGCGGCGGCAAAATCTTTTTCGTCCCCTGTAATCCAGGCCCGTTGGACCAGCGTATACGCCATCATGGAATTTCCGCTGGGGATGGCTCCGTCAAAGGTCTCCTTGGGACGCAGGGGCAAGGATTCGCTGTCCCGTCCGTAGAGATAAAAGCCCCCATCCGGGGCGGAAAATCGGTCAAAGACTTGTTTTTGCAGGTCTCGGGCCCGGGTCAAATACTCCTCCTCCAGGGTGGCCCGGTAGAGGGACAGTTGAGCTAAAATACAGCATCCGTAGTCGTCTAAAAACCCCGAAACGCCCCGCTTCCCCGCCCGATAACTGACGAAGAGTCGGCCGTCTTCCTGCAGATGGGCCTGCAAAAAGGCATCCGCCCTCCGGGCCCGGTCCAGGTATTCGCTCTTTTTGCTGACCAGAAAAAGCCGGCACAGGGCGGCAATCATCAAGGAGTTCCACGCCGTGAGAATTTTATCGTCCAGGGAAAGGGAATACCGATTCCTCCGATATTCCCGCAAGGGAGCAAGCCACGGCTCCCAGGAGGCCCCGGTCTCGCTCCTCCTTGGGTTTAGGATGCTCTTTCCCTCTCTTTTCAATAGGCTGGAGATGCTTTTTCCTTCGCTTTTCAATAGGCTGGAGATGCTTTTTTCATTGCTTTTCAACAGGCTTTGGATGCTTTTTTCATCGCTTTTTAACAGGTTTGGGATGCTTTTTCCCTCGAAGTTTCCGGCGGGGGTGACGTCGAAGTGGCGGCAGAAGGCGTTGCCCTGCTCCTTGCCCAGCACGTCGGTAATCTCTTGGGGGGTAAACAGGTAGAATTTCCCCTCCTCCCCCTCGCTGTCCGCGTCCTGGGCACTAAAAAAACCCCCTTCGCAAGAGGTCATCTCCCGGCGGATATATTCCGCGGTTTTTTCGGCAATTTCAAGGTACAAGGGGTTTTTTGACGCCTCATAGGCCTTGCAATAGGCCAAAATGAGCAGGGCGTTGTCGTAGAGCATCTTTTCAAAGTGGGGGACCAAAAACCGGCGGTCGGTGGAGTAGCGGCAAAATCCGAATCCCACGTGGTCGAAAAGGCCGCCCCTGTACATTTGCAGCAGGGTGTGCTCCGCCATTTCAAGGCAGTCTTTGTCCCCGTATCGCTCGTAATAGGTCAGCAAAAACAAAAGATTGTGGGGGGTGGGAAATTTAGGTGGGGAGCCAAAGCCGCCGCAGGCCCGGTCGTAGACGGCCTTGTATTCCCCGACGGCTTTTTGGAGTAGATTCTCTCCCGAGTCTCCCGAGGCGGGGCCGGAGGGATTCAACGTCCGCAAAATCTCCTTAGACTGTTGGAGCAGGGCCTCCCGGTTGGACTGCCAATGTTGGTGTACGGACAGCAGCAGCTCCTTCATGCCAATCATTCCGCCCCGGGCGGTCTTGGGGAAGTAGGTCCCCGCAAAAAAGGGTTCCTTGTCCGGGGTCATGAAAATACTGGTGGGCCATCCTCCGCTTCCCGTAAAGGCCTGGCACACGGCCATATACACGCTATCCACGTCCGGCCGTTCCTCCCGGTCCACCTTGACGGAAACGAAATAACGGTTGAGAATCTCGGCAATCTCTTGGTCCTCAAAGCTTTCATGGGCCAGCACGTGGCACCAATGGCAGGTGCTGTAGCCGATGCTCAAAAAAATGGGCTTGTCCTCTTGTTTTGCCCGTTCAAAGGCTTCTTCGCCCCAGGGATACCAATCCACCGGGTTGTCCCGGTGCTGAAGCAGGTAGGGGCTGGTCTCGTATTGCAGTCGGTTGCTCACGGGGTCTCTCCTTTCGTCAGACGATGACGGTGTGCAGTAGGTTCAAAAGCAACAGGGCCGGCAGGGACAAAACGCACCAAAGGGCCGAAAAATAGGGACAGACCTGCCCCAAGACGTTCCCCCGCAGATTGGAGTAATCCCAGACGTTCATTCCCATTTTCAGATTGACGATGCATCCGAAAACAAATTCCACGGCGGTGATAATCAAAGCCCCCAGCAAGCATTTAAAGGGCAGCGGAAGGTCAAAAAATACGCCGTTGCACAAAAACTCCAGCAATACGGCACAGGTTCCCCCCGCCAAAAACATGGTCCAATGGGTCCTCCGCCGCCACCAAAGCTCCAGGGTCTGATAAACGGTCCCTCCAAGCCAAAAGGCAAAAAGATAAAAAATAACTTCCATAATAAATCCCGTCCTTTCTGCCCTTAGTATCTCCAAAAGAACGGGAAAATCATGGAATCCAAAAAACCAATTTTTGCCGTAGCCGAAAATGGGGAACCGGGGGAAACGGTGGTCAGTCCCGTCGCAGATTGACCCCAAGAATTCCGCCCAAAATGCCTCCCAGGACCTCCGCCCCCAGGTAGGTCAGGAAGGAGAGGGAGATTTCTCCGAACAGGACCGCCCCAAGAAAGTGAAGTAAAAACAGGGCGGCGGCGGTGAAAAGGCCCGAAAGCAGGCCGTTGGTTTTCCCCTTGATTCCGGCCGCCATTCCCCCGCCTGCGGCGGCCAACAGCACCGTCAAATGGGCAAAAAACGGGACAATCCCCTCCGGGACCCCCAAGGTAAGAAGTGCCGAAAAGAAAAAGGTCAACAACACGGCGGCCGCCAGAGCCACGCAAAGGCCCAACAACGCTCCCTTTGCCGTCCGAACCAAACGGGCAGACGATTGTTCCATAAAAGGTTCCTCCCCACAAAGTCTCTTACTCAACCTTATGCGGCAGGGCCGTCCCGTAGAACCCGCCGGCCCCGGGGGGAGTGTGGTAAAAACAATCCCCCCCGGGGACGGGCGGTTCCGTGCTCAAAAAATGTGCCACAGGAGAAAAGGGCCGTCCGATTTTTGCAAAAATCTGCCCCCTTCCGGAGGATGTTCCGGAAGGGGGCAAGACGGGGAAGGGTTTTTACTCAGAAATGGTGTCTTTGCTTTGGATGGCCCACTTGTGGATGGTCAGCCGGTCGTTGTTTGCACCGGTTTCGATGACGTACAGCTCACCGTTGTCCTTTACCTGACGGACGGTACCGACGATGCCGCCGATGGTGGTCACCTGGTCGCCCTCTTCAATGGAGGACCGCATTTTTTCGGTTTCCTTCTGTTGCTTCTTCTGGGGACGGATGAGGAAGAAGTAAAAGACCACGATGATGACGGCGAAGGGCAGAACGGAGACCAGGATGCTCCAGAGGCCCTGAAGGGGAGTTTGTTCGGACGCACCGTTTGCCGCGTCGGTGGCCAAAAGCATGAGATTTGCAAGATTCATTGGTATTTACCTCCGTTTTTTTGGATAAAATTTCATGTGGTTAGACTTATTATATGTGCCAAGTGTAAGATTTTCAGGGCGAAATTGGAACGTTTTTTTAAACTGTGAGCAAAAGGGGAACGTTTCTCTCCTTTTTTTCCAGAAACGGAAGGGAAGCGGAAGGGAGGCGGACCCCTGTAAGGTGGGCCTTTGGGTCAGATTCTTACGCCGTAAATTTCCCGCTTTTCCCGGTAAAAGGATTCAAAGGTGCCCTTCTCCAGGTGGAAGCGGATATCCTCCATTAGCTTGTTGTAGAACCGCAGATTGTGGGCGACCACCAGCCGGGCTCCCAGCATTTCGTCGGCCTTAATCAGGTGCCGGACGTAGGCCCGGGAGAAGGATTTGCAGGTGGGACAGTCGCATTGGTCGTCGATGGGGGATGCATCATTTTTATATTTTTCGTTATTGATGTTAATGATGCCCTTTGAGGTGAACAGGTGCCCGTGACGGGCATTGCGGGAGGGCATGACGCAGTCGAAAAAGTCCACGCCCCGATGGACCGCCTCCAAAATATTTACCGGCGTTCCCACCCCCATCAGATACCGGGGCTTGTCCTTGGGCATGAAGGGCTCGACGGCTTCGATGACCCGATACATTTCCGGGGCCGGCTCTCCCACCGCAAGCCCGCCGATGGCGTAGCCGTCCAGGTCCAGCTGGGCAATTTGCTTCATGTGTTTGATTCGCAAATCTTCATAGGTGCACCCCTGGTTGATGCCGAAAAGCATCTGCCGTTTGTTAATGGTCTCGGGGAGTGCGTTGAGCCGGTCCATCTCCTTCCGACAACGGACCAACCAACGGAAGGTCCGTTCGCAGGAGCGTTTGGCATAGTCATATTCTGCAGGATTTTCAACGCATTCGTCGAATGCCATGGCAATGGTGGAGGCCAGATGGGACTGAATCTGCATGCTCTCTTCGGGCCCCATAAAGATGCGGTGTCCGTCTAAGTGAGAGGCAAAGGTGACCCCCTCCTCGCTGATCTTCCGCAGGGAAGAAAGGGAAAAAACCTGAAATCCGCCGCTGTCGGTCAGGATGGGCTTATCCCACCGGGTGAATCGGTGAAGCCCCCCCTGGGCGGCGACGATTCCGTCCCCGGGACGCAGGTGAAGATGATAGGTGTTGCAGAGCAAAACCTGAGTGCCCAATTCCTTCAGATCCGGGGCGGAAAGCCCCCCCTTGATGGCGGCGGCGGTGCCCACGTTCATGAACACCGGGGTCTCGATGGTCCCGTGCACGGTCTCAAACCGGCCCCGTCGTGCGGCCCCTTCGGTTTTCAACAAAGTAAACATTTTTTTGTCCTTTCTATGGGGAAAACAGCCCCACGAATCCTGAACTTTTCCGAAATAAATTTTCCTCTCCTCCGGGGATTGCCCGACCGGGGAATATTTATTTTAAAAACACGGCGTCCCGAAGAACTGCCTTGCGTTATCCGTCCGTTGCCTTTCGCTTATTTTAAGAACATGGCGTCTCCGAAGGAGAAGAAGCGGTATCCTTCCTCTACGGCGTGGCGGTAGGCCTCCAGGACGTACTCCCGTCGGGAGAAGGCGGAGACCAGCATGATCAGAGTGCTTTCGGGCAGATGAAAGTTGGTAATCAGCCGGTCGATGACCTGAAATTCAAAGCCGGGATAGATAAAAATATCCGTATCCCCACTCATGGCGGTCAGGGGCAAGCCTGTCCGTCCCGCCGTTTCCAGCACCCGGGTGGCGGTGGTCCCTACGGCGGTGACCCGCTTCCCCTTGGCCTTGGTCTCGTTGATCAAATCGGCGGTGGCTTGGGGCAAAATGTAGTATTCCGAGTGCATTTTATGGGTGGTGGGGTCTTCCACCTTCACGGGGCGGAAGGTCCCCAGCCCCACGTGAAGGGTGACCCGGCCGATGGCGACTCCCTTGTCCTCTAAAGCCCGGAGCAATTCCGGGGTAAAATGCAATCCCGCGGTGGGGGCGGCCACCGATCCCTCAGCCTTGGAGTAAACGGTCTGATACCGTTCGCCGTCGGCCAATTTTTCGTGAATATAGGGAGGTAACGGCACTTCTCCCAAGGCTTTCAGCCGTTCCGTTACGTCGCCGTCGTCGCAGGTAAAGGAAATGACCCGGTTTCCGTCTCCCAAAACCTCCGTTACCGTGGCGGTCAGGTCCCCCAGCCGGAGAACCTGTCCCTCCCGGGCGTTGCGGCCCGGCTTGACCAGACATTCCCACTGATCGTGAGCCCGGGGACGGAGCAAAAAGATCTCCACCGCCCCTCCCGTGGGCCGCTTTGCCTGCAGACGGGCGGGGATGACCCGGGAGTCGTTGACGATCAGACAATCCCCCGGCTCAAAATACTTCAGAATATCCTGAAATTGGCCATCCTCGTATTCCCCCGTGGTGCGGTCCAAAATCAGCAACCGGCTGGCGTCCCGCTGCTGCAGGGGGGTCTGGGCGATCCGGTCTTCCGGCAGATCGTAAGAAAAATCCGATAATTTCATGTTCCTGTCCTCAATCGTAGCTATAGGGATATATAATACAGTATATCACATTTTTCCCCCAATTGCAAGAGGCAACGGAAAAGATTCTCCAACTCCGCCTCCCGCCCCCTCTCCGCATAGGGCGAGGGATACCTTTCCCCTTCCGGGAAACACGGATCTCGTCGTCTCGTTTATTTTGAGGGCGGGACTTCGTCCCTCCGGGGCCTGCTTTGGGGGAAGGGCGGTTATCCCAGGGCCACGTCCAGGGCCATCATGAGGGAGAATCCCAGGCCGAAGAAAATGGTGCCCAGGTTTGCCCGGTCGCCCTCTGCCATTTCGGGGATCAGCTCTTCCACTACCACGAAGATCATAGCACCGGCGGCGAAGGAGAGGAGCACGGGTAGGGCCGGGGTGATGAGGCCCGCGGCCAACAGGGTCAAGGCCGCCCCGATGGGTTCTACGATTCCCGACAGGGACCCCATTCCGAAGGATTTCCCCAGCTTCATTCCCTCGGCCCGGAGGGGAAGGGAAATGATGGCTCCTTCGGGGAAATTTTGCAAGGCGATGCCCACCGCCAAGGCGATGACCGTGGGGGATGTGATTCCCGGTTCCCCCTGCAGCCATCCCGCAAGGACGGCACCTACGGCCATTCCCTCGGGCAGATTGTGTAGGGTGACGGCCAAAACCAGCTTTGAGGTGCGTTTCAGCCTGCTTTTGGGGCCTTCCGTAAGTCCGTTTCCCAAATGAAGGTGGGGGATGACCCGATCCAAGAGCAATAAAAATCCGATTCCCAGCCAAAATCCCGCAAGGGCGGGGACGAAGGCGAAGGGGCCCATGGCCTCGGCCCGGGTCATGGCCGGAATCAGCAGGCTCCACACGGAAGCCGCCGTCATCACTCCTGCCGCAAAGCCCGTCAGGGCCCGGCGAAGTTGGGAATGTAGGTTCTTTTTCATAAAAAATACGCAACCGGCTCCCAAGGCCGTCCCCAGGAACGGCAGAAGCAGTCCGCAAAGTAATTCTAAGTGCATTTGTATTTCTCCTTTCGGTCTACGACAGAATATGCCGAACGAAAGGAAGGGGTGCGGAATAGGATAGAACAGGAAACTGCAACCAAGGAGGCTGATTTTATGAAAACCCCGATCTTTCAGGGCAGTGCGACGGCGTTGGTGACTCCCTTTTTCTCCGACGGATCCGTGGATTACGAAAGTCTGGGCCGGCTGATCGATGCACAGATCGCCGCCGGGACCGACGCTCTGGTCCCCTGCGGAACCACCGGAGAGAGTGCCACCATGAGCGAAAAGGAGCGTCTTTCGGTCATCGAATACACCCTGTGGAAGGCCGCCGGGAGGGTTCCCGTCATCGCCGGGACCGGAACCAACAATACGGCTCAGTCCGTATCCATGACCCAATGTGCCCAGCATTTGGGAGTGGACGGAATTCTGGCGGTCTGTCCCTATTACAATAAGCCGGGACAGGAGGGAATCTTAAAGCATTATCTGACCCTGGCGGACTGCGGGTCCCCCCTCATCGTGTATAACGTTCCGGGCCGGACCGGGTGTGCCATTGCCCCCGAAACCTTGAAAAAACTGTCAGAGCATCCCAATGTGGTGGGTTTGAAGGAGGCCAACGGCTCTGTGCAGTCGGCGGCTACGGTGCGGAATCTCTGCGGAGACGACCTGCCAATCTATTCCGGGGACGACGGGTGCATCGTGCCTTTCCTTTCCATCGGAGCTTTGGGGGTGATCTCGGTGGCGTCGAATATTTTGCCGCGGGTGGTACATAATCTTTGTGAGAAGTGGTTTTCCGGGGATTTCCGGCAGGCCGCATCCCTTCAGATTCGGCTGATGCCCCTCATCGCGGCATTGTTTTCCCGGACCAACCCCATTCCCGTCAAGGGAGCCCTGGAGTGCTTGGGATACCCGGAGCAATTTTTGCGTCTGCCCCTGTGTCCCCTGTCTGCCGAAGAAAAGGAACGGGTGTGGGACGCCGTAACCCCCTGGTTGAAGGAGGATTGGCAATGAAATTTAATTTGGAAGAAACGGTAACGGGGGCCGACCTCCGCCCCGGGGCGGTGCTGTTGGTGTTCCCCCGGGAACAACTGACGGAGGTGTTGCAATCCCTGGGTCCGGACCTGACCGCCGTGGACGCCTTCGTGGTCGACCGCCAGCGAGTAACCATGGCCGTCTACCCCCGCCCCGCCCCCCCCCCCCCCCCCCCCCCCCCCC
>JAZTWH010000085.1:0-5229 GCA_045635765.1 Eubacteriales bacterium | reverse complement strand
GCTTGGTGCGGGCACGGGTGTGAATATCGCAATTAAGAACGCAGTCCGTATAATTGAGAATGGTTTTGGCCTGATTTGCAAAGATGATTTCTGCCTCGGCACCCATTTCCCGAATAAGATCTCCGTAATACTGAACGTAATCTACGCCGGTAAATTCATGCTTGTTTTCGCCAAACAGCTCCCGGTATTTTTCTTCCGTCAGAACGTCGCTATAAGGATTGATTCCCGCATCGTCGATCTTGTCCATGCTGACCAGCTGATTGCCCACCTCGTCAGAGGGATAACTCAGCATCAGAACCACCTTTTTTGCACCCTTTGCGATTCCTCGCAGGCAAATAGCAAAACGGTTCCGGGACAAAATGGGGAAAATAACTCCGACGGTTTCTCCTCCGAGCTTTTCTTTTACGTCCGCCGCAATATCGTCCACACTCGCATAGTTCCCTTGGGCCCGGGCAACGATGGATTCCGTGATGGAAATGACGTCTCGGTCATTGATCGAGAAGCCTTCGATTTCCGCCGCTTCCAGGACGCTGTCGGTTACGATGGCCGCCAGGTCGTCTCCTTCCCGAATGATCGGGCAACGAATCCCTCTCGATACGGTTCCGACTCTGCGTTCTTTCATTTTCATAAAACTTTTTCCCATCCTTTTTGCATCAATATAGAACAAGGTTGATTCTGATCCGATTGTTTTCGTCCTTACGGGTCTATCCGAGTTTTAAAAGTGCCCGCAATGAAAACACACTCTATATTATATACCTTTTTCGGCCTTTTGTCAATAGTTTTTTACTATTTTTTTGTGGGAAAGGTCAAATTTTTGAGAAATATTTCCCATAACCGAGAGATGATTCTATTTGCCTGATCTTACCGTTCCTTGATGGCAAAAAGATCCCCTCTGTTTAATTTTTTTTCGAAATATTTTTTGTACTCTTGACTTTAATCGCCAAAATGTAGTATAATATAGAATACATTATTTCCTTTCGGGGAAACTGAATGAGAGGTATTTTATGAAAAAGAACAATTCTGTCCGTAATCTGGTGATTACCGCCATCTTTGCCGCCATTTCCTCGGTGCTGATGTACATACAGATCGGTCTTCCTATTTTGCCTTCCTTTCTGAAGTTTGATTTTTCCGATTTCCCGGCACTGATCGTTTCCTTTGCCGTATCGCCTTGGCATGGGGCTTTGGTTTGCCTTCTGAAGAACCTTCTGCACCTGTTTACTACAACGACGGCGGGGGTTGGGGAATTGAATAATTTCGTCATTGCCGCTCTGTTTGTCGTTCCTGCCGGAATCGTATACCATCGGAACAAGACCCGGAAAACGGCCTTGATCGGGGCGGTGACCGGGACCCTTTCTTCCGGCATTATCAGTGTTGTTTACAATTATTTTATCGGGTATCCGCTTTTTTCGGCTGCCCTGGGAATTCCCATGGCCGGTATCGTGGGGATGTACTCCGTCATCCTTCCCTCTGCGGATACTTTGTGGGAATCTCTTTTGATCTTTAATCTTCCTCTGACCTTGGTCAAGGGAACCGTTGCCACGTTGATCACGATGCTGATCTACAAACGGATTTCCCGTTGGCTGAAGGGAAAATAATTTAAGTGAGGTAACTGTTATGTTCGAGGGTTCTCTCTCCACGTTTTCCGGATTTTCTTCCGATACGGAATTGCGTCGCCAATGCAACCGTTCCCGCCGGGTTTCCCTTCTGAACGGGGACGTCATTGCCAATTCCAACGGAGAGCAAAGGGGAATCAATGCCCGGGTTTTTCAGTCGGGGCGTTGCGGCTTTGCTTCTTCTCCCGAAACCGATCTTTCGGCGGCGGAACAGATCCTGAAGCAGGCATCGGAAAATGCAAAATTTCTTGCCGACCGCCTTCCCTCGGCGGGAGAATCCCTTCCCGTCCGGGTCCTTGCCTCCCATCAAGATCCTTGGCGGGCTGATTCCGTGTCTCAAAAGGAGATCTTGGACTTCTTGGCCCAGATCGACGAGTATCTGAAAAAGTTCCCCCAGGTGGTTTCCCGCCGGGTGAACTGTTCCTGTCTTTCCCTGGAAAAGGAGTTAAAAACCTCGGACGGCGTCTTTTGTTATTCTTTTATGCCCCGGAGCAATGTTGCCGTGGTTTTGACGGCCCTTGCAAAGGACGGCTCCCCGGTGGAACGGTATGAGATTTTCGGCGGTTCCGGCCTGTTTTCCGATCATTTTACCGACCCCAAAAGGTTGTTCCCCTCCCTGGACCGGGTCATCGAGGAATTGATGCAAAAGCGGGAAGGAGTATTTGCGGAGGGGGGCCGGAAAACCTGTATTATTGCCCCCGAGCTCTCCGGAATATTGGCCCATGAGGCCGTAGGCCATACGGCAGAGGCGGATTTCGTGATCAGCGGCTCCGTTGCCGGCGTCAACCGGGGCAAGGAAGTGGCCTCTTCCATCGTGACACTGACGGACTTTGCCAACACCTTCCACGGGAAAACGTTGCCAACCCCCATCTATATTGACGATGAAGGCGTCGTTGCCAAAGATGCGGTTCTCATCGACAAGGGAATCCTCACCGGATGGATGCATAACCGTTCTTCCGCCGCCCGCTACGGCGACGAGCCTACGGGCAACGGGTTAGCGTTTTCCTTTGCGGATGAACCCCTGATTCGGATGCGTAATACGGCCATTTTACCCGGCACCGATACCCTGGACCAAATGGTATCTTCCATTGACGACGGATACTATTTTACGGCCACCGGCAACGGCCAGGCCGATTCCACCGGGGAGTTTATGTTTGGGATTTCCATGGGATATGAAATTAAGAACGGAAAACTGGGGCGGGCTATCCGGGATACCACCGTTTCCGGAGTTGCCTTTGACGTCTTGAAGACCGTAGATATGATTTCCGATCAGATGGTTTGGCTCAATTCCGGCATGTGCGGAAAAAAACAGCCCTTCCCCGTAGGAATGGGCGGTCCTCATATCAAATGTCAAATGAACGTAGGAGGAAACTGAGATGGATCGGAATGAATCGATGGCCCGAAAATGCCTTGAATATCTCCTGGAATCCGGAGCCACCGAAGGAGTGTGCGTCGCTTCCGTGGGAACCAAGACCGAGTTTTATTACGAATCGGGGAATTTGGGACTTTTGAGAACCGTCCGAAACGTTTCCGTGTCAATAAAGGCCCTTGTAGGGACCCGAAAAGGGGTCTCTTCCGTAAATTCTTTTGAGGAAGCCGACCTGCGACGGGCGGCAACGGAAGCCGTGGAGGCCGCGAAAATCTCCCGGGAAGACCCGGCGGAAGGCCTCCCGGAGGAAATCGTTGTTCAATCCTTTGAAAAAGGTCCCATGGAGCCCGATGCCGAGGCCATGCTTTCCCGAATCACTCAATTTTTTGATGAATTGCGGGAAAAATACCCTGCGGTATCCGTGGACAGTGCTTCCATTGATCATACCCTCAGCGAGAGCGTGTATTGCTCTACCAATGGCATTTGTCTGTCCACACGGCAAGGGGCTTACAGCTTTTCCCCCATGTTCATGTGCCGGGACGGGGAGCATACGTCCTCATTTAATTATTTCGGTGCCGTATTTGACGATCTGGACGGACCCATGATCGATCGGGCCGGCGGCCGTCAGATTATTGAAGATAGTCTGAAACAGATTACGCCCACCCCCTTCCGGGGAAAATTTGTGGGAGACGTGATCTTTACTCCGTCCTGCTTTGGAAGTCTTTTGAGCTCCGTAGAGGAAAATTTTCTTTCCGACAGTGTCCTGATCGACGGGACCAGCATTTGGAAGGATCATTTGGGAAAGAGCGTGGCGGCTTCCAAGTTTACCTGGGCTTCCTGCCCCCGTTCCCCCCAGCTGGCGGGTGGCTATTTTACCACAGAGGGATATGTGGCCCGGGATATGGATATTATCAAAAACGGCGTTCTTGAGAATTTTGTTTTGGGCCGTTATGCCGGGAAGAAAACGGGCATGAAACGGAGTGCCTCCGGCGGCGGATGCTACGTGGTCGACGGGGGAGACGTGTCTTTGGATGAAATGATCGCCTCGGTGGACCACGGCCTGATCGTGGGACGCTTTTCCGGGGGTTCCCCCTCTTCCGACGGGACCGTATCGGGCGTTGCGAAGAATAGCTTTGAAATCAAGGACGGAAGGATCGGCACCGCCGTCAGTGAGGTCATGATCTCCGGGAATCTGGCAAAAATGCTGGCGGATATTCAGAGTCTTTCCAAAGAACGGATCAACGACGGCACTTGCATCCTGCCCTGGGTTAAAATTTCGGGAATTACCGTTTCCGGGCAATAAAATTATACCCCCGTTTTATGTAAAAAAAACCGGGAGTTTTGAAAAACTCTCGGTCAAAAAAAAGGGGGTATATGTTATGGAACGAATCATCCTGTGAAGTGAAAAGGAAAGCTTGTTCCTAATCACATATTTATTATATCACATTTGCAAAAAAAATCAAGAGGCAATATTTGTTGAATTTGTACAACAGAATTAAGTGTTTATTGTATAAAACAACCAAATGGAGGTGATTTTCCGTGGCCGGTACACCGAAGCAAAAGCAAAAGGTGTTGTTTCTGTTGCGAATCCTATGTGAACGCACCGACGCAGAAAGTGCTCTTACCCTGTCGGAACTGTCGGAGCAATTGGAACGGATGGGCATCAAAAGCGAACGAAAATCCCTCTATCGGGATCTTGCGGCAATTTCCGAGGCCGGTTTCCGGGTGGGAACGGTTCGGTCCAAGGACACCAGATATTATTGGGCAGACCGCCCCTTGAACCGAAAGGATTTTTTGCTCCTTTCCAATCTGTTGCGAGTTGCCCCCGTCGTTCCCCGAAAGCGAAAAGGAGAATTGGAGAAAAAGCTTCGAACTCTGGCTCCACTGTCGGAGCAGAACAGCTCCTTTGCCGATCTTTTATCCATTATCCCGGAAGGGTTTGTGACGGAACGGGTCTATTCCAGCGTGGAGGTCTTGTTTGACGCAATTCTTTCTCGGAAGAAAGTCCGTTTTTCCTATACGGGTTCTCTGTTGCGGGACGCGTCTCCCCGGGGCCGATGGGCTAAATATCAAACGGTATCCCCCTATCGGCTGGTCTGGAACGACGGATATTTTTATCTCGTCGCCGCAAACGACGAGGTCGGCATTGCCTTCTATCGGGTCGACCGCATGGAGTCCTTGGAGGAGACCCCCTTGGCCTCTACGGACATCCGGGAGGCCGGAGGCGATTTGGATTTCGATCTGAAC
>JAZTWH010000084.1:0-16369 GCA_045635765.1 Eubacteriales bacterium | reverse complement strand
CTGGTTGGCAACGCCGCAGCTGGTTTTGCAAGCGTACTGGCAGGAAGTCTGGCATTCGCCGCAACCGCCCTTGCCGGCACAGAGTTTACGGGTCTTCAGGGTTTTGATATGTTTCATGTTGTGTTCCTCCATGATTGTATTCTATTATAGATTATAACATACTTTTTCGGGAAAGTCAAGGGGGGAAGGGGGAGAATTACTTCTTTTTCCGGTTTGCCGCCCTTCGCCGCAGGGTCTCGGCCCGCAGGTCGGTGTCGGGGAATTCCAAATTCAGGAAGGAATAGGTCAGCCGGGAATTGAGGCGGGAGGCGTAACATTCTTCCCGGGCGTCAATGGAAAGGTTGGTGCTGATGACGGTGGGCTTCTTGCGGGTCAGGCGGGTGTTGATGACGGCGTAAAGGGTGGATTCCACGAAGGAAGAGTAAAATTCCGTCCCCAAATCGTCGATAATCAGCAGGTCCGCCTCCAGATAATCGTCGGTGGGCAAGCCTGCTTCCTTGGTTCGGAAGGTGGCCGCTTCAAAATCGTTCAATAGCTCCTGGACGGGGGCGTATAAGACGAATTTTCCGGCCCGAATCAGTTCGCATCCGATGCAGACCGAAAGGAAGGTCTTTCCGCATCCAGGTTCGCCAACGAACAAAAGGTTTTGGGAGTTCTCCGAGAAGGTTTGAACGTATTTTTTGGAAAATTCCAGGAGTTTGCTCATTTTTCCCCGGGCCGATTCGGGATACAGGGACAGGTCGTAGCCCAAAAAGGAGCATCCCGTGAAGAGATGGTCCATGCCCGATTCCTTCAGATATTGCTCCGACAGGGCTTGCTTATAGCAGGAGCAAAGCTCTCCCTCCAGGACCCCCTCGTCGTGGCAGATGGGACAGTGATGGACCGGGTCCAGGTATTCCGCCGGGTATCCGTTGGCGGTCAAAAGGTCCCGAATCTGCTTCTGAAGGGAAAGGGATTGGTCCCGGAACTCCATGAATTTTTCTTCGCTGTCGTCCCGGTCGGCAATGAAGCGGAAGAAGGCGGCGTGATTTTCCTGCAACGCCCGTTCCTTTTCGGCGATGGCGGGAACTTTGGCAAAAATTTCTTCCCTCCGGCGGTTTTCTTCGATTTTGGATTGGGTACGGCGGTCTTCCATCAATTGATTGACCGCGTCCAGGCACTTACTTTTGTTCATCGTCAATCATCTCCTCCGGCAATTTCCCAGGCCAGGTCCAAGGCGTCGTTCGCCTCGGTGGTTCTGCGGGGATTGTTGGCCGTCATCCGGCGGGCAGGGGTGCGTTTTTGTTGTTTTTGTTGGGGTTTCGGGGCCGCGGCCACCTCTTCGGGGGTCTTGAAGCCCGCTTCGTGCCACTTGATGAGAATTTTATCCAAATAAGTATAGGTGTATTTTCCCGTGTTCTTGACCGTTTCCTCGTAGGCCAGGCCCACCATGTCCAGTCCGTAGCCGAATTCGTCGGTCCACTTGAGGAATGCTTTCTGCTCCGCCTCGGAAATGGCCCGGGTCCCCAGGATTCCGAACCGGGAGGCAATGCGGTTGACGGTGTTTTTCTTCTCGGTCTCCTTGCGAATCAGCAGCTCCGCCTGGTCGAAGGTCTTTACCCCGTCGTCGGACCATTTCACCCCCGTCTGGGCAATCTGGCGAAGGGATTTCCCGTTGTCACAGCCGTAGCGAATCAGTAAGGCCGCCACCTCTGCCGGAAGTCCGCACCAGTCCACCAGGGATAGAATCAAGGATGCGTCGGCGGAAGTCAGGGGCTTTTTCAAGGCCGTCTCCGCTTCCTTGTACAAATATTGCAGTCCCGGGTCCCCCTCCAGTCGTTGGGCCACCGTCTCCGGGTGGTAGGTCATGAAGTCCGAAGCCTTCAGCTGGGGCCGTTGAAGGGTGTATTTCCCTGCGGCCCGGTACAAAACCCCGGCCTTGACCCAATACAGGAAGGCTTCCTCCAGCCGGGCTTCGTCCACGGAAAGGGTCTTTGCCAGGTCTTCCGTCAAAAAAGCGGCGTTGGTGTTCCGCAACAGAAGCAGTAGAAGCTTCCACTCCGTTTCCGGGGCGTTCAGGTGCTGGTCCACCACCTCGCAGGGGACGGAAAAGGTTGAGGCAGATTCAAATAATACCGTATGTTCCATAAGCTCCGTCCTTTCTTCAGCGTTCTATCTTCATGGACCGTTCCATGTCCCGCTTGGCCGATTGCTTGGCGGCGGATTCCCGCTTGTCGTACAGCTTTTTCCCTTTGCACAGGCCAATTTCCATCTTCACATAAGGCCCCTTCAGGTAACACCGCAGCGGGATGATGGAGTACCCGTCCTGCTTCACCTTGCCAAAAAGACGGTCAATCTCCTTGCGGTGCATCAATAATGTTCGCTCCCGAAGGGGGTCTTTATTAAAAATATTCCCCTTCTCGTAGGGAGAAATGTGGGCCCCCAAAAGAAGCAACTCCCCGCCCTTGACAGAGCAGTAAGAATCCTTCAGATTCACCTTGCCCTGGCGGATGGATTTGACTTCCGTCCCGGCCAACGCAATCCCCGCTTCAAAGGTTTCTTCTACAAAATAGTCGTGGTACGCCTTTTTGTTGTTGGCAATCACCTTCACTGAGGCCTGCTTCATGGGGAGTCTCCTTTCTTCGGAAGTCTTGGTGCGGTTTCTTTTAAATAGAAAGAACCTGCACCCTTTTTACAGTTTGCTCATAATGCCGTCCTGTTCCCGGCTCTTGGAGCTTGCTCCTGTCGCTGCCCCATCCCTTTCGGGGGGCTCTCAGAGCTTGCTCATGATGCCGTCTCGTCCCTTTCGGGCGGAGCGGCTCTTAGAACTTACTCATGATGCCGTCTCGTCCCTTTCGGGCGGGCTCTTAGAGCTTACTCATGACGTAGTCGGCGTATTGGTCGCCGCAGAGGCGTCCCCTTTCGGGGAGGCTCTCAGAGCTTACTCATGATGCCGTCTCGTCCCTTTTGGGCGGAGGCTCTTAGAGCTTACTCATGACGTAGTCGGCGTATTGGTCGCCGGTGCAACCGGTGTCCCGGCCGGTGATGACCAGCTTGCGTTCGGTGAACATACATTCGTCCAGGGCGGCGGAAAGCTTGTCGGACTGGGCCTGATAACCGATGTGGGACAAAAGAAGGACTGCGGCCCGGAGCATGGAGGAGGGGTCGGCGTATTTTGCACGGCCCTCCCGGACCATCCGGGGTGCATCGCCGTGAATGGCTTCAAACATGGCGTATCTCTTGCCGATATTGGCGGAGCCGGCCGTCCCGACGCCTCCCTGGAATTCGGCGGCTTCGTCGGTGATGATGTCCCCGTACAGGTTGGGCAAAACGAAGACCTGGAAGTCCCGGCGACGCTTCTCGTCGATGAGCTTGGCGGTCATAATATCAATGAACCATTCGTTCAGTTGGATGTCGGGGTATTTTTCGGCTACCTTGTGGCAATGCTCCAGGAATTTGCCGTCGGTGGTCTTGATGATGTTGGCCTTGGTGACCACTTCTACCCGGGTCTTGCCGTTCTTCTTGGCATAATCAAAGGCAATTTCCGCAATGCGGTCGCACCCCTGAGAGGTAGCTACGGTAAAGTCGATGCCCAGGTCCTCGGTCACGTTGACGCCCTTGGAGCCCACGGCGTATCCCCCTTCGGTATTTTCCCGGAAGAAGGTCCAGTCGATGCCTTGGTCGGGCACCTTCACGGGGCGGACGTTGGCAAAGAGGTCCAAAGCCTTACGCATGGCCACGTTGGCCGATTCAATGTTGGGATAGCCGTCTCCGGCGTTGGGGGTGTGGGTGGGACCCTTCAGAATGACGTGGCAGGCCTTCAGCTCTTCCATCACGTCGTCGGGCATGGCCTTCATGACCTTGACCCGGTTTTCGATGGTCAGCCCGTCAATGTTGCGGAATTCCACCTTGCCCTTTTTTACTTCGTCGGCCAGCAGATGTTCCAAAACCCGGCGGGATTGGGCGGTAATGGTGGGGCCGATGCCGTCGCCGCCGCAGACGCCGATGATAATCTTATCCAGCTTGGCGTAGTCCACGAAGTCCCCCTGGGACTTCAGTCCGTCAACCCGTTTCAGCTGTTCTTCCAAAAGGGCGGCGAATTTTTCGGTTGCCGCTTGGATTTGTGCTTCGTACATAATATGTTCTCCTTTGATTATGGTCAAAAATCATTCTGAAAATGCAAAAATATTAAATTTGGGGAACGCAAAAGTCCCGCAGGGACAGAGCCTTGCTCCGTCGGAGGGGCGTGAACGCAAAAGTCCCGCAGGGACAGAGCCTTGCTCCGTCAGAGGGGCGAGGAGGAGATTCGCTCTTTGTGTCCCAAAGATGGGGGCTTAGAGGGTTGTGTGGAAGCGGATGGCACCTCGCAGGCCGAAGAGGGGGGTGGGAAAAAACACCCAGAGGGCGGGGATCTCCCAGAGGAGGATGGTCAAGACCGTTGCGGCGGCGGTGAAGAGAAGAAAGAGAATCTCCACCGTTCCCGTCAGGACGGCCAGCTCCGAGGGGGTTGCTTTCTTTCTCGCCCGGACCAGAATTGCCCAGGTCCCCCATCGAAAGGCGGCGGCCGTAGCCACTCCGCAAAGGATGGCCCACAGGAAGGGGCCCTTTCCCTGCGGGGTCGCCGCCAAAAGCAGGATGCAAAGGGCGGCGTAGCTCAGGATCAGCACCGGGGACCCGAATCGGTCCAGGGTGTGGATGAATCGTTTCATGATCAGGCGTTCTTGGTGGCGTTCAGAAGTCCGCCGGCCAGGATCATCTTCTTTTGACGGTCGGTAAAGACGGTGGTCAGGGGGATTTCGATGCCCTTGGTCTTGTTGATCAGGACCATGGGAGTTCCGTCTTTTACGCTCTGGCGGATGGCCGGGATTTCCAGCTCGTCGCCCTGTTCGATGCGGTCGTAATCCTCTTCCTTTTCAAAGGTCAGGGGCAGAATCCCGGAGTTGATGAGGTTTGCCGCGTGGATGCGGGCGAAGGATTTGGCGACCACGGCCTTGATCCCTAAGTAGAGGGGAACCAGAGCCGCGTGTTCTCTCGAAGAGCCTTGGCCGTAGTTCTGACCGCCGATGACGAATCCGCCGCCCCAGGCCAGTGCCCGTTCGGGGAAGGATTTATCGCAGACTCCGAAGCAGAACTGGGAGAGGTAGGGAATATTGGAGCGATAGGGCAGAATCTTGGCCCCTGCCGGCATGATGTGGTCGGTGGTAATGTTGTCTCCTACCTTCAGAACGGCCTTGGCGGTGAGGGTCTCGGGCAGTTCCTTGTTCAGGGGGAAGGGCTTGATGTTGGGCCCGTAGATGACCGGATGATCTTCTCCTTCCGGATAGGGCTTGATGATCATATTGTCGTTTACATCAAATTCCTTGGGCATTTCCACCGTAAGGTCGGGAACGTTGGCCATGGGATCGGTGAATACCCCGGTCAGGGCCGAGACTGCGGCGGTTTCGGGGGAAACCAGGTAGACCTGCCCGTCGGCGGTGCCGGAACGGCCTTCAAAGTTCCGATTAAAGGTCCGCAGGGAGACGCCGTTGGAGTTGGGAGCCTGGCCCATGCCGATGCAGGGACCGCAGGCACATTCCAAAATCCGGGCCCCGGCGGAAATGATGTCGCTCAAGGCTCCGTTCTTGGCCAGCATATCCAAAACCTGCTTGGAGCCGGGGGCGATCACCAAAGAAACGTGCTCGGCCACCGTCTTCCCCTTCAGGATCTTGGCCACCTTCATCAGGTCAAGATAGGAAGAGTTGGTGCAGGAGCCGATGCAGACCTGGTCGATCTTTTTGCCGGCCAGCTCTTTGACGGTTTTGATGTTGTCGGGAGAATGGGGGCAGGCGGAAAGGGGCTCCAGGGCGGAAAGATCAATGTCGATGACCCGGGAATATTCCGCATCCTCGTCGGCCTGCAAGGGGATGTAGTCGCAGCCCCGCTGTTGGGCGTTCAGGAAAGCCATGGTCACTTCGTCTGCCGGGAAAATGGAGGTGGTGGCCCCCAGCTCGGCACCCATGTTGGTGATGGTTGCCCGTTCGGGAACGGACAGGGACGCCAGGTCTCCGCCGTATTCAATGACCTTTCCCACCCCGCCCTTGACGGACAGGATCTGCAGAAGTTTTAAAATAATATCCTTCGCCGCAACGCCGGGACGGAGCGTGCCCCGCAGATTGACCCGGATTACCTCGGGCATATTCATGTGGAATGCTCCGCCGCCCATGGCAACGGCCACGTCCAGCCCGCCGGCACCGATGGCCATCATGCCGATGCCGCCTCCGGTGCGGGTGTGGGAGTCGCTCCCCAGCAGGGTCTTGCCGGGAGCCGAGAACCGTTCCAGGTGGACCTGGTGGCAAATGCCGTTGCCGGGCCGGGAATAGTACAGCCCGTATTTTGCACAGCAGGACTGAATATACCGATGGTCGTCGGCATTCTCAAAGCCGGTCTGCAGCGTGTTGTGGTCGATGTAGGCCACGGAACACTCGGTGCGGACCCGGGGGATGCCGATGGCTTCAAATTGCAGATAGGCCATGGTCCCCGTCGCATCCTGAGTCAAGGTTTGGTCAATGCGGACGGCGATCTCTTTGCCGGGAATCATTTCCCCGGAGATCAGGTGCTTCTTGATGATTTTCTGTGTAATGTTCATTCCCATGATTAAACGTCTCCTATTTGGGGTGATACTGTAAGGGGAGGGGCAAAGGCCCCGGCCCGCTTTTGTCAATAAATGGTTTGCCTCTCCTCTTCGGCAATCGCAAGTCCGCCCGTCAAGTCCGTGAAAAAGGTAGGAGAAGGGGGCAGGGAGAAGGGGCGGGGGAAGGGCCTTCCGGTTCTTCTTCCTATAATAGTACAGTTCAATAATTTATTATACACGAAGTCGGTCCGTTTGTCAAGAACGTTTTGGGGAATCCTCGGATTTGTTCGCATTTTTTTTGCATCCGCGGGGACCCATTTGACAATCGGGCCGAAATGTGATATACTTTACCCAAACCCAGGGCCCGGTCTGCCCTGCCTTCGGCCGAATCGGTCCACCGAAGGAAAATCCTTGACCGACGGTGCTCTCTTCCGTCCCGTCGGGGCGGTGAAAGGAGAAAATGATGATGAAAATAGGAATAAAAACCATTCTCAGTTTATGCTTAGCCGGAGTGATGCTGGCTCTGTGCGGATGCGGTCTCGTTGCTCCCGCAGAAGATTACGACCGGTCGGCGGTCACGGAACTGCGGGAAGCCCGGCACACCTACCTGACCCTGTGGTCCTGGCAGGTGACGTCCCCGGAGGAGGCCCGAGCCTACGCCCAAAAGGCCAAGGACTGCGGATTTACGGCCATTGATTTTGCCGTTCTGTGGTCTGCCTTCGAGCCTTTGCGAGGCCACTTTGATTGGACGTATCTGGACGGCGTAGTGGCGATTTTTGCGGAGGCCGGATTGAAGGTCTCTCTTCAGCCTCTGCTGTGGACGAAGGACCTTTCCTGGGCCCAGGAGTTGGCGTTGCAGGAGACGGAAAGTCAACGGGTCTATCAGGTGGAGGGCCGAGGGGCGTTCCTTTCCTTTACCGATGCGGACACCCTTCAAATTGTGGAAAATACCTTGCAAAACTTCGCGCTCCACGTCGCCCGGACCCACGGCCGGAACCTTACCCGCTGGGGAGTTCGGCTCTCCTGCTTCGGGGAATTCGACTATTCGGTCAATGAAGAATTGGATTATTCCGAATCGGCCGTTCGCGGTTTCTACGATGCCTTAAAAGAAACCTACGGCTCGTGGCAAAAGCTGTCCGACGCCCGGGGGCTTCTGGTGGCGTCCCGGACGGATTTGGAGGCCTTGCCCGTCAAAGACGTGGTAAAGGCCTGCTATGGAGATTGGCGTCGCTTCCGCCAAAATTGTCTGTCCGACTTTTTGGAGATGATGGTCAACGTCTATCGCAGTGCAGACCCCTCCGTCCCCATTCTCTTTTCCTTGGGAACCTACGGAAACGGCATGAACCTTGCCTATTCCGGCGTGGTGGACCTGTGGTCCCTGGTGGAGGAACACGAACTTGACGTGGTGGGAATTTCCCTCTGCGACGGGGCCGACGAGGGCATGATGCTCTCCCTGCTCTCCTCTCTGACCACGAAAAAAATCGCCGTGGAGGTGGACGGTGCCTGGGCTCTCGAAGAGGGTCGGGATGTGGTGTCTCAGGTCTCCCTCTGCGGAAAGCACGGGGTCTTTTCTCTGTCTACTGCCAATTTTACCTTGGAACAACTGGACGCCCACAAGGAAACCCTGGCCTCCTATTCGCAACGGTTTTCGTCTGACGACTCCGCCTCGGAACATCAGCCCTTGGGGGACCGGGACCCCACTCGGGCGATTTTAATTCTGTCCAACGGGCTGGCGGAGTTGAATCCGCCCCGGTCCTTTGATTCCTTGTACGGAGAGGTTTGGGCAACGCTGTCGGAGCAGGGAACCCGCCGGGTTCGGTTCGTCACCGAAGAACAGATTGTCTCGGGGGGCGTCTCTCTGGAGGGAGTCACCACCCTCTACACAGGGGACCTCAAGGGCCCCGTGCCGGTGTCCCGGGCCTTTGCGGAGGCAATTTCCAAAACGGACGCCCAAATAAAGGGCTCCGTCTCCTTTGTCTTTTTGGACGGAACCACTCCGGAAGGGGACCTGAAATCTGCCCTGGAGGCACGAATTACGGCAGAGTAAATGATGAGGCAGAATTGCACCGGAGGGATTCGGTGCAATTTTTTGGACAAAAATTTGCAAATAGTTTAAAAACGCGGTTTTTTGTTGATATAATGGGCTTTTTCTGCATTGTTTCACGTGAAACATTTTTGTCCCCTCTTGATTTTCCGTCGGGAATGTGATAGAATTAGGGTACTACTCTAAGGAGAGAACGGATCGTATGAAAATTATTGCAGTGGCCAATCAGAAGGGCGGCGTGGGGAAAACCACCAGCGTCGTCAATCTTGCCTCCTGTTTGGCAGAAGCCGGGAAGAAGGTCCTGCTGGTGGACCTGGATCCCCAGGGCAACGCCACCTCAGGGTGCGGGATCAACAAACGGCAGATCAAGGCTTCTCTGTATCAGGTTTTGATCGGGGAAACGACGTCGGAATCCGCCGTAACTCAGACGAAATTTAAGAATCTTTGGATTTTGCCTTCCAATATGGATCTGGCCGGGGCGGAAGTGGAACTGGTGGAGATGGAAAATCGGGAGCAATGCCTGAAAAACGCCATGTCTCAGCCTTTTTCCGTGGATTTTGACTACGTTTTGATTGACTGTCCCCCGTCTTTGGGACTGCTGACCCTCAACGCTTTGGTTTGTGCCCACACGGTGCTGATTCCCATTCAATGCGAGTTTTACGCCTTGGAGGGATTGTCCCAGTTGACCAACACCATTCGGCAGGTCCGCAGACTGTATAATCCCACGTTGGACATCGAAGGGATCCTCATTACCATGTACGACGGGCGGTTAAATTTGACCACCCAGGTCCTGGCGGAGGTCAAAAAATATTTTGCCGGAAAAATCTTCAAAACCGTTATTCCCCGAAACGTCCGCATCAGCGAAGCCCCCAGCCACGGGGAACCCATCAATTATTACGACAAGCACGCCAAGGGCACCGTCGCCTACCGGGATTTGGCCAAGGAAGTGCTTCGCAATGAGAAACGCCGATCGCTGTAACCATTGAAAACACACGAAAAATTAACATTGTTTCACGTGAAACACGAAAGGATCGTACCTATGAAAAAAGGATTGGGAAAGGGTCTGGACGCCCTGTTGTTCGACAACGCTACGGACAACGTTCTTTCCGACGGCCCTATTCGCACCGTCTCCTTGCAGTCGGTGGAGCCGAACAAAAAGCAGCCCCGAAAGTATTTTGATAAAGAAGCCCTGCAGGTTTTGGCAGACTCCATCGCCGTAAATGGCCTGCTGCAGCCCCTGGTCGTTCGGGCGGTGGACGGCGGCCGGTATCAGATCATTTCCGGCGAACGCCGTTGGCGGGCTTGCCGGATGGCCGGTCTCCAGGAGGTCCCCGTCGTGATTCGGGAAGAGGACGATCGGGCCGCCTTGGAGCTGGGCCTGATTGAAAATCTTCAGCGGGAAGACCTGAACGTGGTGGAGGAAGCCGAAGGGTATCGGGTGTTGATGAATGAATATTCCATGACCCAGGAGCAGGTCTCCGTAAAGGTGGGAAAATCCCGCCCGGCAGTGGCCAATGCCTTGCGAATCCTGGCTTTGCCCGGGGACGTGCTGTCCTTGGTCCTAAATGGAAGCCTCTCTTCCGGCCATGCCCGCACCCTTCTTCCCCTGTGCGACGGAATGTCCGAAGAAGAGATTTTTAAGGTGGCCAAAGAGGTTGCGGAGAAGGACCTGTCGGTCCGGGAAACGGAGGCCTTGGTCCGGTCCAAACTGGGCAAAAAAGCCCCCCGCCCCCTGAAGAAAAAGGACGTCTATCTCTCGGAGCTGGAAAGCACCATGACCCGCTCCTTCGGACGGAAGGTAAAGATTTCTGCCCCCAAGGGCAAGGCAAAGGGAAAAATCGAATTGGAATTCTACAACACGGATGACCTGAACGACCTTATCGCTCGCCTCATCCCCGAAGAAGGAGAATAAAATTATGTTGGATATTAAATTCGTACGGGAAAACCCCGAATTGGTCAAGGAAAACATCCGCAAAAAGTTCCAGGACGGCAAGCTTCCCCTGGTGGACGAGGTCATAGCGTTGGATCAGGAGCTCCGCCGCATTAAGCAAGAGGTGGAATTGCTCCGGGCAAAGCGGAACAAGATCTCCAAGCAGATCGGAATGCTCATGGGCCAAGGCAAAAAGGAAGAGGCAGAGCAGGTCAAGGCCGAAGTGGCCAACGACGGAGCCAAAATTGACGAGCTTTCCAAGCAAGAAGCTTTGATTAACGAAGAATTGACCAAGAAAATGCTGGTCATTCCTCAAATTATCGACTCCACCGTTCCCATCGGCAAGGACGACAGCGAAAACGTGGAGGTCCAGCGGTACGGCGAGCCGGTGGTTCCCGATTTTGAGATTCCCTATCATACGGAAATTATGGAAATGTTCCATGGCATCGACCTGGATGCCGCCCGCCGGGTGGCCGGAAACGGGTTTTACTATCTGATGGGCGACGTGGCCCGGCTCCATTCTGCCGTTATTTCTTATGCCCGGGATTTCATGATCGACCGGGGCTTTACCTATTGCGTGCCCCCCTTCATGATTCGCTCCGACGTGGTCACCGGGGTTATGTCCTTTGCGGAAATGGAAGCCATGATGTATAAGATCGAAGGGGAAGACCTTTATTTGATCGGCACCAGCGAACATTCCATGATCGGCAAATTTATTGATCAGATTCTGCCTGAAGCATCCCTTCCCCAGACTCTGACCAGTTATTCTCCCTGCTTCCGCAAGGAAAAGGGTGCCCACGGCATCGAAGAACGGGGCGTTTATCGGATCCATCAGTTTGAAAAGCAGGAAATGATCGTCATCTGCAAGCCCGAGGAGTCTGCGTTGTGGTTTGAAAAACTCTGGCAGAACACCGTGGACCTGTTTCGATCCCTGGAAATCCCCGTTCGGACGCTGGAATGTTGCTCCGGCGACCTCGCGGACCTGAAGGTCAAATCCATCGACGTGGAGGCCTGGTCTCCCCGCCAAAAGAAATATTTTGAAGTGGGCTCCTGCTCCAATTTGGGAGACGCCCAGGCCCGCCGTCTCAAGATCCGAGTCAACGGCGAGGACGGCAAGAAATACCTGGCCCACACCCTGAACAATACCGTCGTGGCACCTCCCCGGATGCTCATCGCCTTCCTGGAGAACCACCTTCAGGCCGACGGCACCGTCACCATCCCCGAGGCTCTGAGACCCTACATGGGAGGAAAAGAAAAACTGGAACGCCGATAACCCCAAAGCCCTGGGGCATCCGCCCCCTCTCCGCGGGCGGGCAGCACCCCAGAACGGCGATAAAATCCATGGGCCGTGGGAATCTTTTCCACCGTCAAAGTCCTGGGGGCATCCGCCCCACTTTGCGGGGCGGGAACGCACCCCAGAACGGCGATAAAATCCATGGGCCGTGGGAATCTTTTCCACCGTCAAAGTCCTGGGGGCATCCGCCCCCCCTCCGCGGGCGGGCAGCACCCCGGAACGGCGGGAATTAAAAAAAGGCCAAGCGAAAGGAGTATTTCAGCGGTTGAAATACTCCTTTTTGAGGTTTTGGCTCTTAAACTTCTTATTGCAAGGCGGTGTTGTTTTGTGGAATTTGATTCTTCTGCAATTTCTATTTTAAATCAATTGAATACCGCCGGATACGAGGCTTATTTCGTGGGCGGGTGCGTCCGGGATTATTTGCGGAATGTTGCTCCCCATGATTATGACGTGGCGACCTCTGCCCTGCCGGAGGAAATTCTTGCGGTCTTTGCCGGGGTTCCCGTGGTGGGGACGGGGCGGAAGCACGGCACGGTCACCGTTCTTTGGCAGGGGATTTCGGTGGAGGTGACCACTTTTCGGGTGGATGGGGAGTACGCCGATGGCCGGCACCCGGAGGAGGTTCGGTTTACTCGGTCTCTCCGGGAGGATTTGGCCCGGCGGGATTTCACCGTCAACGCCATGGCCTGGTCCCCCGACGGAGGCATCGTGGACCCCTTTGGGGGGCGGGAAGATTTGGCCCGGGGAATTTTGCGGTGCGTGGGCGACCCGGACCGGCGGTTCGAGGAGGACGGCCTGCGGGTCCTTCGGGGACTGCGGTTTGCCTCGGTCTTGGGCCTTTGCCCGGAGCCTTTCACGGAAGGGGCGTTGCGTCGAAAGAAGGACCGGCTCTCGTTGGTTTCCGCTGAGCGAATTCGGGAGGAATTGGGAAAGCTCTTGTGCGGAGCGAAGGTTTCTTCCGTGTTGCTGTCCTATCCGGAGGTTTTGGGGGTTTGGTTGCCGGAGCTTCTCCCCTGCGTGGCCTTTGATCAGCACAATTTTCATCACGCCTACGACCTTTACACCCATCTGGCCCGGACCGTGGAGGGGGTTCCCCCCGTGCCTCGCCTTCGGATGGGGGCTCTGTTGCACGATATTGGAAAGCCACCGACCTTTTCCCTGGACGGGGATGGGGTGGGCCATTTTTACGGACATGCGTCCCGGTCGGCGGAAATGGCCGACGAAATTCTCCGCCGTCTGCGGTATTCTACCGAAGACCGCAAGGCTGTCATGGACCTGATCCGCTACCACGATACCCCCATAGAGCCTACGCAGCGGGCCCTTCGCCGGAAGCTGAATCAGTTGGGTCCGCAGGGCGTCTTTGATCTGATCGCCCTGATGCGGGCGGATAATTTGGCCTTGGCGTCGGAATTCCACGGCAGGCAGGGGATTTATGATACTCTCACCGTCATGACCAAGGAAATTTTGGAGGAAAAGCAGTGTTTTTCCCGAAAGGATCTGAAGGTCAACGGCCGGGACCTGTCGGTCTTGGGCTACGAAGGGAAGGCCGTCGGGGAAGCCTTAAAGGTTTTGCTGGAGGCGGTGCTGGACGGACGCTGTCCCAACGAACCTCAGGCCCTTCTGGACTTTCTCTCCGTCTGGGAACGTGAAAATTTGCCTTCGTCTCATTCTTAAAAAAGACACCTTCCTTCGGGAAGGTGTCTTGTGTCTTTATCGGGGGTCTGTTGCCGAGTTCCGAACGGTTTTTCGGTACTCCATGGGAGTGATGCCCGTTTTCTTGCGGAACAGCTTGCAGAAATAGGAAGGGGAACAGAATCCCAACTGGTCGGCGATCTCTTCCGTGGTTCGGTCCGGAAGCTCCAACAGCAATTCCCGGGCCTTGTCCAGGCGAAGCCCGATAATATATTGGGAGGGCGAAGTCCCGTGATAGCGAAGGAAAAGCCGTCGCAGGTGGGCTTGGGAATAGCCGGTGATCTGGCACAGGTCCCCCAAGGAGAGCTCCTTGGCATAGTTGATGTTAATATATGCCGTTGCCTTTTGAATGGTCTCTTCCACCGGGTCGGGCTCCCCGTCCCCGGACCCTTCGGCCAGGGTCAGGATCAGCTGGAGGAAGAGATAGGCCACCTTCAGCTTGCCTAGGGAGGTGTCGGAGTGAAAAGTATCATGGATCTGGGAGAACAGCCGGGAGGCGTCGGGGGTTTTTACGGTGGTTTTGATGCCCAGGTCGAAGTCCTTTTCGCAATAAAACGAAATAAAATAATGGGTCGTTTGATCCAATTCAGTGGCGATGACCGCATCGGTCCCCTCCCTCAAATACAGCACCTCGCCCTGTTGCACCAGAATTTGCTGGCCGTTGATTTCCACCGACCAAGAGCCTTCTGCAATGTAATAGAAGGCATGATAGGGGCCATCGCAGACCCATTTCCAGTTCTTCGCATGCTCGTAGCAACCCACGTTCCTGATCCCCACGATGGGATTGGTGGTAAAGACGTCCATCTCTTTGACGTGCTTCATTTCGCACCCCTCTTCCCCAAAAAGATTCTTTAGGATATTGTATCACAAAAAGAAGGGAAAGTCAAGGGAAAATGATTGAAAAGTTACATAATCTGATTGATATGTGCATTGAAACCCACCCCATTCAATGTTAATATATAGGTAACGAAAAATCCCGGGCGGATTTAAAAAAAGGAGACGTTATTATGTTGACCTCCCCCTACGAAAAACCCAGAATTCTCCCCCCCTCCGAGCATCCCCGGCTGACCTTCCGGGAAAAGGATCGGCCCCGGTTGGAGGCTGCCCTTTCCCATCCCGAAAACAAGCGGGCCTACGAGATCTGGCAACGGATCTGTAAAAAGGATTTCCGCAACTACTACGACGACATCAAGGCCGGCCGTTACAACATTACCGTTTGTTTCATGATCGAATCCAAGGCCTTCGAGGCGTATTTGGAAAAAGACGAGGTCAAAGCCCGCAGCCTCATTGATACGGTCATGAAAATAACCCGCTACAGCCGTCCTCCCTTCGATCAGCTGATGACCTCCCGGTTTACGGGCCATGTGGTTTACGTCATTTCCTGTATGTACGATTGGCTTTATCCCTACCTGACGCAGGAAGAAAAGCTGGAGCTGATCGACTACTGCGAAGTGATTCTGGCAAGCAGTATGGAAATGGGCTATCCTCCCACAACCCAGTTCGGTGGCCACGGCCTTGAATTGCAGTTGTTCCGGGATATGATTTCCTTTGCCATTGCGGTTTACGATGAACGGCCCGACATCTACGATTATTGTGCCGGCCGAATCCTGGAAGAAGCCGTTCCCACGGTAGAATATATGTATCAGAGCGGATTCCATAATCAGGGGCCCTCCTACGGTGCTTATCGCCACGGAGCCAATCTTTGGTGCGATTTGATTTTCTACGCCATGAGCGGCGAGAGAATCTTCTCCGACCGGGTGGCGGCTCTGACCGACAGCTTGTATTACCTGACCCGTTCCGACGGAGAGAACCTGCGGATCGGCGACGACTGCAACGACGATAAGATGGGCGGCATTTCCATCAAGTATCCCTTTACGGTCATTTGGTTCCTGGCGGGAGCTTTGACGGGGAACGAAACCTATCGGAGATTCTATCGGGAAAATTACCACGACGAATTTATGTACCCCTCGGTGAATAACGTTACCTTCTACAAATACGGATCTTACGGCGAAGGATTCTACTCTCCCGTTGTTCACCTGGTATTTAACCGATTGGTAGAGCCCAAAGAAGTGGCTCCCTTCCCCAAGGCAAAGTACTACCCCTACCCCAGTGGTGTCACCGTCTACAAGGATGCAGAAAAGGGTACCACCGTCTATATGAAGGTGGGCGAAATGCACGAAGACGGCCACGAACACTACGACGTCGGAGATTTTCAGATCTATCAGAACGGAATCCTTGCCTCCAGCTCCGGGGCCTACTATTGGTGGGGGAATTATCACTTCTATAACTACGATATCCGCACCTCCTCCCATAACTGTCTCACCGTCCGGGATCCCGACGTTCCGACGCAAGGCCACGTCAGATTGTGGGGAAAGGAATTCGACATCATCAACGACGGGGGCGTTCGAATTCCCGAATACGCCGTTCGTCCCCAGGCGGGCCCCGGTAAGACCTACACGGAAGATATGCTGGAGAAGTGGCCCCAAGAGTTCCGGATGGCCCGGGTATTGTCCCATACCGAGACCGACGAGCTGGTAGAACTGGAAGGAGACCTGTCCGAGGCCTATTCCCACACCTGCGACCTGGTCACCCGCAAGATGTCCTTCTGTCCCAAGGAAGGGGAACGGGGCGTCTTTACTGTTTCCGACCACATCGTGAAGAAGGCGGAGAATTTCATCACCCGCTTCCACATCCACACCATGTCCGAGCCCACCATCGAGGGCAACAAGATCCGCATCGAGCATAAGGGCGGCGTTCTGGAATGTACGGTTCTCGAACCGGCCAACGCCCGGATCGAAGCCCTGGGAGGCGGCGAAAACC
>JAZTWH010000083.1:0-17728 GCA_045635765.1 Eubacteriales bacterium | reverse complement strand
ACCGGCGAGCGTTCATCCTTTTCCACGGGAACGAAAAGAAACCCCTCTGAGGTCACTAAACCTATTGCAACGACGAAGAAAAGGGGAATACCGTGCATATTCCGGAATTCTAAGCGTTGCTGCCCTGTAAAACGGGTGACCGCACCTACTATATTCGGGCGTGTATATTTTGCATATTTATCAATACGGGATGTGATCCCGAATTTTACGTTTAATCCGTGTCATGGCGTTATCAACGGATTTGGGAGAAATGCCCAATTCATCGGCGATTGCTCTCTGTGGGATGCCGGAAAGATACAGAACCAATACCCGGCGTTCCATGTGGGAGAGGCGGTGCTGCAGATCCCGGAAGGCTTCTTTGGCGGCATCGAATTCGGCGTAGCGATCCTCCATAGGAAGGTCGGGAGAGGGGAGCGTTGCCCCCACGTCCTCCAGGGGGACCAAATTGGAATCAGAAGCAAAGCCCCGGGCTGCGGAATAGATTCGATTGCGGATACAGACCTTAATATAGGCATCGAAGGGGACTCCGCGGGACCCATCGTAGGCACAACAACCGAGATACAGTCCCCAAAGGCCCTCCTGAGTCAAATCGTCCTGGTAACGCTCGGGATAGGAGAGGACGACCCATTGAATGAAAGGGAGATACTGCGTGTGAACGGAGGTAAAATCAAAGGTCATTGTGACACCTTCCAAACCATATTTTTCACGAAATTCTTTCAAAGAACGCAAAAAGCCTCACCCTCACGGGTGTGAGGGAGAGGCAAAATGACAGTTTTTTGGGGTCTCAATGGGGTCATAAGTAAACGAACCTTAGTTGATAATAGTCTGTTCGGTATCAATATCGAAGAGGTGAATCTTGTTCATGTCCAAAGCGATCTTAATGTTGTCGCCGGGTTTAGCAACGGAGGTAGGATCGACGCGGGCGGTGAACTTGTTCTCCTGAACGTCCAGATACAGATAGGTTTCTGCACCCATCTTTTCGGTAACTTCGACGTCGGCAGAAATGATGGCATCCGCATACTTTTCGAAGTAGAAGGGGTCATCGTAAATATCTTCGGGACGAATACCCATGATGACCTGCTTGCCGCCGTAGGACAAGAGCTTCTCGTAATTTTCGGTCTTTACTTTATTTTCGGGAATTCTCAGAGAAGAATCGCCGAAGTTAACAAACATATCGTCGCCGCGACGGGTAAGTTTTACTTCGATGAAGTTCATCTGGGGAGAACCGATAAAGCCGGCAACGAAGAGGTTGCAGGGCGTATCGTACAATACCTGAGGAGCATCGCACTGCTGAACGAAGCCGTCCTTCATAACCACGATCCGGTCAGCCATGGTCATAGCTTCGGTCTGGTCGTGGGTAACGTAAATAAAGGTGGTTCCCAGTTTTCTGTGGAGCTTGGACAGCTCGGTTCTCATGGAAGCACGGAGCTTTGCGTCCAAGTTGGAAAGGGGTTCGTCCAAAAGGAAGACCTTAGGCTCACGAACGATGGCACGGCCCAGGGCAACACGCTGTCTCTGTCCGCCGGACAACGCCTTGGGACGACGGTCGAGCAAGTGAGAAATATCAAGAATACGGGCAGCTTCATCAACGCGACGTTTGATTTCTTCCTTAGAAACCTTGCGGAGCTTCAGACCGAAGGCCATATTTTCATAAACGGTCATGTGGGGGTAAAGAGCGTAGTTCTGGAACACCATTGCGATATCGCGGTCTTTGGGAGCCACGTCGTTGACCAGACGGTCGTCGATGCGGAGTTCCCCTTCGGTAATTTCTTCCAAACCGGCGATCATACGCAGGGTGGTGGACTTCCCGCAGCCGGAAGGACCGACCAGGATAATGAATTCTTTATCTTTAATTTTGAGGTTGACATCGGTAACGGCACGGACACCGCCGGCATAGACCTTACCGATTCCTTTTAATGTTAAACCTGCCACTGTAAATGTACCTCCAATTTTTGATTGCAAAATTTCACTTATTACATAATACCATAAAATGCGATTTTTTCATAGTGGCAATATCGCCAAATTTCGCATGCGGTTTTTAGTAAAAACAAACAAAACAAATGATAAGTGTGCCATTTTTGGTACTATGAATCCGTTTTAAACGTAAAAAAGTTGATTTTTCTTACAGAAGAGTCAAATTCGGGGCCTCAGGGCTGGTTAATCAAATCCATATCGTTGGCTCGTTTGGTGCAAGCGAGCATGGCGTCGGCCATAATCTGAGAAAATCCGCTTTTTTCCATCACGTTAATCGCCTCTGCGGTGGTTCCCTTCGGCGTTGCCACGGCAGCCAATAATTCATCCGCACTCTTTTTGGACGACTCCATGGTCTTTGCGGCTCCGATCAGTATCCGAGTGGCAATGGTCTGGGCTGTTTCGGAATCAATTCCCTGAGCGACGGCACCTTCCGCAATCGATTTAACCATATAATAAAAATAGGCGGAAGCAGAGCCAGAGGCCGCAATATAATCGTTCAAATTCCGTTCCTCTACGATTCGCAGAAGGCCGATAGATTCAAAGAGATCCTTTACGGTCTGCAGTTCCTGATAGGTAAGGGGCATTTCATACGCCATAGCGGTAACACCCTTGCCGAATTCGCAGGCCATGTTGGGGATGGCCCGGACGAGCTTACATTCCTTGCCGAGGTATTTTTTCGCCGCGGAGATGGTGACGCCGGCGGCAACGCTGACGATAACGTTGTTAAAGGTCACAGCATCCCGGATCTTACCCATAACGACCTTGACATCCGAAGGACGGACGGCGAGGATCACAAATTTGGAAGCGGAGACAACGTCTGCCTCGCTTTCAAGAACGGTAACGCCCCGAACCGCCAAGGACGTGCGGACCGTTTCGTCAGGATCGTAAGCACAGATGGACGCGGGAGCAAGAATATTCCCGGAGAGAAATCCTTCGATCAGAGCAGACCCCATATGCCCGACTCCGATAAAGCCAAAGGTAAACATTTTGGTTCATCCTTTCCTGTCTTTTAAAGTTCGCCCGAAAGCGACAATATTTTCTATTTTATTATTATAGCACATTTTTTTCGATCTGTAAAGGGTTAATTTCCGTTTTTTTTGTGTCAAAGAAATAAAATTAAGAAAAATCGCAAAAAAATATTGACAATTACAGTTTAGAATGGTATAATAAGGAAAAACTGAAAGGTTTGTCCTACCCAAATATATATTCAAAGAAAGAGCGAGGTATTCCAAAATGAGAAAGCCGAATTTCACCCTTGGAGTAGAACCCGAGAAAATTGCAAAAAAAGTAATCTTGACCTCCGATCCGGAAACCGCCGGATGCATTGCGGAGGTTTATATGAAGAAATGCATTTCCTTTAATGCAAAACGGAACTATCCCGGCTTTACGGGAACCTACCACGACAAGCCGGTCACCGTCATCAGTGCGGGAATCGGCATTGCACAGATGGGAATGCTTGCCGAAGAGCTCTATGAGGGATACGGTGTGGAAACTGTTGTTTATATTGGGGTATGCGACAGCGTAAGAGAGAATATTGTTCCTCTGGATTACGTTCTTGCCCTGTCTACCTTTACCGATTCAAACTATCCCGATCTTTTGGGTCTTCCCGGGTCGGTGGCACCTACGGCAGACTTTGAATTGGCTAAAAAAATCCAAAAACGCTTTCAGGAACGGACGGCTCCCCATTTGCCAAAAAAGAACCTCAACTCCCCCCAATTTATTGACAAAGCCGCGTTGCACGTAGGTCCCATCCTTTCCTCCGACCGCCGGATCACCGATGTTCTGGACGCAGAGGAATGGGCAAACGGCGGGGTTTTGGCCGCGGATATGGCGACGTGCGGCCTATTTGTCAAGGCACAAAAGGCAGGAAAAAAGGCCGCGTCTCTGCTGATGGTGGACCGCAACGTCCCCACCGGAGAGGAGATTCCCGAGATGGAATTTATTTGCACTCCCTATCAGTACGCCTATATGCGTCTGATGGTCCTGGCTCTGGAAGTTGTGTAAGGAGATCGTACAATGCCAAACCTTTTGACGATCCCCTTTCCCCAGTGGATCACCGATTGGGATCTGGCTGTGGACAACTGGATCCAAAGCTGGCACAATCCCTTTTTGGATTCGGTGTTTACTGTCATCACAAAGCTGGGCGATGCGGGGCTGATCTGGATTGCCATTGCCCTTGTCCTTCTATGTTTCAAAAAAACCCGGAAAATTGGAATTACCATGGCCTTGGGACTAATCATCACCACGATTTTCGGCAACGAAATTATTAAAAAAGTGGTGGAACGCCCCCGCCCCTTCGACACGCCGGGAGCTCTGCTGGACGGAGACAGTTTGCTCATCTCCCGTCCTAGCCAATTCTCCTTCCCCTCGGGGCACACCGGATCTTCCTTTGCGTCGGCGGTCTCCATTCTGCTTTACAATCGCAAGTGGGGAATTCCCGCACTGATTTTGGCATGCCTGATTGCCTTTTCCCGCCTTTACGTGTACGTTCACTTCCCCACGGATATTATGGCAGGTGCGATTTTGGGAACCCTCAGTGCACTGATCGCCTTCTTCCTGTGGAGACGTTGGCTGGAAAAGCTGGCGGTAAAGGCATGGAACAAGCTTTTCAAAAAGCACACCATTGAGCACATTTAATTATTGACACGATTACAACGGAATATGACGATGCCCCCGCTGACTTTCGGCGAGGGCATCATTTTACTTGACTTAATTTACGCATCCTTATGAAGGGTTTAACCGACGACCCGTTTCCAATCGATCAGTATAGACTGGACGGCAGCATGGTCCCGATGGGGAACAAACATCTTGGCAAAACAGCAAACGTCCGAGATTTCCGATGACTCCTCTTAATTATATCACAACAATTTAACAATACAATACGATTTCCTGAAAAAGCACTGTACCTTGCCCCGCAAAGAAGGATTCATCGGATGCCTGGGCATTTATTTTATGGGAAAAAGACAAAAGTACGAAAATTTGCGAAAATTTTGTTTACGCCCTTGACAATGAGGTAAAATTAGTATATAATATTTTTTGAATCCTATAATCGTACTGATAGCGGAAGGAAAAGCGTATTATGGCTGAAAAGGGTGGAATTTCGGTACAGACCGAGCATATTTTTCCGATCATTAAACGTTGGCTTTACTCTGATAAAGAAATATTTCTTCGGGAGATCGTATCCAACGCGGCAGACGCGGAAACCAAGTTAAAGCATTTGGTTGCCGTGGGGCAAGCCACGGGGATCGAAGGGGATTACCGAATCGACGTCACGGTGAATAAGGACGAAAAGACCATCACCGTAGAAGATAACGGAATCGGAATGACCGAGGAGGAAGTGAAACAATACATCAACCAAATTGCCCTCTCGGGAGCCTTGGATTTTCTTCAGAAGTATGAAAACGCCTCTTCCGACGGAATCATCGGGCATTTTGGTCTTGGATTTTATTCTTCTTTTATGGTTGCGGACACGGTGGAACTCCACACCCGTTCCTACACCGGTGCTCCGGCCGTTCATTGGGCCTGCAATGAAGACGGCGAATTTGAAATGGGCGAAAGCGACCGCACGGGCCGGGGAACGAAGATCATTCTTCACGTGACCGAGGAAGAAAAAGAATTTCTCGAAGGGGAAAAATTAAAGGGGATCCTGTCCAAATATTGCGGATTTTTGCCCTTCCCCATTTATTTCACGGATGCTGGGGATTCGGCAGAACCTCCCAAAGAGGGGGACGGAGCAACGGAGCCGGAGACTCCCAAGCCCATCAACGACGTAGAGCCCCTGTGGCAAAAAATGCCCAACGAGGTTCGCGACGAGGACTACGATCAATTCTATCATAAGGTCTTTTGGGACAATCAGGATCCGCTGTTCCACATCCACATCAACGCTGATTATCCGCTTAATTTTAAGGGAATTTTGTATTTCCCCCGTCTGGGCAACGAATATCGGAGCTTGGAGGGAGAGGTAAAGCTGTTTTACAATCGGGTCTTCGTTTCCGACAACATCAAGGAGATTCTTCCCGATTATCTGCTGATGCTGAAGGGAGTTTTGGACTGCCCGGAGCTTCCCCTGAACGTTTCCCGTTCTTATTTGCAAGACAGCGATTACGTCAAGAAAATTTCTGCCCACATCGTAAAGAAGGTCTGCGACAAGCTGGCCGGACTTCACAACACCGATCTTGAAAAATACGAGTCTTTTTGGGATGACATCAAAATTTTCGTGGAATACGGTTGTATCAAGGATAAAAAATTCTACGACCGCATGAAGGACATCGTTCTGTTCAAAACCACGGAAGGAAAATTCGTTACGCTGAATGAATATAAAAAGACAGAAGGGGCCGTGGAGGGCAAGATCTATTACGCCACCGACCTGACCCAGCAGTCGGTTTATGTAAAGCTCTACAAGGATCAAGGGATTCCCGTCCTGGTTCTGGATCAATTGATTGATACCCAATTCATCAACGTAATTGAGCTGAATGAGCAAAATACGGTATTCCAGCGGATCGACGCCGTAACGGATGAGATTGCAAAGGGCGGAGAAGAAGAAAATCAAGCCTCTCCCCTGGCGAACCTCTTTGCCGAGGCCTCGGGAAAAAAGGATCTGAAGGTTAAGGAAACAGCCTTAAAGGATTCTGCCATCCCAGCCATCCTTAACATTACGGAACAGTCTCGTCGGATGAACGAGATGGCCCAGATCTACGGAATGAAGGATCTGAACCTTCCCTTGGAGGAGATCCTGGTGCTGAACACGGAAAACCCCATCGTTCAGAAGATTTTGGACGACAAGGATTCTGACACGTCAAAGGCGGTTGCAAAGCAGTTATACTTGCTTGCGGTGCTCAACCAGCGTCAGCTGACGGCAGAGGAGCTGGGGGCTCTCCTGGAAGGAAGCTACGACATTTTGGGCAGAATTCAATAAACTTATAAATTTTTAGATAAAAAGGAATGGAAGAACATGAAACGAATCGGTATTCTTACCAGCGGTGGCGACAGTCAGGGAATGAACAACGCCATCCGTGCCGTTACCCGCACCGCCATTGCAAACGGGATGACCGTGATGGCCATTCGCAACGGCTACCAGGGATTGATTGAAGGAGATATTGCAGAAATTCATCTGCGTTCGGTTTCCAACATTTTGGATCGGGGCGGGACCTTCCTGCAGACGGCAAGATGCCTGGAATTTAAGGAAGAAGCAGGCGTTCTGAAAGCAGTTCAGACCTGCAAGGATTTTGGAATCGAAGGTCTTGTGGTAATCGGCGGAGACGGTTCCTTCCGGGGTGCCCGGGATATGTCCGAGCACGGGATTCCCACCGTTGCCATGCCCGGAACCATCGATAACGATATTGGCTGCAGCGAATACACCATCGGCTTTGACACTGCGGTCAACGTAGCCATGGAAGCGGCAGATAAGCTGCGGGATACGGCTGCGTCTCACCACCGTTGCTCCGTCATTGAGGTCATGGGCCGCAATGCTGGATGGGTTGCCGTAGACGTCGGCATCGCCGCAGGGGCTACGTACACCTTGGTTCCCGAGGTTCCCTTTACCATGGAAGAGGTTTCCCAAAAAGTTAAAAAGGGAGAAGCCATCGGAAAGAAAAACTTTATGATCGTGGTCAGCGAAGGCATTTTTGCCAACGTAGAAAATAACAAGAACTACGACTATCTCGCCTCTCTGGGGATTACGAGTGCATCTAAATTTGCAAAGAAATTGGGAGAAATGAGTGGCGTAGAATGTCGCATTACCATCCTCGGTCACATTCAGCGGGGAGGGTCTCCCACCGCAAGGGACCGCTACATTGCAACGGAAATGGGCTGCCGCTGTGCGGAACTGCTCAGGGACGGGAAATCCAATCGGGTCGTGGTCATGCAGAACAATCATATCATTGATATGGATATTACGGAAGCCCTGAAAATGACCAAAGAATTTGACATCGACCGTTACAACATTGCCAATATGGTCAGCATTTAACCGAAATCCCTTCAGCAACATCTACGGTTAATGAAATAAATAGAAAAAAGAGAGAGCATTACGGGCCAGCCCTTTTGTTCTCTCCTTTTTTGAATCAATTTTGAAGTTCATTTTTCCATTTATCCATGATTAGAGGTGTTTGGGAGGAAATTTTGTCAAATTCGTAAGAAAATCGTAAGAATTTTACCTGTTGAATCTTAAGAATTTCTGTAGTATAATATACTTAAGAGATTTTAGATTTGCGAGGGGGCTCTATGGAATTTTTAAAAACCTTATTGGAGTTGCTTGACACACAAATGGCACGGCCAGGGTTGTACGGCTGGTTTCACGTTCTTTGCTTTGCGTTGTCCATCGCCTTGGGCGTAATTTTGTGCATCACGCTGAAAAAACCCACGCCAAAGCAGGTCCGCACCGTACTGCTGGTCATTTCCGTTATCGTGACGATTCTTGAAATCTACAAGCAGATCAATTATACCTTTACGCCTTCGGCCGGAGGAATCGAAGCGGATTTTCAATGGTACGCCTTCCCCTGGCAATTCTGCTCCATGCCCATGTACGTGGGGCTTTTGGCGGGGATTCTGCCCAAAGGAAAAGTGCACGATGCCCTCTGCTCTTTTTTGGCCACCTACTCCGTCTTTGCGGGGCTGTGCGTAATGATCTACCCGGGAGATGTATTTACGGAAACGGCGGGAATTAACATCCAGACCATGATCTGTCACGGAACCATGCTTTCCATCGGAATTTTCTTGTTGGGAACCGGCTACGTCAAGGCCGAGCACTTTACCGTTTTAAGAGCCCTGACCGTTTTTGCTCCGGCCGTGGGATTGGCCGTTATCTTCAACGAATTGGCTCATTACACGGGGTTCACGGGAGGAGAAACCTTCAATATGTTCTTCGTTAGCCCCCACGAGGCCCCCTCTCTTCCGGTCTATTCCATCGTACAGCAATACGTGCCGTACCCCTGGTGCCTAATCATTTACATAGCGGCCTTTACCTTGGCGTCCTATCTTGTGCTTCTCATTGCCATGGCGGTCATCAAAACCGTCAATAAAATAAAAGACGGGGAAAAATCGGTGCCGGAGTCCTTGGCGGAGAGAGAATATGTCAAGGAAAACAACGAAACCGTGGCCCTCGCGGAGGAAGAAGATTCCTGCAAGGAGCTTGTAAAAAACTGAATACCGAAAAACGGAATCCCATCTTTTCGAGATGGGATTCCTGATTTTTTATTTCTTTTTGTCCGCTTCTTTTAAAAGAAATCCGGAGACGGGGATGGAGGATACCCGGTATCCTTCGGGCTTGACAAAGGTCCCGGAAAGGTAGGGGCCGGCAAACTCCAGGGTATTCTTTCCTTTCACCGACAAGAGTGTTACGCCGTTTGCACTCTTCGTGACCTTCTCGGGAATCAGAGACGAGCGAAGGAGAATGTGCCGGTTATTGGAGGTGCGAAGATAGAACTCGGCTTCCTCCCGGATGTGATAGACCGCAACCAGGGGGGAGGCGTCGGAATAGGCGTTGACCAGCTTCTTGCGATTTTGCTTGGTTTCATACGCACTCAAAGGAACCCGGACCCCTTTGCCGTTGGCAAAGAAAAAGACCAAATGGCCGGAGTAGTCCCCCGTTGCGAACATGGCCACGGGAATTTCGTTGGCGTCAAACCCCAGCCGTTGGGGCAAAAATTCCCCCAAAACGCTGGCTTTGGAATCTGTAAACTCGACGGCCCTGCACTTGTAAACCTGCTGTTTATCGGTGAAAATCAGCAGCTCTGCCCCATTATTGGAATCGATGGAGCAAAGAAGCTCGTCCCCTTCCTTGTATTTCTGTTCTCCACCCATACGCAGAGACAGAGGGGTAATTTTCTTAAAATATCCCGCCTTGGAAAGGAAGAAGGTGACGGCGTAATCGTCCACCTTTTCTTCCTCGACGATCTCTTCGATCTCATCGGGGTACAGCAATTGAGTCTTTCTGGGTTTTCCGTATTTTTTGGAAATTTCCTGCAACTGCTTGATCATTAATTTGTGGATGCGTTTGGGCTTGTTCAAAAGATCTTCCAGATCTTCAATCTCTTCGGCCAAGGCGTCGGTTTCGGCGGTTTTGTTCAGGATGTATTCCCGGTTCAGATTCCGCAATTTAATTTCCGCCACGTATTCCGCCTGGACCTGATCGATTCCGAACCCGATCATCAGATTGGGAATAACGTCGGAGGCTTCCTCGGTTTGGCGGATAATACGGATAGCCTCATCAATATCGAGAAGGATTTTCCGCAAGCCATGCAAAAGATGAAGGTACTCTTTCTTCTTTCCGATATCGTAGAAGGTTGCCCGACGGATACATTCCACCCGGAAGGCGATCCATTCGTTCAGAATCTCCCGAACACCCATCACCCGGGGAGAATATCCCACAAGGATGTTGAAATTGCAGGAAAAAGAGGATTCCAGGGGAGTCATTTTATACAGCTTTTGCATCAACGCATCGGGGTTGGTTCCCCGCTTCAAGTCGATGGTCAGCTTCAGACCGTTGATGTCGGTCTCATCCCGCATATAAGAGATCTCTTTGATTTTCCCCAACTTGACCAGTTCCTCGATCTTATCCTGACAGGCCTCGATGGTGGTATTGTAGGGAATTTCGTAGATTTCTATGCAGTTTCCCTTTTTGTCGTAACGGTACTTGGACCGTAGACGGAAGGACCCGGAGCCGGTCTCGTAAATATTACGCAGTGCGTCGGCATCGTAGATCAACTGAGCTCCGGAAGGAAAATCGGGAGCCGTGAGGGTCATAAGAATGTCGTGATCCTTATTTTTCAGAAGTTCAATGGTAGTATTGCAGATCTCCGTGAGATTAAAGGAGCAGATATTGGTGGCCATGCCTACCGCAACCCCTTGATTGGGGTTGACCAGAATATTGGGGAAGGTCACGGGCAACAAGGACGGTTCCTTCATGGTTCCGTCGTAATTATCCACCATATCCACCGTATCGTGATCAATTTCGTTGAACAATTCCGCCGCAAAGCCATCCAGCTTTACCTCCGTATAACGGGGGGCGGCGTATGCCGTATCCCGGGAGGTATGCTTGCCGAAATTGCCCTTAGACTCCACAAAGGGATGGAGCAAGGCTTCGTGTCCCCGAGTCAGACGGACCATGGTATCGTAAATGGCCGCGTCTCCGTGGGGATTGAGACGCATGGTTTGACCAACCACATTGGCGGATTTGGTCAGATGGCCGTTGATCAGCCCCATTTTGTACATGGTGTAAAGCAATTTCCGATGGGCGGGCTTAAAGCCGTCGATTTCGGGAATGGCACGGGAGACGATGACCGACATGGCGTAAGGCATATAGTTCAGCTCAAGAGTATCGGTAATTTTTTGTTCGTACTGTGGCATTTTTTCCTCCTCCCTCCTTTAAATGTCCGCCAGTTCCAGGAATTGGGCTCCGCACTCGGCAATATGCCGTTTTCGGCCTTCCAGATCGTCCCCGAGAAGCATATCGAAGACTTGGGAGGTCTTCTCTCCGTCCTCCGGGAGCACCTGGATCAGGCGGCGGGTTTCCGGGTCCATGGTGGTCAGTTTCATCATTTCCGGCTCGTTTTCACCGAGCCCCTTCGATCGCTGTACCGTATATTTCCCCGTAAGGCTGGAAAGGATTTCCGCCTTTTCTTTATCGGTATAAGCAAACCAGGTCTTGTCCTTTTGGGTAATTTCATAAAGGGGGGATTCTGCAATATAGACCTTGCCTTCTTCCAGAAGCTTGGGAGTCAGGCGGTAGATCATCGCCAGGACCAAGGTTCGGATCTGATAGCCGTCCACGTCCGCATCGGTGCAGATAATAATTTTGCCGAATCGCAGATTGTCGATATTGAAGGAGGATTCCTCGCTTCCCTTGATCTTGATATCTACGCCGCATCCCAAAACCTTGATCAGGTCGGTGATAATGGGGGATTTAAGAATCTTGTTGTATTCGACCTTGAGACAGTTGAGGATCTTTCCGCGGATGGGCATAACGGCCTGAAATTCCGCTTGCCGGGCAAATTTTACGGAACCCAACGCGGAGTCCCCTTCCACGATATACAGTTCTCGGACGGCGGGGTCCTTGGACCGGCAATCCACGAACTTCTCCACCCGGTTGGTGATGTCCATCTCCACCGTCAGTTTCTTTTTCAGATTCTGACGGGTCTTTTCTGCATTTTCCCGGCTCCGTTTATTGACCAGAATCTGTTCCGCAATCTTATCCGCTTCCGGCTTGTGCTCAATAAAATAGATCTCCAGGGAATGGCGGAGGAATTCATTCATCGCATCGTAAATGAACTTATTGTTGATCGCCTTTTTGGTCTGGTTTTCGTAGGAGGTGGAGGTAGAGTAAGAGTTGGAGATCAGAACCAAGCAGTCCTGAATATCCTGAAAGGTGATTTTTCCTTCGTTTTTGGTGTATTTTCCCAGTTTTTTGATGTAGTTGTCAAAGGCGTAAACAAAGGCAGATTTCACGGCCTTATCGGGGGAACCACCGTATTCCAAAAAGCTGGAATTGTGATAATATTCCATCCGATTGACCCGGTTGGAGAAGGCACAGGCAATATTCAGGCGGACCTTATATTCGGGCAGGTCCTCCCGGTCCCGGCCCTGACGGTCAGCGGACCATAGCTGAGGGGCGGCGATGGCGTCGTCCCCGATAAAGGAATTGATATAATCTTCGATTCCTTTTTCATAGCAGTAGGTTTCTTCTTCAAACTTTTTATCCACGGGATTCTGCCAGCGAAGCACCAAGGTCAATCCGGCGTTACAGATGGCCTGTTGCTGCAGTACGCCCTGAAAATAAGAACGGGGTATGTCGATCTCCGTAAAAACCTTCAGGTCGGGCTTCCAGTGAATGGTGGAGCCCCGTTTGTGCTTCATGGGAACCTTCTTCAGAACCTCGTCCTTGTTCTTCTCTACGGGGTGGCCTTCCCGAAATTCCAGCTTGTACTGGTAATTTCCGTCGTAAATCTCCGCCTCCATAAACTCCGACGCATACTGGGTGGCACACAGACCCAAGCCGTTCAATCCCAAAGAATATTCGTAGTTGCCCGTATCGTCCCCGTACTTCCCTCCGGCGTACATCTCACAAAAGAGGAGTTCCCAGTTATAGGCCTTTTCCTTTTGGTTGTAGTCCACGGGGATCCCGTTGCCGAAATCCTGGACCTCAATGGAATGGTCCTCGTAGCAGGTGACGATGATCTTCGAGCCTCTCCCCTCTTTAAACTCGTCGATGGAGTTGGAAAGAATTTCAAAAAAGGAATGGCAACATCCTTCCAATCCGTTGGACCCGAAAATAACCGAAGGGCGAAGACGGACCCGGTCTGCACCTTTCAGAGATTTTATGCTCTCGTTGTTGTATTCGTTTGACACGAAATAACCCTCTCCTTATTCACCTATTGTGTCGTTAAAGTTTATTATACCACATTTTTACGAATTTTGCAAGTCTCCCTCACAACCTGCCGGCCCGATCCCGATTATCTTTACAGGAAAGATTTGCCCCGTAAGGCAGAGATCGCTTTTCACCGTAACCGTAAGGGCGTTGGGAGCAGATCCGGTAAAACAGCCTTTTTTTCCTTGTTCAAACAGGATGGGAAGGGTTCTTCCCAGGTACCGTTCCCGGTGTGTTTGCTCCAAGCGGGCGGAAAGGTCCAGCAGACGGCGGCATCGCTCCTTTTTTACCGCCGGATCCACGGGATTCGGCATATCCCAGGCGGCAGTTCCCCGGCGAGGAGAAAAGGGGAACACGTTAATTTTAGAAAAACCGATTTTTTCAGCAAAATCAAGGGTTTCAGAGAATTCCTCTTCCGTCTCCCCCGGGAAACCAACGATAATATCGGTGGTCAGGGAAAGATCAGGAAAGGCGTTACGCAGAAGCTCCGCACCCCGGGCATATTCCTCCGCCGTATAACGACGACCCATTCGCTTGAGGGTGGAGGTGCATCCGCTTTGCAGGGAAAGATTAAAATGGGGGCAAAGATGCTTGAGTCTTCTCAGCCGTTCCACCGTTTCGGGAGTCACCATCACCGGCTCGGTGGACCCCAGACGGACCCGTTCCAGCCCGGGAATGGCATCGAGCTTTTCCAACAAATCGCAAAGAGAAAACCGGCCGTGCTCTTTCCCGTAGCTGTCCAGATGGATGCCGGTGAGAACAATTTCACGGTACCCCTTTTTCACCAGCTGTTCCACCTCAAGAAGGGCGGCATCCAGCTCCTTACTGCGGATGGGCCCCCGGGCATAGGGAATGATGCAATACGCACAAAAATTACAGCAACCGTCCTGAATCTTGACCGTAGCCCGGACCCGTTCGTCGCTGACGAGAGTCATCTCTTCAAAGGTACGGTGGGACAGAATGGGGGGAACTTCCCGCAGGGGCTTTCCCAAGGCAAGAAACTCGTCCACCAGGGAGGGGAGCCGGGTCTTGTCCTTATTCCCGAGAACAATATCCGCTTCTTCGAGGGTATCGGGGTCGGTCTGGGCAAGGCATCCCAGCACACAGACGACGGCATTCGGGGAGGTCCGCCGGGCACGCCGCATCATTTGTCGGCTTTTTCGGGAACTTTCCTCCGTAACGGCACAGGAATGAATTACACAAACGTCACAAGGGGTTCCGAAGGAGACAAATTCAGCCCCTCGTTCGGCAAACAAGCGACGAAGAACCTGGGTCTCATAGTGGTTCACTTTACAACCCAAGGTACAAAAGGAAATTTTCACGAGAATCCGGGCCTCCATCCATTATGTACTAATCTTATACATTATACAACACTTTTGACCAATTTACAAGAGAATTTACAAAATTTTCAAAAGCAGAAGCCGCCCGACCCTACGGCAGGCGGCCCCGGAGAAAAGAATGGATTCAGCAACAGCGGTTATCGCACCGATTGTTGTCGCAGCGGTCACAGCAATTGTTGTCATAGGAACGGTCAAAGCAGAGGAAGTACAGGACGATGATTGCGATTACAATGATCCACCAGGAATTGGAGCTGTCGTTGTTGCCCGAGCAGTTGTTCAGATTACCAAAAAGCATTTCCATCACCTCAATCCATTTTATGCAGGCAACCACAAATGGTGAATGGCCGGAATTGTTTCGTTGGGAATGATATGGATGGTGAATGGCCGGGGTTGTTTCGTGCGGACAGGTATGAATGGTGAATTTCAGGAATTATTTCGTGCGGACGGTCATGAATGGTGAATAGCCGGAATTATTTTGTGCGGACTGTCATGAATGGTGAATAGCCGGAATTATTTCGTGCGAACGAAATCGGTGGATGGGCGAAAAATCTCCAATTTTCACAAAAAAATCGTATTTCAACCCTTGTATTACTCCGTCGATTATGATATAATATAAATAATATACAAAATTTCAGACGCGCACGCACGTGTCAAAAGCGGAGGCAGACACATGGCCCGATGGAGCAAACCGAAAAAAAACCATTCCGGGAACAAGCACGCAAAGCGTGTTACGGAAGAATTCATAGATCAACCCGAAACCGAAAGACCGAAGGCTCGAAGGATGAAAATCCCTGCCACGTTACGGTTTTGGCGTCGGCTTTGCGGAAAAAACCCCGACGGAAGCAGGCCGGAACCGACACCGGAAACCACGTCCCGGACCGTATTTCGGTACGTGACGGCGGTCCTTGCCTTTTTGGGCATTGCGGGACTTGCCACGATTCTTTATCAAATTCCCAAAATTTCGGAGGAAGGCGGAGTTCAGATTTCGTGGCTGGAAGCCCTCTTGGACGGCGACCGCACCGAAGAAGAATGGAACTACGATCACTCGGCGACCCACGAAACTGCCTTTGCGTATCGGGTGAAGGAGGACGGAACCGTTGCCATCTGCGGTTATCTGGGGATGGAGGAGGACGTCATTCTGCCCCGGGTCATAGACGGGAAAACCGTCACGGCCATTGACGACGAGGCCTTTGCATTTACGGACATTCAATCGATCGTTATGTATTCTACGGTGACTCGGATCGGCGATCATGCCTTTTCCGGATGCATTAACCTGACCTCCGTGTCCCTCTCGGGGCATCTGACGGAGCTGGGGAAAAACGCCTTTTACGGCTGCGGAGAATTGAACGAAATTATTATTCCTTCGGGAATCAAAGAGATCAAGGATCAAACCTTCCGGCAATGCACGAATCTGCAAAAAGTGACCCTGCCGGCGGGATTGACCCATATTGGGAATTATGCCTTTGCGGAGACAGGTCTTACGCAGATCACCCTTCCGGAAGGCTTGACCGGCCTGGGGGATTATTCCTTTACGGAGACCGACCTTAAGAAAATTGCTCTGCCGGCAACGGTCAGAGAGACGGGGGTGGGAGTATTCCGTTGCTGTGAAAATCTGCGAACGGTTTCACTCCCGGAAGGACTTGAGGGATTGGGAGACGAAGTATTCGAAGATTGCACGTCTCTGATCTCGGTATTTCTCCCCGATTCGGTGAAGTCCCTGGGCAACCGATCCTTTTATCGATGTTCCGGGCTGATCAAATTCACCGGAGGAAAAAACGTAGAGACCATCGGAAAAGAATGCTTTGCCTACACAACCATCCCCGCCGAACGGCAGACGCAGATTGTTTTAGGCGACGGCATTTTGGTAAAATATTTTGGGACCGAAACCGCAATTACCCTTGGGGAGGATATTAAAGTCATTGGGTCCGGAGCCTTTGAAGGGAACCGAACCTTAACGACGGTGCAGATCCCCTCCACGGTCACCGTCATCGGAGACGGTGCTTTCCGCAACTGCAAGGCCCTGTCGTCCGTTCTGCTTCCTCCGACCATGACCCATATTGGAGAAGAAGCCTTTGCCGGGTGCGAAGCCCTTTCCGGGGTTCTGATTCCTTCGGGGCTTTCGGCCCTGGGACAGGGAGCCTTTGCCATGTGCCGGTCACTGAAGGGGATCTCTCTTCCGGCCACGCTGTCGGTGATCCCGGCCAACGCCTTTGCAAAGTGTACGGATATGATTGAGGTCACTCTGAACGGACAGACCCAAATCGGAGCCGGAGCCTTTGTCAATTGCTCCAGACTGGAGGCCATTTCCCTTCCGGCCACGGTGGCAACCATTGGGGATTACGCCTTTTCCGGTTGCTCCACTCTGCAAACCGTGACCCTTCGGACGGGCCTGTTGACCATCGGAGACGGAGCCTTTTCGGGGACCTATCTGTCCACCGTTACTCTGCCGGCTACGGTGACCGCCATCGGAGAAGATCCCTTTGCCCGCTGTACCAGGATTAAGACCATAAAAACGACCAAAGATACCTATGCCCGCAACTGGGCGACGGAACGGGGATATTAAGGCCCCGGCATATCGGAGCTTTCCCCCTCTAAGTAAGGGGTTAGTAACGGCACGGAATAAAGGAGAATCGGTTTCCATGAATTTGATCTATAACGACGCTTTGCTCTGTGACTTTTACGAATTTACCATGGGCAACGGATATTTTAAACAGGGAAAAAAGGACACGATCAGTTGTTTTGACCTCTATTTCCGAAAAGTTCCCGACAACGGTGGCTTTGCCATTGCGGCGGGATTGCAATCGGTCATTGAATATATCAAGGGACTGCATTTTACCCCGGAGGACATTGGGTATCTCCGTTCCAAGGGGTTGTTTTGTGAAGAATTTTTGCAGTATCTTTCCGATTTTCGGTTTGAATGTGACGTCCGTGCCGTTCCCGAGGGGACGCCCATCTTCCCCAACGAACCGATTGTGACGGTGAAGGGGCCGGCCATTCAGGCCCAGCTGTTGGAGACGATGCTTCTGATTGCCATCAACCATCAATCCCTGATTGC
>JAZTWH010000082.1:0-8563 GCA_045635765.1 Eubacteriales bacterium | reverse complement strand
CGGATTACATTAAGGATTGAAATGTTAAAAAAATCCCCATACCCAGGAATTTATGGTTCCAGGTATGGGGATCATTTTTGTTACAGAAAACTAAGAAAATCTTTAGTTACACTCAGCCTCCAACGGACCAGCCAGGTCTTTCAGGAAGAAGAGTCTTCCGGCCAGCTTGGGAACGTAGGTGGAGGTGATCCAGGGAGTGGTCTCGTGACGAAGAGTCATCCACAGGGACATCCCCTGCCACTGCATTCCGCGGCCCAAAATTCCGTCGGCACCGCCGATGGCATAATCCGCCTGCAGGAACAGGCCGGGGCCGATGGTGTTAGCACGGCAAGGAACGAGGGTGGTGCGGGATTTGAAGCTGGTCAGGGCGTTCTGCTCCACCGTCAGGGGATGGATCTTGGCACCCAGCCGATAGGGAGCCTTTTCCCATTCTGCGGCGGTGGCGTAATCGGCAGCAAAGGTGGGTTCCCAGAAGGCAATGTGGCACATTCTTCCAATTCCGTAAACCAGAACCAATTTTGCACCCTCAGCCTTCAGAGCCGCGATCTTACCGGGATAGGTGGGAAGATTTTCTTTGGTAGCAAAGTTCCGCTGTTCTTCGGGAACGGTCAGCTCGCCCAGGGGATTGAACAAAGCGTTTTCCATGGCGTACTTGAAGGAACCGGTATCTTCGGGAGACAGAGTGTTTCCGTCGCCGTCGGCCCATTCGTCCATGTTAAAGGTATAAACGTGATTGCAGGCAACATTCCATTCCTTCAGGAAGTAAACGACCCACTTGTACATTCCCATGGGGCCTACGGGAAGGATCATAGCCAACTTTTCGCCCCGTTCCTTGGCAAGACGGATCTGCATGGCAATTTCATGTCCCATGTAGGTTTCAAATTCGCCTAGGCTGTTGCAGCGAACGGGAGTGAATCCGGGATTCCAATGTGCCTGACGATCGGTAATGGTTTCGGGATCGCCGATGCAAGCGTCGATCTTGGCGAAGTCCCATCCTTGGGGATAGAATCCTTCGAGGGCAGAGCCTTTTACGGTGTCGTTAAAGTTCATAACAATTCTCCTTTTTATGTTTTCAATGTAATTCTCAGGGAAGATAACGCTTGGTGGTGCCCTTCAGGTAGACCTGGCACTGACGGAAGCCTTCGGCGTAATCGGCACCGCACTGATACCCACGGTACCGACTGCAGGTGCGGACCATGTCGGGGAAGTCGATGTGATCGTGGTCCCGCATCCAAACGATTTGAGATTCGTGACATTCCAACATTTCCAGCTTCTTGTCAATAAAGGGGGTCACGTCCACGTATTCGGTAGGGTTGAAGTTGACCCCGGCCAGGGTGTCCATGTAATAAATGGGAACCATCTTGGCATGTCCGGTCACGTTGGAAACGTAGTTAGGCAACGTAGCGGTAAAGCACGCGTCAAACACCAGACGGGAGGTTGCGGTGTGGTCAGGCATATAATCGTCGGGGTTGTGGGTAATGATGAAATCGGGGTCCACCCGCTTAATCACGTCGACAACCTTGTCTCTCGCCTCTTTGTTATTGTCGTAAATATGAAGATCGTGGAACCCGCCCCAAATGACTTCGTCGAAGCCCCCCATGGCACCGGCCCGCTTTGCTTCTCCCTGACGCATTACGGACAATTCCTCCCGGGGAATGATAACGTGGCCGTGGTCTCCGTCACTCAAATGACAAACGACCACCCGGTCTCCCCGCTCCTTGCATTTCAGAAGAGTTCCTGCACAAGCAATCTCAACATCATCGGGATGAGCAGAAATAGCCAGAACGGTATACATATCAAAAACCTCCTTTGTTTTTAGGCAGTAGGTGCCTTATTAAACATTATTATAACATACTTTTTTTTTATAAATCAATACAAAATCAGTCAAAGAATTTATTTTTTTAGTCAGTTTTCCCTTCCGGGATGGTCCCTTCCGGTAGCCTCCCCATGGGACGGGCCGCAAAAATTTATATTTTTGCACTTTTGTGTATTGACAACTGGGGAAAGATATGGTATAATAAATGAATAATGCAAATTTATACAAAAACTTCGTATGTTTACGGGAGGTTTTATCTATGGATGGAAACACGTTACAAATTTTGATTGCCATGGTCGTATACATGGCCGTCGTCATCGGCATCGGCCTAATGTATGCAAAGCGGGCAAACAAGAACTCCGAGGCCTATTTCCTGGGAGGACGGACCCTGGGTCCCTGGGTCACGGCCATGAGTGCGGAGGCTTCCGACATGAGTGGCTGGCTTTTGATGGGCCTTCCCGGCGTTGCTTATTGGTGCGGACTGGCGGACGCCGCCTGGACCGCCATCGGCCTCGCCGTCGGTACCTATTTCAACTGGTTAATCGTTTCCAAGCGGTTACGCCGGTACAGCATCCGGGCAAATAATTCCATTACCTTGCCGGACTTTTTCTCCAATCGGTTCCGGGAAAAGAAAAAGACCATCCTCTTCATTTCCGCGGCCTTTATTTTGATTTTCTTCACCGTTTATGCCTCCAGCTGCTTCGTTGCCTGCGGAAAGCTCTTTTCTTCCCTCTTCGGAACATCTTACACCTCCATGATGATTTTAGGAGCGGTCTTCGTCCTTCTTTATACCATTTTGGGTGGATTCCTTGCGGAAAGTGCATCGGACTTCATGCAAGCCATCGTTATGGTGGTTGCTTTGGCCGTGGTAGTCATCCTCGGTGTCGTAAACGCCGGAGGCATCGGTGCGGTCATTGAAAACGCAAATCAAATCCCCGGATTTTTGGAATTCTTTGGCATTGCCACTCCCGTAGTAGAAAATGAGCAACAACTGGTGGAAGCCGGAAGACCAATCTTCGCTGCGGCCTCCGACTACGGAATTCTTAACGTGTTCTCCATGATGGCATGGGGACTGGGCTACTTTGGAATGCCCCAAGTTCTCCTCCGCTTTATGGCCATCCGGAAGGAAAGCGAATTGAAGCGTTCCCGCCGCATTGCCATGGTCTGGGTCGTCATTTCCTTGGCCGTTGCCGTCTTTATCGGAATCATTGGCCGCCAACTGTTCCCCACGGCACATCTGACCAAACCCGCCGCGGAAAATATCTTCATCACCATGGCAACCTCTTCCCTGCCCGCCATTCTGGCCGGCTTCGTAATGGCCGGAATTCTCGCGGCAACCATCAGCTCCTCCGATTCCTATCTGCTGATTGCCGCTTCCGCCTTCTCCAAGAATATTTTCCAGGGAATCTTTAAGAAAAAGGCCAGTGATAAGCAGGTCATGTGGGTCTCCAGAATCACCCTTTTGGTGCTGGCCCTCATCGGTGTGGTTATCGCCCTGAACGAGGATAGCGTAATCTTCCAGATCGTCTCCTTCGCTTGGGCTGGATTCGGAGCCACCTTCGGCCCCCTGATCCTCTTCTCCCTGTTCTGGAAACGGATAAACAAAGCCGGAGCCATTGCGGGTATGATCGGCGGTGCGGGAATGGTATTCCTGTGGAAATTGGGAATCAGCCAGTGGGGCGGCATCTTCGCCATCTATGAGTTGCTCCCGGCCTTCCTCTTCTCCTGCCTCTGCATCGTAGTCGTTTCCCTGCTGACAAAAGAGCCCTCCAAAGAAATTACGGACGATTTCGAGGCCGTGGCTCTCGCCAAGGCCGAGGAAGATCTCTAAACCTCCGGAAAGCCCTCCGAAGAAACCGTGGACCACTTCCAGGCCGTGGCTCTCACCAAGTCTGAGGAAAATCTCTAAGCCTCCGGCAAAAATCCCGGTTTCATAGACAGTTTTCGGCTCTTTGTTTTGCAAATCAAAAGAACATAAAAACAACTCCTTACGGATATACTGTTCCGTAAGGAGTGATTTTTTTATGTTTATCATCGAGAACGGATACGAAATCCGAAAGAAATACTGCCCCTCTCAACGAAAAAACGTTATGGTCAAGGTCTATTACGGCCCCTCGGCCCGAGAGGAATGTACCGAACAAAGCACCTGCGAAGCGACGGGAGGATGCTCCAACCACTACCTTCACTCGGCAAACAGAATTTCCAACTCACTTTAAAAAGCCTCCACGGAGTCTCTTACTCCATCCAACCACGGCCTCAGTCGGCGGACAAAGTCTCCCACTCACTGGAAAGGGTCTCCACGGAACCTTTTGTGCCATCCGGCCACGGCCTCAGTCGGCGGACAGAGTCTCCCACTCATTGTAGAGGGCTTCTACGGAGCTTTTCAATTCCTCCAGCCGGCCGGAGATTTCCGATACACGGCCGTAATCGACGGCCACGGAGGGGTCGGAGAATTGCCGGGACAATTCCTCCATGGCTTCTTCCTTCTGAGAAATTTCAGATTCGATGCGGGACAGACGGGCTTGCTTTTTGCGGGCCGCGGCCTGTTCCGCTTTCCGTTTTACGTATTCATTTTCCTTTGGATTCTCCGTCAGGGTGGAAACGGGCTCGGCGTTGGGGGTCGACAGCGGGGCCCGTCGCTGACAAAAGGAGAGGTATTCGTCATAATTCCCCGGAACGGAGGTGATTCCGTCGTGGGTCAATTCCAGGATGCGGTCCGCCAGCCGATTGATAAAATAGCGGTCGTGGGAAACGACCAAAAGCGTCCCGTCGTAGGACAAAAGAGCCTCCTCCAACGCTTCCTTGGATGGAATATCCAAGTGGTTGGTGGGCTCGTCCAAAATCAAAAGATTTGCCCCCGAAAGCATCAATTTCGTTAAGGCCACCCGGGCTCGTTCTCCCCCGGAAAGGACCGAGATTTGCTTAAAAACGTCGTCCCCCCGGAACAAAAAGGCTCCCAAGGCGGTCCGCACGGCGGTATTGCCTATTTTGGGATAGGCGTCCGAGACTTCCTCAAACACGGTCTTTTCATCGTGGAGGTCTCCGATGGTCTGGTCGTAATATCCCACCTTCACCCGGGCTCCCAATTCCGACGTGCCCGCGAGTGCAGACTCTTGTCCCAAAATAATTTTAAGCATGGTGGTCTTTCCGCACCCGTTGGGGCCCACGAGAAAGGCGTGCTGCTGCTTGTAAAGGGTCCAGGTCACGTCCCGGAACAGGGTTTTATCCTCGTAGGACATGGCGAGGTTGTGAATCTTCAAAACATCATTTCCGCTTCCGCCCTCGGCGTGAAAGGAAAATCCGATGCTCTCCGGGTCCTCCTCGGGCTTTTCCAACCCTGCAGAAATACGGTCGATCTGCTTTTGCTTGCTTCGGATGGTGACGTAATTACGCTCCTGGCCAAAGGTCTTTTGCTGGGCAATAATCCCCTCGATGCGGGCAATTTCTTTTTTCTTTTTTTCGTATTCCCGTTCCAGCGTCAGCCGGTCAAAGGCCTTTTTTTCCTTATAATAAGAATAATTTCCGTCGTAAACGGTCACCTTCTCATGCTCCAGCTCAAAGGTCCGGTTGGTGATACGGTCCAGAAAGAACCGGTCGTGGGAAACCACGATCACCGACCCCCGGTATTCAGACAAAAATCCCTCCAGCCAGGCAATGGACGGGATATCCAAGTGGTTCGTAGGCTCGTCCAACAAAAGCAACTTGGCCCCGGATAAGAGAATTTTCGCCAAAAGCACCCGCGTCCGCTGCCCGCCGGAAAGGCACGGCAGGGGCAACGAAATTTCCGTCTCGGTCAGACCCAATCCCAGCAACGCAGATCGGACCCGTCCCCGAAAGGTCAGGCCTCCCTCCCGTTCAAAGGATTCCAGCAATGCGTGCTGGCGACGGATCAGAGATTCTTCGGAGGAAGTTTCCAGGGCAACGTTGACCTGCTCCAATTCCGCCTCCAGTTCCAACAAGGGGGCAAATTGGGTCAACACCTCATCGTAAGCGGTATTCCCTGAAGTAAACTCCGAATACTGCTCCATATAAGCCACACTCAGGCCCTTTTCCTTGGTCAGATAGCCGCCGTCATAGTCTTCTTTTCCCGTCAGAATCCGAAACAGTGTGGTCTTCCCCGCACCGTTGACACCGATAATTCCGATTCGGTCCCCCTCGTTGACCTTAAAGGACACGTCGCGGAATAATACCCGGGTTGAAAAAGTTTTCGTAAGCCCGTCGGCCTGCAAGATCGTTCCCATACGTTTCTCAAAAACCTTCCACCAAATTACAACGGATTGCCCGCGGCATCAAACAAAGGCAGATATTCCAAGGTTAGAATATCGTTTCGCTCCTTGGCATCCCCCTCGGCCAGGATAGCCATTTTGGCCACCACGTTTCCGCCGGCCCGTTCCACCAACGTCTCCAGGGCAGCCAGGGATTCTCCCGTGGAAATCACGTCGTCTACGACCAGGATTCGCTTTCCCCTCATGGCATCCATATCCAGACGATCCAGATACAACGTCTGGCGGGCAGCAGTGGTAATGGATTTAACCTCCACCGCAACGGGGTCCTTCATATACAGCTTCGGGGCCTTGCGGGCAAGAATATATTGATTCATCTCTGCTTGGGCGGCCATTTCATGAGCCAGGGGGATCCCCTTGGATTCCGCCGTAATCAGCAGATCGAATTCCGGTGCCTTTTTCAGCAAATCCCGGGCACAGGCACGGGTCAGCTCCACGTCCCCGAAAATGACGAATCCGGCGATGGAAAGCCGATCGTTCAGCGGACAAATGGGAAGATCGCGGTTGACCCCCGCAACGGTCAGATTGTAATATTCTTTCACAGGATCCACGCTCCTACAAATGTGTTTCTTACATTTTATCACACTTTTGGAAAAAAATCAACCCGGATTCCCCCGGCCTGTCCCCTTCAATTCCGAAAATTTTGTTAAAAGCCCGTCCACTTTTGAAAAAGCCCTTGCAAAATGGCAAAAATTATATTATAATAATAGAGTTGAAAAAATATTATCCGGATTTTTGAAAGGAGTTACACAATATGATCTATTCTCACGAAGTTGAAAACATGTGTATCGTCGCCAAGGGTCCGCACCACGGTCCCGCTCCGATTCCCGAAGAAGGGAAATGGATCCAGGCGAAGGAGGTCAAGGACATTTCTGCCCTGACCCACGGTGTGGGCTGGTGTGCCCCTCAGCAGGGTGCTTGCAAGCTGACCCTGAATGTCAAGGAGGGAATCATTGAAGAAGCCCTCGTTGAAACCATCGGCTGCTCCGGCATGACCCACTCTGCCGCTATGGCATCCGAAATTCTCCCCGGAAAAACCATCCTGGAGGCACTGAACACCGACTTGGTCTGCGACGCCATCAACACCGCTATGCGGGAACTGTTCCTGCAGATTGTTTACGGCCGTTCTCAGTCCGCATTCTCCGAGGACGGGCTTCCCATCGGCGCCGGCATGGAAGACCTTGGGAAGGGTGCCCGCTCTCAGGTCGGGACCATGTACAGCACCAAGGCCAAGGGCGTCCGTTATCTGGAAATGGCCGAAGGCTACGTTACCCGGATGGCTCTCGACGCCGACGATCAGGTCATTGGCTACGAATTCGTTTCCCTGGGCAAAATGACCGACTTCATCAAGAAGGGCGATGACCCCACCCCCGCTTACAACAAGGCGATGGGAACTTACGGCCGCTTCGACGGTGCCGCTAAGTACATCGACCCCCGGAAAGAATAATAGAGGAGGAACGAAAGATGGCTCTGTTTGAAAGTTACGAAAGACGCGTTGACAAAATCAACGAGGTTCTGAAAGAATACGGCATCTCCTCCATCGAGGAATGCAAAAAAATTACCATGGACCTGGGCATCGACTGCGACAAGATCGTCCGGGAAACCCAGCCCATTTGCTTTGAAAACGCCGTTTGGGCATACACCGTAGGTGCCGCCATCGCCATCAAAAAAGGCTGCAAGAAGGCCGCAGACGCCGCCGCAGCCATCGGAATCGGCCTGCAGGCATTCTGCATCCCCGGCTCCGTCGCCGAAAACCGCAAGGTGGGCTTGGGTCACGGAAACCTGGCTTCCATGCTCCTCTCCGAAGAGACCGACTGCTTCTGCTTCCTGGCAGGACACGAGTCCTTTGCCGCCGCAGAAGGTGCCATTAAGATTGCTCTGAACGCCAACAAGGTCCGGGTGAAACCCCTCCGGGTTATCCTGAACGGTTTGGGCAAAGACGCCGCCTTCATCATTTCCCGCATCAACGGCTTCACCTATGTTCAGACCCAGTTTGATCCCGCAACGGAAACCGTCAAGGTGGTCAAGGAAACCGCTTACTCCGACGGAGACCGTGCCAAAGTTCGTTGCTACGGTGCAGACAACGTCCCCGAAGGCGTTGCGATCATGAGATTTGAAAACGTCGGCGTTTCCATCACCGGAAACTCCACCAACCCCACCCGCTTCCAGCATCCCGTTGCAGGCACCTATAAGAAATGGTGCACCGAAAACGGCGTAAAATACTTCTCCGTCGCTTCCGGCGGTGGTACCGGCCGTACCCTGCATCCCGACAACATGGCCGCCGGCCCCGCTTCCTACGGCATGACCGACACCATGGGCCGCATGCACTCCGACGCTCAGTTCGCCGGCTCTTCTTCCGTCCCCGCCCACGTAGAAATGATGGGACTGATCGGTATGGGTAACAACCCCATGGTCGGTGCTACCGTTGCCGTGGCCGTTGCCGTGGAAGAAGCTCAGAAGTAAT
>JAZTWH010000081.1:0-19248 GCA_045635765.1 Eubacteriales bacterium | reverse complement strand
TTTCGGAAAGCATCCCGTTAATTCGTTCGGTATCGTTTTCATTTTGTTGGCAACCGAAGGTTTTTGTATAGGCAGAAATCGGACGTCCTTTTTGTGCCTGCTTTTCGGAGATCAAAATCCGCAGAATCTCAATATAATCTTTTTGCTTCGATATTTCGGATTCCGGGATATATTTAAATTCCGACATGGAAACACTCTCTTCTATCATTGATTTAATACTATTATAATACAAAAGTAGAAATTTGTAAATAAAGTTTCAATAAAAGTAAAACTTTATTTAGAATTAGCACACATATGTCCCTTGCAATAATTACAAATCTATGTTATAATTGGAAAAAAGGAGGGTAGGTCCGCATGTTTCGCAAAAATATTGAACCAAGCTGTGAATACTGTCAAAGGGGTACTGTTCTCAGCGATGGAAACGTTCTGTGCAAGAAGTACGGATTGATTCAGCCGAAAATTTCCTGTGGCAAATTTCGGTACTGCTCTCTGAAGCGGATCCCACGCCGTCCTGCGGTTTTGCCGGAGTATCAAAGCTCGGACTTTTCAATTGACTGATTTTATACATTATCGTACTCGGTACGAAGAATTGGAGTGTCAATATGGTACTAAAAATTAACAAGCAGTATCTGAACGGTTTTGTCGAAGAGCACGAATACGAGGGCATGAAGCCCTTTGTAGTCGCGGCGGACGAAATGATCCGCAAAAGAAACGGGGCGGGTAACGATTTTCTCGGATGGGTGGATTTGCCCACGCAATACGATAAAGAAGAATTTGCACGCATCAAACTTGCGGCAGAAAAAATTAAAAAGGACAGCGACGTTCTTTTGGTTATCGGGATCGGAGGCTCTTACCTCGGTGCTCGGGCCGCCATCGAATTTGTAAAGTCTCCCATGTACAACAATTTGAAACGGGAAGGAACTCCGGAAATCTATTTTATCGGCAATTCTATTTCTTCTACTCATCTTCAGGAGATTCTGTCCATCTGTGAAGGAAAAGACGTGAGCGTTAACATTATCTCCAAATCGGGAACGACCACCGAGCCAGCATTGGCTTTCCGGGTTCTGAAGGAATACCTGGAGAAGAAATACGGAAAAGACGGGGCGAAAGACCGTATTTACGCAACCACCGATAAGGCCCGGGGAACGTTAAAATCCTTAGCGGATCGGGAAGGTTACGAGTGCTTTGTAATCCCCGACGATATTGGCGGCCGGTTTTCCGTTTTGACCCCTGTGGGCCTTCTTCCCATTGCCGCGGCAGGTATTGACATTGACGAATTGATGAACGGTGCCGCAGCCGCCATGAAAGAATTCTCCGATCCGGATTTGAGCAAAAATCCTTGCTATGAATTTGCCGCTATCCGCAACATTCTTCTCCGCAAAGGACGCTCCGTGGAAGTTACCGTCGGATACGAGCCCTACCTTTGGTGCTTTGGAGAATGGATTAAGCAGCTTTACGGAGAAAGCGAGGGCAAAGACGGAAAAGGACTCTTCCCCACCAGCATGATCTTTTCCACGGATCTTCACTCCCTCGGTCAGTATCTGCAAGAGGGAATGCGGACAATGTATGAGACGGTTCTTTGGGTCAATCAATCCAAGCAGGATCTCGTCGTAGGCAAAGACCCGGAAAACCTGGACGGCCTGAATTTCTTAGCCGGAAAATCCATGCAAGATGTTAATATGAAGGCATTCCAGGCTACGGCTCTGGCCCATATGGACGGAGGAGTTCCTTCGGTGGTTCTTGAGTTGGAAGATGCCTCCGCATATTCCTTGGGATACCTTATTTATTTCTACGAAAAGGCCTGTGCCGTTTCCGGCTACCTGTTAGGGGTGAACCCCTTCGATCAGCCCGGCGTGGAAGCGTATAAAAAGAATATGTTTGCATTGCTTGGAAAACCGGGATATGAAGATATGAAAAAAGAGCTTGAGGAAAAATTAAAATAGTTTGTGTATTTTGACAAAAAATTTTCATTTCCCTCTTGAAATGCAAGAAAAAATATGTTATAATAAAATTAGCAAAAAAAAGAGGAGGATGTTCCCCCATGATTAAACTTATCGTTGGACTCAAAGGAACCGGCAAAAACAAAACTCTCATCACCGAGGCAAATGCCGCAATGGCCGCAGATCACGGCTGTGTCGTTTGTGTTGAAAAGGGTCGGAAACTGATTTATGACATCAGTCATAAAGTCCGCCTTATCAGTTCCGAAGAGTACGATATTAATAGCTATGATCGTTTCTTTGGCTTCCTGTGCGGGCTTTTGTCCGGGAACTATGACATTACCGATATTTTCGTAGATTCCATTACGAAAATTTGCGGAGATGATCTGGCCGCGTTGGAAGCGTTCCTCGGAGAAGTCAGTAACGTGATCCGTAACGTTAACATCACCATTACCCTTAGCAAAGATGCCAGCGAAATTTCCGACGAACTGAAGAAATATCTGTAATTCTGTTGACACGCCATAACCAGGGAGACTTTTCCGTTCGGGAGAGTCTCCCCTATTATTTATTCAAGGAAAAGAGCTGGGATAAAATTCCCGGCTCTTTTTTTTAATATAAAATTGCATGAAGTTTACACAATAATTCCTCCGAAAGGGAGCTTGGGACAATTGCTTGCAAGATTTCGGAACCGTAACGAATGGAAACGGGATGCTCTCCCAGGGTCTTTACAATATTTGCAAGAAGTCCGTTTTCGGGCAATTTTTTAAACACGATCGTAACCGTACACGTATTTCCCTCGTCCTTGCCCAGAGTGATTCCGGTTTGATGGGGCGAGTCGGCAGAAATCACCGTTCCGGTTCGATGGGAGAAGGACGTCAAGATCTCCGTGGGAACCTGGTACTGTTTTGCCAAAGCCGCCGCCCGAGGGTGAAGGACCTTTGCCCCGTGGAGCGTGAGGTTAAGCATGGTATCCTGATGAATTTCATGAAAGCGGACTGCCTGCTGGATTTTCCTTGGGTCAGAAGAATAAACCCCGTCCACGTCGGTAAAAATCATGCACCGATCTGCTTTTAAGGCCGCGGCCAAGGCAACCGCAGAGGTATCGGAACCTCCCCGGCCGAGGGTAATAAGATCACCACAGTCGTTAACACCCTGAAACCCAGTCACAACAACAATTCTGCCACGGTTCCATTCCCGTTGAATTCTTAAGGTATCAATTTGCTTAATACGACCATCTCCGTGGACACCGGAAACCAGAATCGGAACCTGTATTCCATTCAAGGAAACGGCATCTGTCCCCAAATGGCACAGGGTCGCGGCAAGCAATGCAGCAGAGGCCTGTTCTCCCGTGGTTAAAAGGGCATCTGACTCCCGGGTGGGATATTGGCCGGATAATTCTTTATAACGCTTCGTAAGTGCGTCGGTGGTTTTTCCCTGTGCCGACACAACGACTAACATCTGATTGTTTTTGGCATCCCTTTGGATTCTTATTGCAACCCGCCGGACACATTCGGCGTCTGCCAAGGACGATCCGCCGTATTTCTGAACGATTTTCATGTATAATAATACTCCTTCCGCAGGGGCTATTCCAGTATATTGCGGAAGGAGTCATTTTGTTCGTAGTAGCATCAACGTATGCCGTCAAGATACCCTTGTAATAAAACTGCGGCAGCGGCGGCATCAATGTTTTTTCGTTGCTCTTTTGATTTTATTCCGCCGGCATGCAGCATTTGGGATGCGATAACGGTGGTATATTTTTCATCAACCAATTCCGCTTCAATTCCGAAACGGTTTTTTAATTCCCCTTGAAAGCGTTCAACCCGTTCACACATTTCACTTTTTGCACCGTCGGTCCGTCCGGGATAGCCGAGAATTACCTTGTCCGGATTCGTTTCCTTCAATGTTTCTTCCATGGCAAGCAAGAGTTTTTCATAATTACGGGAAGGAATCACTTGATACGGAGAAGCAATCAACCCGGTGGGGTCCGACAGGGCGATTCCGGTACGGGCCATTCCGTAATCAATGGCAAGAATACGCATAATATACTTCCTTTCAAAAAAATCCGCCGGAATATTGCTTCCGGCGGTGGGCATCAGGAATTCCCCTGAAGCTTATTTTTGATTTCAAGAACCGTGTTTTCGGGGATATTTCCATCCATAAACGCGGCAATGTCACCCAGGGTTTTCAACTCTTGGGCAACTTCATCCGGAACCGTGACGGTAAATTCTTCTTCAATGTACATCAAAAGCTCCAGAATTTCCAAAGAATCGGTGCAAACGTCAGAAATAAGACTCTCGGAAGTCAATTCGTCAGCGGAAACACCATAACGTTGTGAAAAAATCAGTTTTACAGTATCAAGCGACATAAAATTACTCCTCGTAATTAAGTTATGTCATTATTATACCTGATTCGAGGGACAATGTCAAGTCTCTTCATAATTATTTCAAATATCGTCATTGGGTCTTCGGGGAAGCTTTGAGGTAAGTGCTTCAACGGTTCTTTCAATGGCGTCCTTGCTGTTTTTCCAATCTTCCTTGGCAAAGCGGTAATCAAACTTTTTGCAGAACCAGTCAATATCACCGCTTAAGGATTTTAAAGACGATTCCGTAACGGCACCCAAAGATTGGCAAAAGGAATTTCGATCCTTTCGTCCCAACTCCTTCGATGCGACCAAAAGTGCACGATAATGGGGTAAGCAAAACCGCGGTTGCTCCGCAAAGAGCCTTTGAAATTCTTCGTCGTTCTTCCACAAATAAACAATGTTGGAATAAACGTTTTTCATCTTATCATTGATTTTTGTGCATACGTAACAGGACTCTTCCAAATGAGACAGATATTTCTCCGTTGTATCGGGTTTTTCTGAATTGATACGCACACGGATCTCTTCGAGATGAGACTGTAGGATCAACGCAACCGGCAGGCGTTTTCCGTTGGTGATCATCATGTTGAAATGCTCCTCGCAAAATCCAACCCGGTTGGTTTCGATCCGCACGGTGGGCTCCATCATTGCAGCACCAGTAATGGTGTCGATCTCGTTTTTTTCCAACATGGAATACAAAGAACATACGGGGCAACCGCATTTCTTTCCGAAATGCTCGTTAATTGCGATAGTATATAAATGCTCCGCCATAGTTATCGGTTCCCTTCCGCACGGATTTCTCTTAATGTTTTCATCACGTTATTCTGAATTCCAAAGGCATCATGAAGCACAAGATATTGCTCGTACAATTTGTTATAGACCTTATGATTTTCCGCGATCGGACGATAAACCCGGTCAAGAAGCTTTGACATGACGGAAACGGCATCCTCCAGGCAATCGTATCCTCCATTTTCTCTCCCGGCAGCAACTGCGGCATACATGGCCATGGTCAGTGCAGGTGCCTGGGAGGAGGCACAAACGCGAATGGGCCGATTGGTGATGTCGGCAAACATTTGCATCATCAATTCGTCTTTATGGGCAATTCCGCCGCACGCAACGATCTCGTCGATGGAAACGCCGTACTGCTCCATTTGCTCTAGTATCCGTCGGGTACCAAAAACGGAACCCTCTAAAAGTGCTCTGTAAATCTCTTCCGGTTTTGTCTGAAGGGTCAGTCCGACGATCAAGCCGGAAAGATCGGCATTGCTGAGGATGCTCCGATTCCCATTGAACCAATCCAAGCACAGAAGACCCGTAGAACCGGGAGCCGTGTCCTTCAGTTTTTCCCGCAGAAGTTTATGGATTGAAATATTTCGCTCATTTGCTTCGGTGTGATAAGAAGACGGGAGACACCGATCGATAAACCACGCAAACAGGTCTCCGCAGCTGGCCTGCCCCCCTTCGTAAGTCGTATACCCCGGAATAACGCTATCCGGGACCGTAGCAAAAAGACCGGGAATCCGAACGTCTTTGGCGGACGACACGATATGGCACATTGACGTACCGATAATCATAGCCATTTTTCCGGGAACAATCGCACCGCACGCTCCCATAGATGCGAAACCGTCCACAAAGGGAACCGATACGGCAGTTCCTTCTTTTAAGCCGGTCAGTGCGGCACCGCGGGACGTTATTTTACCAAAACAAGAATCATAGGAAACCAAGTCTCCCCCGAATTTTTCCTCGACGACGTTTTCAAATCGGGGATCCAGGGCCTTCATAAATTCCTTCGAGGGATAACCACCCAAAACCGGGTTCCAAAATTCTTTTGCCGCGGCAAAGTTATAGCCGATCTTTTCCTCACCGCAAAGTAACATTGTAATCCAACAACCTGCTTCCAAAATGCGGTATGCGGACCGGTAGACTTCCTCATCGGTCTGCAGTATGGAAAGGACCTTGGCAATCCCGTTTTCTGCAGAGCATTTGTTCCCAAGGTAAGAAATGCGTTTCTCCTTTAATTCTGCACAAACCTTATCGATCAAAGCGGCTTGGGGTGCCGCCGTGTGATCCTTCCACATAGTGACGTATGCTTTGGGATGAGATTGAAACTTTTCGTCAAAGCAAATTGGCATAAGATCCCGGTCCACGGGAAGAATCGTCGCCGCCGTAAAATCGACTCCGACGCCAACAACCTGCTCCGGGGAAACGGAACCCTTTTTCATGACATCCCGGATCACCGTAGAAAGCACGTCCAGATAATCCTGCGGGTGCTGAATTGCCGAATCTACAGGAAGGGGGGTTCCATCCGGCAATTGCTCTGACAGAATGGCATGGGGATATTCCAGAACGCTCTCTGCAATTTCCTCCCCCGTCTCCACGTTGACCAACAATGCACGGCCGGAAAGAGACCCGTAATCAAGACCGATTACATAACGTTTCATCATTGTGTATCCTTCCTGACACCGGTGAGATCAAAAATCGGTGTCATTGTAAAATTATCGCAACCCTTTTCCTGCATATAACCCGTCAAACCAAGATCGGACGCGGTGGAAAGAACTGCGGAATATTCCATCGAAAACAGCTTGCGGTTAAGCTCGGGACAATGGGCGAGATCTCCACAAGGAGTGTACTGCCGCATCAGACTTACCCGAACGGAGTTTGGAGGAAACGTGCGGGAAATCCAGTGAAGAAGATCCCGAGAATCTTGCTTTCCTCCGGGGAGAACCAGATGACGGATCAAAAGTCCCTTTGTCAACAATCCTTTGCTGGAAAAAACACAAGGACCGGTTTGACGGTACATTTCCTGCAGTGCCTTTGAGGCAATTTTGAAATAGTCCTCTACACCCGAATATCGGAGAGAACGATCGGCAGAACAGTACTTCAGATCCGGCAGATATACATCCACAAGTCCATCAAAATACCGCAAAATTTCTTCCGATTCATATCCGCCGCAGTTGCATATGACAGGAACGTGCAAAAGGTTTTTAACGGCCTTTAGGGCCATGGAAATCATTGGTGCAAAATGGGAGGGGGTAACAAGATTGATATTTTCAGCCCCGGCAACTTGCAACTCCAGAAAGATCTCCGAAAGCCTCTCCGTGGAAACGTCTTCCCCAAAACCTTCATAACTGATGGATCGGTTCTGGCAAAACCGACATTGCAGAGTGCAACCGGAAAAGAATACCGTCCCGGAACCGCAAGACCCCGTAATACAAGGTTCTTCGCCAAAATGAAGGGATGCACGAGCAATCCGAAGACTACTACCGGCCCCGCAAAGTCCCGTAGACCGTGTCCGATCTGCACCGCACTGTCGGGGGCACAAGGTACAATGCTGAAGATCCAAAAACAGGCCCCCTTCCATAAAAATACAGGAAGGCGGGCAGCAAATCGGTGCTGCCCGCACTCAAAACAGCTTTATCAGCCGACCTGAGACAATCCTTTTTCATTGAAGCTCATGGGATATTTTTCTCTGAGAGAAGTAAGATAATCGCTATAATCCTTTGCCTTCAAGGTGCTTACAACGTCGGAACTCCACTTTTCTTCCCCGTATTCAACGAAATACACGATGTGATAACCGTAAGAAGTCTTAACGATTTCGCAATCTCCGGCTTTTCGGCCTTCTGCCCAGATCCAGTCAGTGATTTCATCCACCATCGTAGTCTGGTCAAAATCCTCGTAGAGACCGCCGTTGTTGACGCTTCCCTCATCATCGGAATGATCTTTTACCAGAGCTGCAAAGGATTCTTGCGTAGCGGCACCATCCTGCCACTGCTTCAAAATCTTTTCGGCCTCTGCCTTTTGTTCCGCATCGTTGGTCTTGGCTACGCCATTCTCGTCTTTGATGGTATTTCCCTTGTCGTCCGTCAAATCTTCCACCATGAAGAGGATGTGACGCATGGTAGCCAATTTATATTCTTCCCGGCCACGTTCCAGGAAGCAAATAACCGTATAGGTGTCGGAGGCGGTAGAAGAAGCAGCCTTGGTTTTGATCACCGTAACGTCTCCGGCTTTGCGGTCTTTATCAAAGAGCCATTCGGAGGTGTCATCTCCCTTGGTATAGGTGGCACCTTCCTTAAGATAAGTTTCTGCCTTAAAAATATCCTCACCGACAATGGGCTTCAGGGTCGCAAGGAAGGATTCCGTATCCGTAGACGCATCCTTAATTCCGTTTGCGACTTCCTCGGCAGACTTATTGTTCGCAGAATCAGCCTTGGCGGTATAAGAATAATAGTCAACTACGTCAAAGTCGGTTTTATTGTCGGAATAATACTTTTCAATATCCTCGTTCTTATATTCAAGGCTGTCCATGTATTTTTCGTAGAAATCCGCAAAAATCAAACGACGGGTCGTGAACTCCTTGTAGTCATCCTTGGTGATGTTGGGCCCGTACATGGATTGCAGGTATTTGTTCTCGCTGGTTTTTGCATCCTTTGCGGCATCTTCGAGAGTTTTGAGAGCTTCCTCCAAGGACTTGGCAGACTCCTCGGTCATAGAAAAGCCTTCTTCCACAGCCTTATTGTAAACAAGATACAACTCTTCGTATTGGATTTTGGCCTGGTTGACAAAATAATCATACCAACTCATGCTGGAATCAAAATAGCAAGGTTGGCTCTTCAGAGACATGGAGGTATCAAACCCGATCATGCTTGCATAATAGTAATACTGCGAGTAAAACTCGTTCAAAGCGGTATAGTAGCCATAATTGAATTCGATCGCATTGATTTCCGTTTCACCGACCTTCATAACCGTGGTAGAACGGCGGAAATAACCGGTCTTGGCAACAACGGCCAACGCAAGGGAGGCGATGAGAACCAACGCACAAACGAGGGCCACGATCTTAACAGCCGGAGACCAAATCGTATCCGTATTCTTTTTTGCGGGAGTTTTCGACATAATGATCCATCCTTTGTATTTTGGATTTGTCCGCAATCCACATGAAAAACGAAAAGGACCATGAATTGCACGGAGCAAATCTCTTGTTTATTATAGCATTTATTATAACAAATCCCCGGCGGAAAAGCAAGTGTTTTCATAGAAATGTAAGATTTATGTTTCAGTTGTTCCGATAATGTTATACTTTTTACCTCAGAACCATCAATGGGAGGCGATACAATGCAATTCAACATGACGGGAGAAACCATCGAAAGCTTGCTTTGTATGGACAATAAACCCATCTTGGAGTTAAAAATATTCTATCCCCAAATTATGGGGCCTCTTTCCAAGGAAAGCGAATACCATTTTAACGGACATTACCGCACGCAGGCTCGTAAAATCAACCGCCAAGCACGGACCGTCTTTTATCACCGGGCGGAAGAAGAAGCAAAAATGGCGGCGGAGCAGGAATTCGATTTCACGCTACATTCCTTTATCCGCACGTGTTCCACCATGCGTCTTGACTCCCGCTATACGTCGGTTGTTTTTGACCGTTATTACTATTGCGGGGGGACCCACGGGACGACGGTGAGAACCGCAAACACGTGGGATCTTTCCATGGGAAGGCCTGTTCCGCTCTCCTATTTCTTTTCCGAAACGGCCCCCTACCGAAAGATTATGTTAAACGCAGTGTGCGAACAAATAGAACAGCAAAAAAAACGAGAGGAGATCTTCTTTTTTGAAAATCTCCTCCAAAACGCAAGGCAAAGCTTCTGCGAGAAAAATTATTATTTGACAGGAAGCGAAATCGTTGTCTACTACCCTCTCTATTCCTTGGCTCCTTACCATGCGGGAATCTTGAGTTACAAGATCCCCTTCAGTCTTCTTGACGGTCTTTGGCACAAGGGTAGGATGCCAGCGGAGCTTCCGTCGTATCAAGACAAATTCGCTTCGGGATTTGGTACGGAATTCCTTTAATACCCCAGATTCTCCCGAATCAGAACCAACGTTACGGCACAGGAGGAGGGCTTACGTCGCATAATTGCAACGGTAGAGCAAATGCAATCGGGGCTTTGACAATCATGGCATTTTCCGTCGATAGTGCAGGGAGTCTTACGGTTCAGCCGCATAGCATTTCTCGGTGCCGCAATATTTCGGGCCCGATCCCAGGCGGAAGGTAGATCAGGTGTTAATTTGTTCTGTCCGAAAACAAAATACACGTGCCCGTGGCCGTAAACGGAAGCGGAAATCCGATTGCAATTCCCGTCGATATTGAGAATCTCGCCCGCCTCGGAAACGGCGTTTGCCGAAGTAATAAAGACCTCCGAGGAAAGAATGTCTTTCTCCGAATCCTTTTTCCAGTGCCATGCACATTTTGAACTTTTCTCAAGCTCCTCGTAAAGCCCGATTTCCCCAACGGTGACCGAACCGCCAAAGGACACGCTTTTTCCGTTACATTCAGAACGAAGAAAGGAAACGGCCTCCTCTTGATTTTCAAATTCGACGAATCGGAATCCTCTTCGTTCAAAGGTTTCTTTCAGCCCCATTTTGTACCACCTAACAATGACAAAATTTATAAGTACAAGACAATTATAACAGACAATTTTCCAATTGTCAAGGTATTCACCTCGCAAAACAGGAGGTATAACAGATTATTTTTGTATTAAATGTAAAATATCTTTATCATCTTTGCCAGAATCATTGACTTTGGAAGACAAATGTGCTATACTTAATTGTAAAATATTCCATTAAGCGATTATGGAAAGGAAGAAATAAAAATGGATGAGTCTAGAAACTATGTTGACTGGAAAACAATTACAGATTTTGTAATCGACGCCTTCGTCGGTTACGGGATCCCCAAGGAAGACGCTGTGATCTGTGCGGACATTTTGTTGGAATCCGACAAACGCGGCATTGAATCTCACGGTGTTAACCGGTTTAAGCCCATTTATCTGGACCGCATTAAGGCCGGAATTCAGAACCCTGTCACCAACGTTGAGGTGGTGAAAGATTTTGCAGCCACCGCAGTGATTGACGGCCACGACGGAATGGGCCAGGTGATTGGATATAAGGCAATGACTATGGCCATTCAGAAGGCGAAAAAATACGGTATCGGTATGGTTGCCGTTCGCAATTCCTGCCACTACGGGATTGCCGGTTACTATGCTACTATGGCTACCAATGCCGGCTGCATCGGTATGACCGGAACTAACGCCCGTCCTTCCATTGCTCCTACCTTCGGTGTGGAGAATATGCTGGGAACCAACCCCTTGACGGTCGGTTTCCCCACCGATGAAGCATTCCCCTTCGTGATCGACTGTGCTACCTCCATTACGCAACGCGGAAAGATTGAATACTATGCCCGCGTCGGAAAAGATACGCCTGCCGGTATGGTTGTAGGCCGTGACGGTCTTGCCCATACGGATTCCGTTGCCATTCTTGACGAACTGAATACGGGCAAGGCAGCCCTCGCTCCCTTGGGCGGAATCGGTGAAGAACTGGCCGGCTACAAGGGTTACGGTTACGCTACCGTGGTTGAAATCCTTTCCGCTGCTCTGCAGCAGGGGAACTTCCTGAGAGCCCTCTCCGGCATTGGCGAAAACGGAGAAAAGATCCCCTTCCATCTGGGACATTGGTTCATTGCCATTGATCCGGAAGCGTTCATGGGACTGGAAACCTTCAAGAAGATTGCCGGTCAGATCCTGCGTGATCTGCGGAATTCCCAGAAGGCTCCAGGGTGCGATCGCATCTACACTGCCGGAGAGAAGGAATACGACACCTGGTGCGTCCGTAAAAATACCGGCGTGAAGATCAACCCTGCCGTCCAGAAGGAAATGATTTCCGTTCGTGACGAATTGGGACTGACTCAGTACAAATTCCCCTTCGAAGATTAAATTTATGCAGATTCGGGCGGCTTCTGGTCGCCCGGACTTTTCGATTTCAATATCGTTGAAAGGAATACTACCATGGACATCAGACAGGAATCCCTGCAAAAACACTATGAATGGAACGGGAAGATCGAAGTCGTCTCCCGGTGCGAAGTCAACGACCGTCACGATCTTTCCCTCGCCTATACCCCCGGTGTTGCCGAAGCATGCTTAGTCATCAATAAGGATGTAAATAAATCTTATGAGTTGACTCGCCGTAACAACCTAGTTGCGGTCATCACCGACGGAACTGCAATTCTCGGTCTCGGCGATATCGGGCCCGAAGCCGGTATGCCGGTCATGGAAGGGAAATGCGCCTTGTTTAAGACCTTTGCCGACGTTGACGCGTTCCCCATTTGCATTAAATCCAAAGACGTGGATGAATTGGTCCGCACGATTTATTTGATTTCCGGCTCCTTTGGCGGAATCAATTTGGAAGATATTTCCGCACCTCGTTGCTTTGAAGTGGAAAAGAAGCTGAAGGAAATCTGCGATATTCCTATCTTCCACGATCATCAGCACGGAACTGCCATCGTGGTCGCCGCAGCTCTACTGAATGCCCTTCGAGTTGTCAAAAAAGGCATTGCGGAAGTGAAGGTTGTCATTAACGGTGCCGGTTCTGCCGGGATCGCAATCGGAAAACATCTTTTGAATATGGGCGTCAAGAACCTGACCATGGTCGACCGTTTTGGAATTATTTGCAAAGGCATGCCCGAATTGAATCCGGCCCATGCAGAAATTGCCGAAGTAACCAATTTGGACCATAAGATGGGCAATTTGGCCGACGCAATGAAGGGTGCTGACGTCTTTATCGGCGTTTCGGCTCCCAACATTGTCAGCGAAGAAATGGTTCAATCCATGGCAAAAGATGCTGTCGTCTTCCCCATGGCAAATCCCACCCCCGAAATCATGCCCGACAAAGCCAAGGCCGCCGGTGCAAGAGTGGTTGGAACCGGCCGTTCCGACTTCCCCAACCAGATCAACAACGTTCTTGCTTTCCCCGGAATTTTCCGCGGTGCACTTGATTGCCGTGCATCCTGCATTAATGAAGAAATGAAGGTTGCCACCTCCTATGCTTTGGCATCCTTGATTTCCGACGAAGATCTGAACGAAGAAAACATTATCGCTCCCGCCCTCGACAAGCGCGTTGCGGAAGTGGTCGCAAAAGCCGTTGTGGAAGCCGCCAAAAAGACCGGCGTTGCCCGCATCTGACACGAATAACTTATAAACAATACATCGGAGTTCCTTGTAACCAAGGGGGCTCCGATGTTTTTTCAGCCATTCCCTTTCACCCGGAAACAATGTACCGCATACATTGAAAAGGGAGGTGATAATCAATGGCATTGTTTAGTTGCGGAAACAAACTTAGCTGTACCACCGCTGCAATCATTGCAAGTGTAATCATCGGAGTCGTAGCCGCATTTTTGCGTATTACTGCCGTAATCACGGTTACCCCTGCATTTTTGTGGGTTGTTTTAGGAATTGCCGTAGTATATCTGGCGATTTTGTTGGTAACACAATCGTTGGCACAAAGAAGTTACCGTTGTAACACTCTTTGCACGATTTTATCGATATTATTGCTGGCAATTCTGGGAACGGTATTGCTGTCGGTCGTACTGCTGGCAATCGAATTTGTAGCAACCAGCGTCGTCGGAGCAATTCTGACAGGCTTACTCCTCTTCTTCTTTTCTCTTATTATTTCGACTACCGCATGTTTCATTAAATGTGCGGCAGATTGCGATGACTGATTCAGAGCTCATTGACACATCGAAATAAACCACGAGTCACAAAGTGGCCAAATGTTCATAAGAACATTTGGCCACTTTTGCATCCTCAAAAGCCCCTCAATGCAAAAAGCCTAATTTGTCTACATGACAAATTAGGCTTTTTGCATTGGTGCGGGTAACAGGGGTCGAACCTGCACGTCGGAGACACCAGATCCTAAGTCTGGCGCGTCTGCCAATTCCGCCATACCCGCGGAGACTTCCTTTGTATTCTACCACAAACAGTAGCGTTTGTCAAGCCATCCGGGATAATATTTGCTTTTATTTTAAATCTTAGTTATTGGGACCGCCGTCTCCCCCGCTTTCGTGCAAAAAGCAATGCTATGGCAGAAAAGACGAAGCAAAGGAGCATGAGCCCGAGAATCAATGCAATCACAATAATTTTTTCAAGGCCTTCCTCCTTGGGTTCAACGGTGGTTGCGGGAACGTCAGTCGAAAGGTCGGTAGACTGTGTTGGGACTTCGGATTCTATAATTTCAGGTTCCGGCTCGACCCACGTAGTTAAACAATTTTCCGGAATATTCTCCAAAAAATCATTCTTCAAAACATCAGGGCCCACCGTGGAGGAATATAATCCAAATAAACCGTTTCCGTAGCGGGCACGGCTGTCCAGGGACATGGAGAAATAAGTTCTTTGAGACACGTGCTGATCAAATCCGGCCTGTGCCATATCATATGCGTTAACTCCACCGAAAGAAGAAAGTTCTTTTTCCTTCCAATTGATAAAAATCTCGTTTTCCTGATACAAATGAAGATAGCATTTCTTGGTTTCCCAAATGCCGTATTTCTCAAAGCTTTCCAGGCACCGGGTCGGATCGTTTGCAGCAGCCAACGCCTGCTCGGACAAAACCTTTGCATTCAAAATATGGGCCCCGTGTCCGTATTCGCCTTTCAGGTCATGGCCGATAATTACTTCCGGCTTGAAGCGGCGAATATTTTCCACTAAAAAATCAAGAACCTCCTCTTCTGGATAGTAAGCAAGTGCCTGGGCAAGGCTTCCGCAATATTTATCCGTAAACTCCGAGATCACCGGATAGTTTCGTACGCCAACGGTCCAAAGACCGTTGACCAACTCATGATGACGTCCATAAACGTGTTTCATAAGATAGACGACTTGGATTTTATATCCCAATTCTCCGGCATAATAGGGCATGGTTCCTCCAAACCAAAGATGCTCGTCGTCGGCATGGGTTGGCAGGAGTAATAAGTCTGCCTTTTCACAAGGGGGGTCCCAAACCTGTACGAAATCGGGAAGATCTCCCTCGCTCAAGAGATAGACGTCCGCCAAATACCCCTCCCCGGACCATCGGAGCGTATATTCCAGACCGCCCTGCAAGGGTTTATATTCGTGCCAAAATCCGTATTCTCCGCCATCCACTTGCTCTTCTTCGCCGGAAAGAGTCCAATGGGGAGGTGTATGATTCCAAATGAGATAGATGCCGTAAATAGGCTCATCGCAGGTAATCCGAAGCTCAAACCGATCGCTTCCGGAGCATTGAGTATTTACGGATCGATCACTCAATCGGGAGACGGATCCACTTCCGGAAATCAATGTAAACGATGCCTTTTTTGTTAAATCTTCCGCAGCGGATTCGGTGGCTTGCAAGCCAAACGAAAGGGCAAAAACGCAGAAAATAAACAGAAAAATACTTCCAAATTTTTTCATAACACACTCCCAATCTTTATTACTGTCAGTATACCATTATTTTGCATAATTGTCAAGCAATGGAGATAATTTTTGAATTTTTTGAAACATCATCAGGATGTGTTTACTTTTTTGTCGCAAGTGCTTGACATCCCTTGAAAATTGGGTTATAATGAAAAAAACATCAGAAATGAGGACTCAATGTGAAAATTAAAACAACGTTTTTCAAAGATTTTAAAGCGTTCATTACGAGAGGAAACGTAGTAGACCTGGCCGTCGGCGTTGTTATCGGCGGATCCTTCGGGAAAATCGTTACCGGGCTCGTCAATTACATTATTAACCCCTTTGTCGGTCTGTTTATTAAAAGCGGAAGCCTTGATTCCGTAAAAACCGTCATCACGCCAGAAATTTTAGATGAAACGGGAGCCGTAATTGCTGAGGAAGTTGCGATCCTTTGGGGAAGCTGGGCACAGACGGTCATTGACTTCTTAATTACAGCTCTTTGCATTTTCTGCGTTTTGCGTGTGATTATGATCGCAAAAAATAAAATGGAAGCAAAAAAGATTGCATTGGAACAGGCAAAGGCGGCGGAAGAAAAGGCAAAAGCCGAAGAAGCTGCGGCAGTACTCAAAGCCCGTCAGGATGCGATCGAAGAGGCACAGCTTCATCAGGAAAAACTCCTCGAAGAAATTCGGGATATTCTTAAAAATAAATAAAAATTTCCATATTTTGTATTCCAATTCTGTTCGAAACGATCACGATAGCAAAACTCCTCCTTTGGATATTTGATTTGATATCCAAAGGAGGAGTTTTTTATAAATCATTCAATTACTCTTTGATGATGAAGACTCGGTATATTTCTTCTTGCAAAACAAATACTAATTGTATTAAAATTTGGGAGGAATTAAATGGAGTCTCTGTGGAAAATAGAGGAAACGTTACCTCGGTTTCCTCATTTGGAACGGGATACGGAAACGGAAGTTTTAATTATCGGAGGAGGAATTGCCGGAATTTTAACGGCATATTTTTTGCAACAACAAGGAGTACCCTACATTCTTGTGGAAAAAGACCGAATCTGCCATGGAGTTACCGCAAACACCACCGCAAAAATTACCGTTCAACACGGGCTGATTTATCACAAAATCGAGAAAGAATTTGGGACCGAAGGAGCAAAAGAATATTACAATGCTCAAAATGCAGCACTCAATAAATTTAAAGATTTCAGTACAAAATTTGATTTTGATCTTGAAGAAAAAGATAATTTTGTATACTCCACCACTGACCGAAGAAAATTAGAAATGGAACTAAAGGCATTGCAACGAATCGGAGTCCCGGCTCAATACGTAAACAAACCTTCCGTTCCCGTTTCCACGGTAGGGGCAGTAAAAATCCAATCCCAAGCCCAATTTCACCCATTGAAATTTCTTTCCAAAGTAGCCTGCGGACTTAATATTTACGAGAATACTTGGGTAAAAGAAACCATTGATAAAACCGCATATACGGACAAATGCAAGCTCACGGCAAAAAAAATCATTGTAACCACTCATTTTCCCTTATTAAATAAACGTGGATTCTATTTTCTTAAACTATATCAACACCGTTCTTATGTTTTGGCTTTAAAAGGAGCAAAGGACCCGGGGGGAATGTTTGTGGATGAAAGCAGTGCCGGACTTTCCTTTCGGAGTGCAAATGGATTGCTGTTGTTAGGGGGAGGAGGACACCGTACCGGGAAATCCGGGGGGAATTGGCAAGAATTACGGACCTTTGCAAAAGAACATTATCCACAGGCAAAGGAATACGGAGCGTGGGCAACCCAGGATTGCATGAGCCTGGACGGAGTTCCCTATATCGGAGAGTATTCCAGAACGGCTTCGGATTTTTACGTTGCCTCAGGGTTTAACAAATGGGGCATGACTAACTCCATGGTATCCGCAATGATTCTCTCAGATCTGATTTTGGGAAAAGAAAATGAATATGCTCGCGTATTTTCCCCATCAAGATCGATTGTAAGGCCGCAGCTTCTCATCAACGGATGGGAGGCATCCGTAAACCTCCTGCGACCCACAAAAAAGCGATGCCCTCACCTGGGATGTGCACTAAAATGGAACAAAGCGGAGCATACCTGGGACTGCTCGTGTCACGGGTCACGATTCGATGAAAAGGGAAAATTATTGGATAATCCGGCAAACGGAGATTTGGATATTTAAAAAGATACAAAAGATTTTCCCGAAGAGCGTTTTACTCTTCGGGAGATTGCATATTAAAAACTTATTTTGCGTATTCAATGGCTCGATTTTCACGAATTACATGAACCTTGATCTGTCCGGGGTATTCCAATTCGCTTTCAATTCGCTTTGCAATATCGCGGGCAAGAATCACCATATCGTCATCGCTGATGTCCTCGGGGCGGACCATGACCCGGATTTCTCGGCCGGCCTGAATCGCATAGGTACGTTCTACGCCCTTGAAGTCGTTTGCAAGGGATTCCAATTTCTCCAAACGTTTGATATAATTTTCAATATCCTCGCGACGGGCCCCGGGGCGGGCGGCGGAAATGGCGTCTGCGGCCTGTACGATGGCGGCAAGAACGGTCTTTGCTTCTACGTCCCCGTGGTGAGCCTCAATGGCATGGACGATATTTTCATGTTCCTTATACTTACGGGCAAGATCAACACCGATACTGATGTGGGAGCCTTCCGTTTCCTGGTCCACAGATTTTCCGATGTCGTGGAGAAGGCCGGCACGCTTTGCGGCATTGACGTCAATTTTTAATTCCCCGGCAAGAATTCCTGAAAGATGAGCAACCTCAATGGAGTGATTCAGTACGTTCTGGCCAAAGGAGGTACGGTAATGGAGACGGCCCAACAGCTTAACCAATTCCGGGTGAATCCCATGAACGTTGGTCTCAAAAATGGCACGCTCTCCCTCTTTTTTAATAACCTGATCGACTTCTTTCCGAGCCTTTTCCACCATATCTCCGACGCGGGTGGGGTGGATACGGCCATCCTGAATCAAGCGTTCCAACGCGATTCTGGCGATTTCACGGCGAACCATATCAAAACTGGAGAGAACGATGGTCTCGGGGGTGTCGTCGATAATCAAATCAACGCCGGTCAGGTTCTCCAAAGCACGGATATTACGTCCTTCCCGGCCGATAATACGGCCCTTCATTTCATCGTTGGGCAGGGTTACGGAAGAAACCGTCGATTCGGAAACGTGATCAGATGCACACTTCTGAATTGCCCGGGAAATCAACTCCCGTGCCTGCATTTCAGCCTCTTCTTTTGTGCGGGCTTCCATGTCTTTGATCATCGCGGCCGATTCGTGCTTCAAATCGTTTTGAAGACTTTCCAACAAATAGGCACGGGCCTGATCTGCGGTCATGGAAGAAATTTGCTCCAGCATTTTCCGCTGTTGATCAATAATCTCGGACTTCTCAACCTCCAACGCTTCCACCTTTTTCATCTGGCGATCCAGATTTTCTTCCTTGGTAACGAAAGAGGTCTCACGTTTATCCAGCATCTCTTCTTTTTGAACGAGACGCTTTTCCATCTTCTGAAGTTCACCGCGACGATCCCGGATTTCCCGTTCTGCCTCTGCACGATTGCGATGGATTTCTTCCTTTGCTTCCAGCAAGGATTCTTTCGATTTGGTTTCTGCGGTCTTTATGGCGTCGATAATGATGTTGCGTGCTTTTTCTTCTGCGGAACCGATTGCGGCCTCG
>JAZTWH010000080.1:0-15912 GCA_045635765.1 Eubacteriales bacterium | reverse complement strand
TCTCCAAATCAGGAGAACGCATGGTAGGTCAGCTTGCAAAACGACAAGCAATTACCAACCCCGACCGGACCATTATTTCTATTAAACGGGATATGGGTACCAATAAAAAAGTCAACATTGACGGAACCGACTACACTCCCGAAATGATTTCCGCCATGACCCTTCAGAAGCTGAAGGCGGATGCGGAGGCATATTTAGGCGAAAAAGTAACCCAGGCAGTCATTACTGTCCCTGCTTATTTTAACGACTCTCAGCGTCAGGCAACCAAAAACGCCGGAACCATTGCCGGATTGGAAGTTCTGCGTATTATCAACGAACCTACCGCAGCGGCTTTGGCCTACGGTGTTGACAAGGAAACCTCACAGAAGGTTATGGTTTACGACCTGGGAGGCGGAACCTTCGACGTTTCCATTTTGGACATCGGAGACGGTGTTTTTGAAGTTATGGCGACCAACGGTAATACCCGCTTGGGCGGCGACGACTTCGATGAGAGAATCATAGGGTATCTCGTTTCCGAATTCAAGAAAGAAAACGGCATTGATCTCTCTGCAGACAAAATGGCAATGCAGAGATTGAAGGAAGCGGCCGAAAAGGCAAAGATCGAGCTGTCCGGAATGACCACCTCCAACGTCAATCTCCCCTTCATTACTGCCGACGCTACCGGCCCCAAGCACATGGACATTACCCTAACCCGTGCTAAATTCAACGAATTGACCGCTGATTTGGTAGAAGGAACCATGGTTCCCACCAAAAAAGCAATGAGCGATGCCGGACTCACCCCGGCCCAAATCGATAAGGTACTCTTGGTCGGTGGTTCGTCCCGTATTCCTGCCGTTCAGGAAAAGCTGAAGGATTTCTTAGGAAAAGATCCCCACAAGGGAATCACCCCCGACGAATGTGTGGCCGTCGGTGCCGCCATTCAGGGTGGAATTCTGGGCGGAGATGTGCAAGGCCTGGTCCTTCTGGACGTTACTCCCCTCTCCCTGGGCGTTGAGACCTACGGCGGAATTTCCACCAAGTTAATTGAACGCAATACCACAATTCCCGTAAAGAAGAGCCAGATTTTCACCACCGCCGCAGACAATCAGACTTCCGTTGAAGTTCACGTTCTGCAGGGAGAACGGGAAATGGCCGCCGATAACAAAACCCTTGGCCGTTTCCATTTGGATGGAATTCCGGCGGCACCCAAGCAGGTTCCTCAGATCGAAGTTACCTTTGACATTGACGCCAACGGCATTGTAAACGTCAGTGCCAAGGATCTCGGCACCGGAAAGGAACAGAAGATCACCATTACCGCATCCACCAACATGTCCAAGGAAGATATTGACAAGGCGGTCCAGGATGCCGAAAAATTTGCGGACGAAGACAAAAAACGCCGGGAAGAAGTGGAAATTCGAAACAACGCGGACCAAATGATTTACCAGTGCGAAAAATCCATGACCGACATGGGCGACAAATTGACGGACGCAGACAAAGCACCTGTCAACGAGCAGATCGAAAAGCTGAAGGAAACCGTTAAGGGAGCCGACACGGAAGCCATTAAAAAGGAAACGGAAGAGCTGCAACAAAGATTCTACAAAATTGCAGAAAAGATCTACGCTCAGCAACAACCCCAGGGCAACGTCGCTCCCGACGGTACCCCCGCAGGAGAACCGGCCGCAGACGGAAACGTCAAGGTAGACGATTTTAAAGTTGACGACAACGACTGATTGAAAAAATACCCGCATATCAAGGGGATTGATCCATCCCCTTGATATGTCATGTAAGAGGAATACCATGGCAGAAAAACGTGATTTTTACGAAGTGTTAGGTGTACAAAAATCCGCCAGTGCGGATGAATTAAAGCGTGCATATCGCCAAATGGCGAAAAAATATCATCCGGACCTGAATCCCGGAAACAAAGAAGCAGAACAGAAATTCAAGGAAGTCAACGAAGCCTACGAAGTTCTGTCCGACGAAACGAAACGGGCAAAATACGATCAGTTTGGTCATGCAGGCGTTGATCCGAATTTCGGTGCAGGCGGTCCGGGGGGCTACGGTGGTTACGGCGGAGCCTATACCAACGTAGACATCGGAGATATTTTCGGCGACGTATTCGGAAATTTCTTTGGGGGCGGAAGCACCCGCAGACGCTCCTCCGCAATTCCCGGGGACGACGTGGATACAGGACTGACCCTTACCTTTGAAGAAGCCGTATTCGGTTGTAAAAAATCCGTTACCGTCACCCGAAAAGAAAATTGTTCCGAATGTAACGGCACGGGGGCGGCAAAGGGGACCTCAGCAGAAACCTGCCCCACCTGTCGGGGAACCGGCCGGGTCAGGACCGTCCAAAACACCATGTTTGGGGCAATGCAAAGCGAAAGAACCTGTACCAATTGCTACGGTACGGGGAAAATCATCAAAACGCCGTGTAAAAACTGCAACGGAACGGGTCAAGAACGGAAGCAACGCACCATTACCGTCAATATCCCCGCAGGCATCGCCAACGGACAGGTCATCACTTTGAACGGACAAGGATGTGCCGGAATCAAGGGAGGGCCTGCAGGGGATTTAAACATTTCCATTTCCGTTCGGCCCCACAGTATTTTTGAACGGAAAAACTTTGATCTTTTTTGCGATTTTCCCATCACCTTTACCCAAGCGGCCTTAGGAAGCGAAATCGACGTGCCCCTTTTGGACGGAACGAAGGTTGCACAAAGAATTGACGCAGGAACCCAAAGCGGAACGGTATTGAATCTGAAAGGAAAGGGTGTCCCCTACCTGAATTCCAAGGGAAAAGGAAATTTGTACGTACGGGTCGTGGTGGAAACGCCGAAAAATCTCAATTCCCGCCAGAAAGAATTGCTGAAAGAATTTGATGCAATTGAAAACAAGCGAACCTACGAAAAAAAGACTTCCTTTGCGGATAAAGTTAAAAAATTCCTGGGAACAGACTGAAAACGAAGCCCATCTTCCCTATTGCATAGAACGGAGATTGAGAAATAGGTGACACCATGAAGCTCTTGTTACAAGCAATTTTGAAATACTTGACGGGTCTTGGCCTGGTGGCCACGCTATTATTTCTCCCCGCCGGAAGTTTTCGTTATATGAACGGCTGGCTTTTCCTTGCATTGTTGTTTCTCCCCATACTCATTCTTGGAATCCTCCTTTTTATCAAAGCACCGGAGCTTCTGGAAAAGCGGTTACGTTCCAAGGAAAAGCAACCGGCACAGAAACGCATTGTTGCAATTTTAGGTCTGTTATTTATTTTAGGATTTGCCGTCGCCGGCCTGGACTATCGTTTTGGCTGGTCCCATATTCCTACCTGGGTCGTAATCGTTGCATCTCTCGTACTCCTGATTTCTTACGGACTCTATGCTGAAGTAGTGCGGGAAAACGAATATCTCTCAAGGACAATTGAAGTGCAACAGAATCAGAAGGTCATAGATACCGGCCTTTACGGCATTGTTCGGCATCCCATGTACGGAGCAACTTTATGGCTTTTTTTGTCCATTCCCCTTGTTCTGGGATCCTGGTGGGCACTCCTCTGCTTTTTTCCTTATTGCGTCATCATCGTTCTTCGGATTGTTGACGAAGAAAAATTCCTCGAAGAGAATCTTGACGGGTATGGAAAATACAAGAGAAGGATAAAATATCGCTTGATTCCCTTCCTCTGGTAACCAAAGAATAAAGACGCTGCCCACGTTCCGATATGAAGCGTGGGTCATAAAAAATGTTAAAAAAATCGGAAAATTAACTTTTTTAAAAAATCCCCTTGGGGAAGGTATTGCTCATGACCCTGCGTCATGTGGTATCATGGAATCAAGGAGGTGGAAAGCTATGTCAAAATACACCACAGGAGAAATTGCAAAGCTCTGCGGGGTATCGGTAAGAACGGTTCAATACTACGATAACCGGGGCATTCTGATCCCCAGCGAACTAAGTGAGGGTGGTCGCAGACTCTACACCGAGGAGGACCTAAAGCGGATGCACGTTATCTGCTTTTTGCGGGAAGTGGGCCTTCCCATCAACAGTATCGCCACGCTGTTTGCGGAAGAGCATCCCGATCGCATCATTTCAATTTTGTTGGAACAACAGGAACATGCTCTCCGGGCGGAGCTCCTTGAACATCAGAAAAAGCTCACCCTTCTGGATGGAATTAAGAGCGAGCTGAAGGAGATTGAAAATTTCTCCATTGAATCTATCGGCGACATAGCACACGTTATGAAACAAAAGGATAAACTTAAAAAAATCCGTTGGTCGATAGGGCTTACGGCCATTCCCCTGGGTGTTCTGCAATGGACGTCTATAATTCTCTGCATTACCACCGGCCTTTGGTGGCTCTTTGCAATTTGGACGTGTATTACAATCCCATGGTCGATTGTTTTAATGCGTTACTATTACAGGAATATTGATTATATCTGTCCCGAATGTCACAACGTATTTAAACCGAGCTTCAAAGAAATGTTTTGGGCGTACCACACCCCAAAGATGCGTCGCCTGACCTGCCCCAAATGCGGCCGCAAAGGATTGTGTGTTGAGGTTGCGGCGGAAACGGAGAATAAAAAACGATGAATGAGATTATGGAATTTCTTCCATTTTTAATTCCCCTTGCCCTTGCGGAATTTGCTCTGTTTGGTTACACGCTGTATCATATTCTCACCCATGAAAACTACAAGCACGGAAATCGGGCAACGTGGCTGATTATCACCATTGTTTTGATGAATTTCGTGGGGCCCATCCTTTATTTTTTGCTAGGGAAGGAAGATGAATAATGGAGATGCTGCGAATCACAGACCTTCGCAAAAGCTTTGGAGACAAAGAAGTTTTATGCGGACTGAATCTATCCGTTCCGGAGCATAGCATCTACGGATTTATCGGGAAAAACGGCTCGGGAAAAACCACCACCATGAAGACGGTGTTGGGACTACTCAAGGCAGATTCCGGAGAGATTTTTGTAAACGGCGAACCCGTAGTTTACGGACATACGTCCACCAATCGCCATATCGGATACCTCCCCGACGTTCCGGAGTTCTATTCATTTATGACCCCGATGGAATATCTCCGATTTTGTGGGAATATCAGCGGACTGCCGCTGGTGGAAAATGAGAAACGATGCGTAGAGCTCTTGAATTTAGTGGGGCTCGGGAGTGAAACACATCGCATTAAAGGCTTTTCAAGGGGGATGAAACAACGTTTAGGAATTGCACAGGCCCTCTTAAACAGGCCGAAATTATTGATCTGCGACGAGCCGACCTCTGCCCTCGACCCCGTGGGAAGAAAAGAAATTTTAGATATTCTTTTGGAAGTCAGAAACCAAACAACGGTGTTGTTTTCCACGCATATTCTTTCCGACGTAGAACGTATTTGCACCGACGTGGCGTTTCTCAATCGCGGAGTTGTGGAAGTTGAGGGAAAACTTTCCGATATTAAAACCAAATTTCAAAAGAAAGAATACCTCATGGAAACAGTAGAGGGTGAAGATCTGCTTCTCCTCCAGCAAGCCTTTCCGAACATGAAGCAACTTAGCAAAAATCAACTGGTATTTCGGGAAGGGGAACACAGCGTCTTTGATATTCTCCGCTTTGTGGCAGAACGGCGTATTCCTCTTTTAAAATTGGAACGAGAAGAACCAACTCTGGAATCCCTGTTTATGGAGGTGATTGAGAAATGAGTGCTTTCCTTGCTTTCATAAAAAAGGAGTTTCTGGAACAAATTCGTTCCGGCAAGCTCATCATTATCGGGATCCTCTTTGTTCTTTTTGGCATCATGAATCCAGCCATCGCAAAGCTGACTCCCTGGCTGCTTGAGATATTTTCGGATTCCTTTACGGGAAGCGGCATGTCCGTAACTTCTGTAACCGTAAGTGCAATGGATTCTTGGGTACAATTCCTTAAGAATATGCCCCTGGGATTAATCGCCTTTGTTTTACTCCAATGCAGAATCTTCACCAGGGAATATCAATCCGGCACGTTGGTATTGTCCCTCACCAAAGGATTGGAACGGTTTAAGGTCGTAATTTCCAAAACTGTCGTTCTTACCCTTGACTGGACCGCTGCCTATTGGCTTTGTTTTGGGATTACCTATGCCTACAATGCTTATTTTTGGGATAACTCGATCGCCCAAAACCTTATCTTTTCCGTAACGTGCTGGTGGCTGTTTGGGCTCTGGGTTCTCTCCTTAACAGTCTTGTTTTCGACCATTGCAAGCTCTAACACGGGTGTGTTGATCGGCACCGGAAGTGTAGTCCTCGTGTTGTATTTGCTAAGTTTAATTCCTAAAGTCAATAAATTTCTCCCAACCCTATTAACAGATGGAAATTCTCTGATTTACGGCGTAGCAGATACAAAATCATACATGGTTTCCGTATTTGTTACAGTGATTTTGAGCCTAATGTGCATTGCAATAAGTTTACCTATCTTCAACAAAAAGAAACTGTAATCTTTCAGTACTTTTTCGAGGTATGATCTGAGAAAAAGACAACTTTACTAAACAAATACTCCTCACAAACGAAAATCACGCTTATGAGGAGTATTTTTTATTGGTTAAAAACCATCAGCAGTGCTGGTGTTTTAACTAAAGAAATGCCAATGAAATCATTGATTCCAGTGGCATTTTGGTCGGAGTGACAGGGTTCGAACCTGCGGCATCGAAGTCCCAAACTTCGCGCGCTACCAGCTGCGCCACACCCCGATAAAGTTTTAAATTTTCAGATTTGCGTAGAAATGGGACAAACAGTTTTTAACCTTTATTAAAAAGGAAATTGATTTGTGTTTATTATAACAAATTATTTTTGCATTGTCAATGAAATAATCATGACATTTAAAACAAAATATGCTATACGGAACGCAGTCTGACTTGCAAAATTTTTTGAATATGGAGATTTTTTGTGATATACAAGATTACTTTAAGCAAATAGGGCTCCCATCCAGCACTGCAATGTCTCTATCCCATGAATTCTTAAAACATCTACTATTTGCCCATATTAAACTACCTTTTTTATAATGTACTTATTTCAGTCATTTTGTCCAATTTTGGCGGACAGAAACGGGAATCCCCTTCGTATAACATTGCTTGGCAGAAGCTACCGTTTGAAAAGAACAAAACCTGTGGCTTGGTACGCTACAAACGCTATCACGGGGAATGAAAAAGCATGGAAGAAAGACCCTTAACAGAAACGCCTTTGAAGAATTTACAAAGGTTAAACGTCCCCAGATCGAAGAAAGAATCAGCAAAGACGGTTGTGTAAAATTTTCGAAAAATTTAGAATGGTAACCAAATGCGTTAGGTCGAAAGAGGCTTTTTGTCTATTATTTCAAAGCTTTTTGATAAAGTAAGACCGAAAAAGAGATTGTCGTGTCCAATTCGGTAATTGATTCCAGTTTTGCAATATCATTGGGTGAGGTTTTTCGGGCATAGGGGGTCATTAAAAAGAGGTTTTTGACGGTTTCCTTGTCCGTAAGACGGAGGTTTTGACGCAATATTGTATTAGAAATAAATTTAAATCCCGGATAATCGGAGATCTGGACCTCATTTTCGTAGACGGAGTCATATACGGCCTGCTTTAACTCCAACAAATGGTCCTCCAGGGGAATGACTTTGAGATAGAATCCACCGGGTTTAAGGATTCTGAAAAATTCCTCGGAGCAATCGGGGGCAAATACGTTCAAAATCAAATCTGCCCAGGCGTCTGAAACGGGAATATGATATAAGCTGGCCACGGCAAATTCCCCGTCAAAGGGCCGTTTTGCGGCCGCAGTCAGGGCGTCCCGGGAAATATCCACCCCGATGCTTTTTGGGGAAAAGCCGGAGGATTTGAGGATTTTATGCAACTCCTCCGTATACCACCCTTCTCCGCAACCGGCGTCTAAAATTTGGGGAGCCTTCGGAAGATGGGGCATTGCCACAGAAGCAACGGCATCCAACAACGGGCGATAATGCCCGGCAGACAAAAAAGCGGTACGGGCACGGACCATAGGCCGGTCGTCCCCGTGGAGTCTCCCCTGCTGAGACATCAAAAGATTGACGTACCCACTTTTCGCGTAATCGTAGCAGTGGCCGGAGACACAGCGAAGTGTCTTTCCTTCCCGTTCCATTTCTTTTCCGCAAACAGGGCAACGAAACGCACTGACATTGTCAATCATAATACTTCCTCCTGCAGAATTATAAAGGGCTGTCCCTCCCGGATCAGGACCGGGGTTGCATTCGGCAAACAATATTGCCTTAAATTTTCGCCCTCTTGTATCCCATGGATGATACAGTGAAGGGCACCGGACACTCCGCCGTGGGACACCACAAGAACGGTCTGCGAGGGATGTTTTTCTTTGATTTCTTTGTAGAACTCTCCCACCCGGACCACAACGTCTTCAAATTGCTCCATTCCTTCAATCGCGGGTTGTCCGTAACTCCATCTCTCCAGGAATAGGTCAGGGGCAATGGGTTGTCCTTCCCACGGACCGAAATTCCACTCCGCAAGACGGGGATCCAGAATTGGGGGAACGCCGGGACAAGCATACTTCAAGGTCTGACGGGCCCGGGACAACGGAGAACAGTAGGCGGCGTCAATGTGATATTTTTCCAAGATTTTTCCTGCTTTTTTCGCACCGAAAATGCCCACGTCGTTCAAGGGAATATCCGTTTTACCCTGCAATCGGCCTTCCACGTTCCACTGGGTCTGTCCATGGCGAAGATAAATCAGATCCATTCTGATAAAACTCCTTATGAGTATATTTGTTCGGAAAGATAACGAATATTTGCCTCAAAGTCAATATCGATTACCGCCATGGTTCGAAACGTTATGAAGGAATACGTTCCGATTTGCGGAAGCGATATAAAGACGGGTTGATAATTCAGATATTCGGGCAGATGGGAAACAAGATCCTTCAGTCGATCTTGAGGAATATCTGTGGTAATATTTGGCAAGACCTCCATGAAAAGATTCAGTAGTTGCAAGGATGATGCACCCTGCAATTTTTGAATCAAGGAGCCTAACACTCTTCGCTGACGCTCCGTACGGTCGAAATCCCCGCCGGAACTACTTCGGTCCCGGGCATAGGAAAGGGCCTGGACCCCATTTAAATGATAGGTTCCGTCCTTCAACGGAATTTGAGAAACCCCGGAATCGGACTGCCGGCACATTTCATTCATTGTCTTGGCTTCTTCGGAAGAGACGGTAATTTCAACGCCTCCGAGAATGTCAATTATCTGAGAAAAGGAAGAAAAATCCACCGACACGTAATAGGGAACGTCGATATTTAGTTCTGTTTTTAATGTCCTTCGCAACAGATCAATTCCCCCGAAGGAATAGGCAGAATTCAGTCGGTTTTGACCGTGCCCTTCCACAGAGACCAGGATGTCACGGAGAAGGGAACAGGCAATAATTTTTTTCTCCCGGCAGTTTAATGAAATTAAAATCATTGCGTCGGAACGACAAGGCTGACCGGGTGTTCTGGCATCGATCCCGACGAGAAGAAAATTCTGAACCGTGGCCGTATCGGAAATTACCGTCAAGCCCCGATCATCCACAGATGGTTCCGCGGGGAGATCGGATAAAGCATTTTGATTTTCGTTTTGCAATCCCCCAAAATTCTCCGGGGCATGGATAAGGCCAAAGGAATGCTCTATTATCAGATGGCAACCCACACAAACTGAAACCGAAAGAGCCGAAACCAAGCAGCATAGGCCAAGAAAAACCGGATACAATCTTCCCTTCAAACCCACAAAAATCACCATTTCCCGCAAATGATTCCTAAGGAAAGAAGGTCTTACGTTTATTATAGAACTTTCTTTCCGAAAAAGCAAGTTATTTATTGAATCGTCGGAAATTTGTAATAACTTCCACGGGAAATTATATGATGGAGAGCAGAGAAAAAAGACCGGCAAACCCGGTCTTTTCCGTTTTAATGAGCAAATTGACTTCGATAAAGCTCCGCGTAAAAACCGTTTCGGGAAAGCAATTGAGAATGGTTGCCCTGCTCGATCACCCTTCCGTCCCGCATGACCAAAATCAAGTCTGCCTCCCGGACGGTGGAAAGGCGATGGGCTACAATGAAGGAAGTCCGGCCTTCCATAAGCCTTCCAAAGGCTTTCTGAATCCGATGCTCCGTTCGGGTGTCGATGGAGGACGTGGCTTCATCCAAAATCAGCATGGGTGGCAAGCAAAGCATCACTCTCGCAATACAAAGCAACTGCTTTTGTCCCTGGGAAAGGGTCCCCCCTTCCTCTCCGATTACCGTGTCGTATCCCTTCGGGAGACGCTTGATAAAGCTATGGGCGTGAGAGGCTTTCGCCGCAGTAATAATTTCCTCTTCGGTGGCATCGGGTTTTCCCATGGAAATATTTTCCCGGACCGTTCCGGACTTCAGCCAGGTATCCTGCAGGACCATTCCGTAATTTTTCCGCAAGGAACGGCGAGGAATTTGGCGAAGGTCTACTCCTTCCACCTGAACGGAGCCGGAGTTGGGATCGTAAAATCGCATAAGAAGGTTGATTATCGTAGTTTTTCCGCAACCGGTGGGGCCAACGATGGCGATCCGCTGTCCGGGAGACACGACCAAAGAAATATCCTCGATCAATTTCCGATTAGGGTCATAAGAAAAATAAACTTTTTCCAAAGAAACGTTCCCGGGAACCGATTCGGGCAGAGGGTTTGTCTCGGGGTCCGGAGACTCCGGCTCTTCGGAAATGAGATCAAAAACCCTGCCCGCACAGGCCAAAGCGTTTTGCAATTCCGTCATAACACCGGAAATTTCATTAAAGGGTTTTGTGTATTGGTTCGCATAACTTAAAAAACTGGACAAGAGCCCCACCGTCAATCCTCCGGAAATCACCGACAAAGCCCCAACGAGTCCTACCCCTGCATAAACTAAACTATTTACAAAACGGGTGGATGGATTGACCAGCGAAGAGTAAAAGACCGCTTTCAGCGAGCAGGACCGCAGACGTTCATTCACATCTTCAAACCGTTCCTTTGCCCGATTTTCATAACAAAATGCCTGAACGGTTTTTTGCTGACCGATCATTTCATCAATGAGGGCCGTCTGTTCCCCACGGGTTGAGGACTGAACCTGGAACATGGAATAGGTCCGCTTTGCAATAAAAGAAGCCACAAACAGAGAGATCGGGGTAACAAGCACGACCACCAATGCAATGCGATAATTCAATACCGACATGATAACCAGCGTCCCAAGGATCGTTGCTACCCCGGTAAACAACTGGGTGAATCCCATAAAAAGACCGTCAGCAAAGGTATCCACGTCGGCAATAACCCGGCTGACCAGGTCCCCCACGGGGTGGGAATCCAAATACTTCAAGGGAAGCACGGAAATCTTTGCAAAGGCATCCCTGCGAATATCCCGAACCATCCCATAGGTAAGACGGTTGTTACAAAGGCTCATAATCCACTGGGCAAAGGCGGTGGCTGACACAGAAAGCAGGATCAGGAAGATAATGCGGAAAATTTCCGGGTAATTTACGTTTTCTACGCCAACGATCTCATCGACGGCCTGTCCCACCAAAATCGGGACGTAGAGAGTCAGGGCCACGGTCAACAACGCCAACACGAGAGACGCGGCAAAATACCCCCAATAACGGCGAAGGTAGGAAAAAACGGTTCTGAGAGTTTGTTTTCGATTCATACCGATTTCTCCTCCCGTTCAAATTGTGAATAATAAATCTCCTGATAGATCTCACAGGCTGCAATCAATTCATCGTGGGACCCCATTCCGGCGACCTCTCCATCGTCTAAGACAATAATCAGATCGGCGTGCCGAACCGAAGAGGCCCGTTGGGACACGATAAAGGTAGCGGGGGAAAAGGGAAGCTGCTTGAGAGCCGTCCGCAGAGAAGCTTCCGTTCCATAGTCAAGGGCGGAGGCAGAATCGTCCAAAATCAAAATTTCAGGTTGTTTTACCAAGGCACGGGCGATGGTCAGACGCTGACGCTGTCCCCCCGAAAAATTGCGTCCATTCTGTTCCACAGGCTCCGAGAGACCTTGTTCCTTGTCCCGGACAAAACCGTCGGCTTGCGCAATGCGGAGGGCTTCCCATAATTCCTCGTCGGTGGCATCCTTGTTTCCCCATTTCAGGTTATCCCGTATGGTTCCCCGGAACAACACTGCCTTCTGAGGAACGATGCCCATCCGCTGACGAAGGGATTCCGGGTCGTACTCTCGGACGTCAACACCGCGGTAGAACACCGTGCCCTCCGTGGCGTCATAAAACCGAGGAATCAGATGAACAAGGGAAGATTTCCCTGCCCCGGTTCCTCCGAGAATTCCTACGGTCTGCCCTGCTTTTACGGAAAAAGTAAGATTGGAAACCGCATTGGGTGCGTCGGGATAATATTTGATCCCGACGTTTTCAAAACGAACCAGCTCATCCGTACCCGTTCCCTCGGTACGAGTCCCCGGAATTTGAGAAGATGAAATCTCAAAAACGTCGCTGACCCGTTTTGCCCCCGCAAGAGCCTTGGTCATCGTAACGACCAAATTGGCGAACTTGACAAGCTCTGTCAAAATCTGGGACATATAGTTGATTAAAGCAACGACCATTCCTTGGGAAATAATTCCGAAATCGACCCGAAGGGCTCCCACGTAAATCAAAGCAACGATTCCGAGATTCACAATGACGTAAGTCAGGGGATTCATCAATGCGGAAATACGTCCCACGTAACATTGAAAGTCGGTCAATTCTTCATTTTTATCACGAAACTCAGTTTGTTCGTCATCCTGCTTGTTGAATGCCCGAATCACACGGACACCCGACAGATTTTCCCGGGTTTTCCGCAAAATCCCGTCCACCCGTTGCTGAACGCCCCGGTATTTGGGCAACGTGATTCTCATAATCAGCCAAACCACGAAATACAGTAATGGGATGACGGCTACGAAAATCAACGCCGAAATAGGGTCGATAAAAAATGCCATGATCATTGCTCCCAAAACTACAAAGGGGGACCGGAGCAACAAGCGAAGCGTCATATTGATCCCCGTTTGAAGGAGATTGACGTCTCCCGTCATGCGGGTTATCATCGTCGAGGTTCCCAGGGTATCAGTTTCCTTATACGAAAGAGTTTGAAAGTGAGAAAACAATGCACTTCTGACACCGGCGGCAAAGCCAACGGCGGCCTTTGCAGAAAAATATTGTGCCGTAATCGCGGCCACCAGGCCCACAACCCCCAATGCGACCAAAACACCGCACATCCGCAACACGTATGAAGAATCGCCCCTTGCAATTCCCGTATCAATAATAGCAGCCATCACCAAAGGAACTAAAAGCTCAAGGATGGCTTCAAAAAGTTTAAACAGCGGGGCAAAGACCGTTTCTTTGTAATAGGGTTTCAAATAAACCAAAAGTTTTTTCATTCCGCAGTCTCCGTACTTTGATACTAATAGACATGGTTGACCTATCTCGTATTCTACCATAAAACGGAAAAGAAGTCAAGGGGTTGGCCCCGAAAACGGCAGAACGGGGGACAACCTTTTCCTCATTGCCGTCAAATGCAGCGGGTTGAGAGCAAATCCGATAGATAGTTCAGTCTTTTGTCGAAAAAGAACCCTTGAAGATACGGGAGCAATGTGCTATAATAGAGGTGTATTATTTATTTGATTGATAAAATCCAAAGCAAAGGATGGGACGGTTGCCCCAAAGGGAAAAGGCATGGACAAAATCGGCTTCAACAATGAGGATTATCTCCGACTGCAATCCCAGCACATTACGGAACGAATTTCCGGATTTGGAGGGAAATTGTATTTGGAGGTGGGTGGAAAGCTCTTCGATGACTTTCACGCGGCTCGGGTTCTGCCCGGCTTTCAGCCCGATTCCAAGATTCGGATGCTCCGTCAGCTCAAGGATCAGGCGGAAATGGTAATCGTCATCAGTGCATCATCCATCGAGCAGAGTAAAAAACGCAGTGACCTTGGAATTACCTACGATATGGAAGTGCTGCGGCTGATCGATGCGTTCACGGAGTGCGGTCTTATGGTGGGAAGCGTTGTCATTACCCAGTATGCATCCCAGCCCCTAGCCAACGCCTTTGAGAAGAGGTTGGAAAATCTGGGCATCCGCGTCTACCGTCATTATCCCATTCCCGGCTACCCTTCCAACACGAAACTGATCGTCAGCGATGACGGTTACGGAAAAAACGATTATATCGAAACCTCCCGACCGCTGGTCGTCGTTACGGCTCCGGGCCCCGGAAGCGGGAAAATGGCAACCTGCCTTTCCCAATTGTATCACGATCACAAGCGGGGAATTTCCGCAGGCTATGCAAAGTATGAAACCTTCCCCATTTGGAATTTGCCCTTAAAACATCCGGTCAACCTTGCCTACGAGGCGGCAACGGCAGATCTCAATGACGTCAACATGATCGATCCCTTCCACTTGGATCATTACGGAACAACGGCGGTCAACTATAATCGGGACGTCGAGATTTTCCCTGTTCTGAACGCAATTTTTGAAAAGATTTCCGGGACCTCCCCCTATCATTCCCCCACCGATATGGGTGTGAATATGGCAGGATTTGCCATTGCAGACGATGAGACGGTCAAACGGGCGGCACGGAATGAAATTATCCGTAGATATTACACGACCCTTTGCCGGAAACGAGGGGGCGTTACCGATGACAACGAAGTGTACAAGCAAGAGCTGATTATGAATCAGGCGGAATGTTCTCCCGAGGACCGAGCTTGTATTCGGGCGGCGTTGCTCCGGGCGGAATCCACAGGAGGGCCGGCGACTGCCATTGAGCTGAAGGACGGGACCATCGTTACGGGAAGGACCTCTCCCCTGTTTGGGTCGTCCTCTGCTTGCCTTTTGAACTCCCTGAAGGTCCTTGCCGGAATCCCCCACGAGGTTCAGGTTATTTCTCCGTCGGTCATTGAGCCGATTCAGGAGTTGAAGGTTAAAAATCTAGGAAATCATAATCCCCGGTTGCACACAGACGAAACGTTAATTGCACTGTCCGTTTCCGCAACGACCAATGCGGCGGCGGCAGAAGCAATGAAAAGGCTCCCGGAGCTTGCGGGATGCGAGGCTCACTCCACGGTAATCCTTTCTTCCGTAGACAGTGACGTATTCCGAAAGCTGGGTGTCAACCTAACCTGCGAACCCCAATATCAAAACAAACGGCTTTATCATAAATAATATTTTGGAGGAATCACTATGTACAAAAAATATCTTGATACCATTCAGTTTGTCAAGGATTACGACTCTGAAGTTGCCGCCGCAATGGAACTGGAACTGGGCCGTCAGCGGGACAACATTGAATTGATTGCGTCGGAAAACTACGTCTCTCCTGCCGTGATGGCAGCCATGGGTTCCGTTCTGACCAATAAATACGCCGAAGGATACCCCGACCACCGCTATTACGGCGGATGCCAATACGTAGACATTGTGGAAAACATCGCAAGAGACCGGGCGAAACGCCTCTTCGGTGCGGAACACGCCAACGTACAGCCTCACTCCGGTGCTCAGGCAAACATGGCCGCATATGCCGCCGTCCTCCAACCCGGAGATACGGTGATGGGAATGTCCCTGGCAGAAGGCGGACACCTGACCCACGGATCGCCCGTAAACGCCTCCGGCAAGCTTTATAATTTCGTTCCCTACGGTGTCAGCGAAGACGGTTTCATTGATTATGATAAGATGCTTGAAATCGCAAAGGAATGTAAGCCCAAGTTGATTGTTGCCGGGGCATCTGCTTATCCCCGTACCATCCACTTTGACAAAATTTCGGCCATTGCGAAAGAAGTCGGCGCATATTTCATGGTAGATATGGCTCACATTGCCGGCTTGGTTGCCGCTGGGCTTCATCCCAACCCTGTGCCCTATGCAGACATCGTCACCACGACCACACATAAGACCCTGCGGGGGCCCAGAGGCGGTTTGATCCTATGCAAGGAAGAACTGGCAAAAGCCATTGACAAGGCTATATTCC
>JAZTWH010000079.1:0-7572 GCA_045635765.1 Eubacteriales bacterium | reverse complement strand
GCCCCACTACCCAAATCGGAGCCTCCGGCATGGACGTGGGCCTTCCTGACGGACAGATGGGTAACTCCGAAGTGGGCCACACCAACATCGGTGCCGGCCGCGTGGTATATCAGGAGCTGACCCGGATCACCAAGGCTGCCAAGGAAGGGGCTTTGATGTCCAACGAAGCCTTGGTCAAGGCCATGGAAAACTGCAAGGCCAAGGGTTCCGCCCTTCATTTGATGGGCCTTTTGTCCGACGGCGGGGTTCACTCTCACATTGAGCATCTCTATGCCCTCGTCCGCATGGCAAAGGATTTTGGTTTGACCAAGATCTTCGTTCACGCCTTGTTGGACGGACGGGACGTTCCTCCGGCCTCTGCTGCCGATTTTATCGACGCCGCCAATCAGGAATTCGCCAAGATCGGTGCCGGCAAAATTGCCACCGTCATGGGCCGTTTCTACGGAATGGACCGGGATAACCGTTGGGACCGGGTGGGCAAAGCCTACGCCGCTTTGGTCTACGGGGAAGGCAATCAGACCGACGATGCTGCCGCCGCAGTTCGGGCTTCTTATGAAACCATCGATGGGGACGGCAAGCATTTGACCGACGAATTCGTGCTTCCCACCGTGGTCAAGGGAACCGACCGCATCGCCTCCGGGGATAGCGTGATCTTCTTTAACTTCCGCCCCGACCGGGCTCGGGAAATCACCCGGACCTTCGTGGATCCCCAATTTAACGGATTTGAACGCAAGGGCGGAAAATTGGATCTGTTCTACGTTTGCATGACCCAGTACGATGCGTCCATGCCCAACGTGGAAGTGGCCTTCAAGCCCCAATCTCTGGCAAATACCCTGGGCGAATACCTGTCCAAGCAGAATATGTCCCAGCTGCGAATTGCCGAAACCGAAAAATACGCCCACGTCACCTTTTTCTTCAACGGCGGCGTGGAAGTGGAATACCCCGGGGAAGACCGGATCCTGGTGGCATCCCCCAAGGTTGCAACCTATGATCTTCAGCCGGAAATGAGTGCCGTTCCCGTCTGCGATAAGGTGGTCGACGCCATCAACAGCGGCAAATACGACGTGGTGATCCTCAACTACGCCAACTGCGACATGGTCGGCCATACCGGCATCTTCGAAGCCGCGGTCAAGGCCGTGGAAACCGTCGACACCTGCGTGGGCAGAACCGCCGAAGCCGTGTTGAATATGGGCGGCGTCATGCTTTTGACCGCAGATCACGGCAACGCCGATTGTATGATCGCCGAAGACGGATCCCCCTTCACTGCCCACACCACCAATCCCGTTCCCTTTGCCGTCATCGGCAAGGACTGTCAACTCCGGGAAGGCGGCAAGCTGTGCGACATTTCCCCCACTATCCTCAAACTCCTGGGCCTCGCCCAGCCCCCCGAAATGGACGGCGAAAGCATCATCCTGTAAGGGGAGAAGGACGGGTTTTTCCGTACTTCTTTTGGGGAGAAAAAACATCAAAGAAAAGCCAACCCCGGAAGATAAAATTCACCGGAGAATGCGGCCGCTCTGTGTTTGCAGAGCGGCCGTTGTTTGTGTACGGAAACCCACGCGACTATCGCGTGGGTTTTCGTATGCAAAAAAGGGTGCCCCACGATGATGGCACCCTTTTTCTATTTTGTTTTAAGTTTTTTCGCGGGGAACGTACATATCCCAAACGTTGTGGTTCCTCACTTGGCGGCGGTTTCGCAGTAGAGGCAGCGGTAGGTGCGTTGTTCGGGGTCGGTGAGTTTGAAGACGTGCTTGAGCTCCTGTTCGGTGGAGGTGATGCAGCGGGGGTTTTTGCATTTCAGGACTCCGGTGAGCAGTTCGGGCAGGTCCACGGTCTTTTTCTCCACGAGAACGCCGTCCTTGATAATGTTGACGGTGATGCCCGGATCTACGTAGCCCAGGATGTTCAGGTCCAGGTCGATCTCTGCGTCAATTTTGATGATGTCCTTTTTGCCCATCTTCCGGCTGTTGGAGTTTTTAATGATGGCCACGGTGCAGTCCAGATTCCCCAGGCCCAAAAGATCGTAAATTTCCATGCCTTTACCGGCGGAAATATGGTCGATGACCAGTCCGTTGCGGATGGAATCAATGTGCATCTTATTTCACCTCCAGCAGTTTGAGAATTAGCGCCATGCGGATATATTTTCCGTACAAAACTTGTTTAAAGTAGCAAGCCCGCGGGTCGTCGTCGATCTCCACGGAAATTTCGTTGACCCTCGGCAGGGGATGCATAATGCTCAGGTCTGTTTTTGCGGTTTTTAATTTAGCCGGGGTCAGGATATAACTGTCCTTCAGTCGCAGATAATCTTCTTCGTTGAAGAATCTTTCCCGCTGTACGCGAGTCATATAGAGAATATCCAGGGAAGGCATGGCTTCTTCCAGGTTGGTGGTCTGCGAATATTCAATGCCGTTGGCCTTCATTTTTTGCTTCACGTAGCTGGGGACCTTCAGCTCCACGGGGGAGATGAGGACGATCTTGACGTTTTTGTACCGGCACAAGGCACCGATCAGGGAGTGGACCGTTCGGCCGAATTTCAAGTCTCCGCAGAAGCCCACCGTCAGGCCGTCGAATCCGCCCTTCTCCCGGGAGATGGTCAAAAGATCGGTCAGGGTCTGGGTGGGATGGTTGTGGCCCCCGTCCCCGGCGTTGATGACGGGGATGGACGCCACCTGAGCCGCCACGAAGGGAGCCCCTTCTTTGGGGTGCCGCATGGCAATAATGTCGGCGTAGCAACTGACCGTCTTGGCTGTGTCGGAAACGCTTTCCCCCTTTGCGGTGGAGGAAGATTGGGCTTCGGAAAAGCCTAAAACGCTTCCGCCCAGCTCGTACATGGCCGCTTCAAAGGAGAGGCGGGTGCGGGTAGAGGGTTCAAAAAACAGGGTTGCCAACTTTTTGCCCCGGCATTTTTCGGAATATTTGACGGGGTTTTCGATGATGTCGTTGGCGGTGGCGATCAATTCGTCGATTTCTGCGGGAGAAAGGTCGAGAATATCAATCAAACTTCTCATGCGTTTGCTCCGTTTACAGCAAGATAATTTTTGATTCGGGTGACGTTTTCTTCGTTGGCGGGATCTTCTTCCAGATATTCAATAATGTCGTAGACGTCAACCACCGAATAGACGGGGAAGCCGAACTGTTCTTCGATTTCCTGCATGGCGCCCTTTTCGGTCTGTCCCTTTTCTTTTCGGTCTACCATGATAAAGGTGGCGATGACCTTCGTGCCTTCCAGGTGTTTTAAAATTTCCATGCTTTCCCGGATGGCAGTGCCGGCGGTGATGACGTCTTCAATGATGACGATCTCTTCCCCTGCCTGGGGAACGTAGCCGACGAAGGTGCCTCCTTCTCCGTGGTCCTTTACTTCCTTGCGGTTGAAGAAGAAGGGGACGTTCAGACCGTTTTTGGAAAGGGCGACGGCGGCGGAGATGGACAGGGAAATTCCCTTGTATGCGGGGCCGTAGAGGACTGCTTCCTTTTTGCCCAGCTTGTCAAAGTAGGCTTTGGCGTAAAATTCGCCCATTTTCGTGATCTGATCTCCGGTTTTGATCATGCCGGCGTTGATGAAGTAGGGGATCTTGCGGCCGGATTTTGCGGTAAAATCTCCAAATTTGAGAACTCCGGCACTCTGTAAAAATTCAATAAACTCTCTCTTGTAAGCTTCCATGGTTGTTCTCCTTTAATCACAAAATTCCTTGATGCAGCGTTCGTAAGCGGCCACGGGATCTTCCGCGGCGGTGATGGGTCTGCCCACCACGATATAGTCGGAGCCGATCTCCTTGGCCTGGGCCGGGGTCATGACCCGTTTTTGGTCGCCTACGTCTCCGTCAGCGAAGCGGACCCCGGGAGTGACGGTGACGAAGTCTTTTCCGCAGGTTTCGTGGACCTTTCCGGCCTCCAGGGGAGAGCAGACCACGCCGTCCAGACCGGCCAGCTTTGCGTTGTGAGCATAGTGCATGACCACGTCGGCGATGGGCTTTTCGATCAGAAGATCCTTTTCCATGCTTTCCTGATCGGTGGATGTCAGCTGCGTGACGGCGATCAGCATGGGGCGGGTGCCGTCGGGCCGGGTAAGGCCTTCGATGGCGGCTTCCATCATCCGCCAGGTTCCGCCTGCGTGGAGGTTGGTCATATCCACGTCAAGGTGGGAAAGGACTGCCATGGATTTCTTCACGGTATTGGGAATATCGTGGAGTTTGAGGTCCAAAAAGATCTTGTGTCCACGCTTTTTGATCTCCTTTACGATGGAGGGACCTTCGGCGTAGTACAGTTCCATGCCGATCTTTACGAAGGGCTTGCGTCCGGTAAATTGATCCAAAAATCCAAAGGTTTTTTCCGCACTGTCAAAATCGCAGGCAATGATTACGTCTTTTCCCATAATGTATCTCTCCTTTAAACGTTGCTTATTACAGATTATTCGCCCAGGCACAGGCCATTTTGACCCATTTTGCGATCTCGGGGCTAATGTATTCCGGTTTCCCGATCCAGGTAATATCCTTGGCCAAGGCCATTCCGTGGGGCCCTTCAGGGTAAATATGAAGCTCGAAGGGGACCTTGGCCTTTGCGTAGGCCTGTGCCAGGTCCAGAGAATCCTGTACGGGGACGACTTGGTCGGCAAAGGTATGCAGGATAAAGGCCGGAGCACTGTCCTCGTCCACCTGCAGATTCAGGTAGGTCTGTCGGCATTGTTCCTCGGTCGGCTCGTCGGTGCACCACAGGTTTTTAAAGGATCCCTTGTGGCCGTTGACGACGGGGTAAATGGGCATGATCCCCTTGGGCTTGTTGTAGCCGTAGGGCATATCCAAGGCTTCATAAATGGCCTCGTGTTTCCACAAAATTCCGCAGCTGGCCGTCAGATGTCCGCCGGCGGAAAATCCAACCACGAACAGCTCCTCCGGGGCAATGCCGTATTCTGCGGCGTTGTCCTTGATGTGCTTTATGGCCGTTGCCGCTTCGATCAGCTGGGCGGGGAAGGGGCGTTTGCGGTTTACGGAATATTTTAAGACAAAGGAATTATATCCCTCCGCCAAAAAGGCCAGGGCAATGGGTTCTCCCTCCCGATCGGAGCAAATTTCTCCATAACCGCCGCCGGGAATGACCAGAATGGCTTTTCGGGTAAAATCCTTGATGGGGTCTGCGATGTAGGCATCCAACGTAATTTGAGGGTCCTCAGGTTTGAGGGGAACGGTTTTAAAAATCATATCAATCACGCTTTCCCAATAATATCGTTCAGATCGGAAATTCCGTATTTTTGCATGACTTTGGGCAGGTCTTCAATAATATTTTTGCAGGCGTAGGGTTCGATAAGGTTTGCGGCTCCCACCTGGACGGCCGTGGCCCCGGCAAGCATCAGCTCGATCACGTCTTCGGCGGTGGTAACTCCTCCCATTCCCACTACGGGAATTTGGACGGCGTGGGCCACCTGATAGACCATGCGGACCGCCACCGGGAAGATGGCAGAGCCGGAAAAACCGCCCATCTTATTGGCGATGACCGGCCTCTTGGTTTTCAGATCGATTCGCATTCCCAAAAGGGTGTTGATCAGGCTGATTCCGTCGGCTCCGGCCTCTTCGCAGGCCTTTGAAATGGAAACGATGTCGGTGACGTTGGGGGAAAGTTTAATGATGAACGGTTTTGTGGTGACGGCCTTGACGGCTCTGGTGACCTCCGCCGCAGCTTGGGGGGAGGTTCCGAAGGACATCCCGCCACCGTGGACGTTGGGGCAGGAGACGGTGACCCCCAGCCAGCCCACCTGAGGGCACGGGTCCAGGTTTTGGCAGGTGGCGGCGTAGTCGGCCACGGAAAATCCGCTGACGTTGGCCATGACCGGCTTGGAAAAGCAGGTGGCAAGCCGGGGTAATTCCTCGGAGATAACCTTTTCGACTCCGGGATTTTGCAGGCCGACGGCGTTGATCATCCCGGCGGTACATTCGGCAATGCGGGGGGTCGGGTTTCCGAACCTTGGCTCCAGAGTCGTTCCCTTAAAAGAGAAGGTACCCAAGATGTTAATATCGTATAATTCCGCAAATTCGTAACCGTAGCCGAAGGTTCCGCTGGCGGGGATGATGGGATTGTCCATCTCTATGCCGCAGAGGTTTACTTTCATATTTACCATATGATCTCCTCCTTTTCCAGCACGGGGCCGTCTTTGCAAATGCGTTTGTTGCCGTATTTGGTTTTGCAGGAGCATCCCATGCAGGCACCGAAGCCGCAGCCCATCCGTTCTTCAAAACTGAATTGGCCGGAAATCTCGGTGGCGTTATACAGGGCCTTCAGCATAGGCTCGGGTCCGCAGGTGTAAAAATAGGTGGCATCTATTCCCGAAAGAGCATCGGTGACAAAGCCCTTGACACCCTTGGTGCCGTCCACGGTGGTGATCTTCACATCGCATCCCAGGGCCTTGAATTCTTCCTCCCAGAATACTTCCGAGGCAGTGTTAAACCCTAAAATAACGGTGACGGATTTTCCTTGGGAAAGCAGGTCTTTGGCTAACAGATACAGGGGTGGCACCCCCACGCCTCCGCCCACAAGCAGAGGCCGATCTCCGGCTTTGGAAAGGTCGTAACCGTTTCCGAGGCCTGTCAGAAGATCAATTTCCGTTCCCACGGGCATTTCGCTCATGTCCTGCGTGCCGCCGCCTACGATCTTGTAGATCAGCGTCAGCTCGTTGCCTTGCCTGTCGCAGACTGAAATGGGACGCCGCAGATATCGGCCCTCGATCTTCAGATTGACGAATTGGCCGGGGCAGGTGATGGCGGAGCAATCCCCCGTCAGGGTCATTTTCATAACGTCCCTGGTCAGGGGAAGATTCTCCGTTACGGTAAAGATGGATTGGATCATTTCAATCCTCCTTAGGCATCAATAGTGGAGATACAAAGGGTGGTTTCTTCCAGCACGTCCAGAAGGACCTTAACGGTATCCAGGGCGGTGAAGAGGGTGACGTTATATTCGGTGGCAAGCTTGCGGATCTGTCCGCCGTCGGCGTTGCCTGTGCTGTCGGAAGCGGGGTCCTTGGTGTTGATGACGTAGGCGATGTGGCCTTGACGGAGAGCGTCGGGGATTTCCTCACTGCCTTCGCTGATCTTCTTCAGGGCGTGGGTGCGGATCCCATGCTCCTTCAGGAACTTGGTGGTTCCCTCCGTGGCCTGAATGTTGAAGCCCAGGTTGTAGAACCGGCGGATCAGAGGCAGAGCCTCTTCCTTGTCGGTATCCGCAATGGTGGCAAGGACGGTGCCGTAATTCTGTAGGTGCATTCCTGCGGCTTGCAGTGCTTTATACAGGGCCCGGTTCATTTTACCGTCGTATCCGATGGCTTCCCCGGTGGATTTCATTTCGGGGGAGAGATAGGCATCCAATCCCCGGATCTTATTGAAGGAAAATACGGGGGCCTTAACGTACCACCGCTTCTTTTCATCGGGGTAAATGTCAAAAATTCCTTGTTCCTTCAGGGTTTTGCCCAAAATTACCTCGGTGGCGATATCCGCAAGGGAATATCCCGTGGCCTTGGACAGGAAGGGAACGGTACGGGAGGAACGGGGGTTTACCTCGATGACAAAGACGTTGTCGTCCTTATCCACG
>JAZTWH010000078.1:0-5895 GCA_045635765.1 Eubacteriales bacterium | reverse complement strand
CGTAGCATCAAAGGTGCTTTTTTAAGTGCATGGCTTTGTACTACGCACTTGAAAATGAATTGGTAAACTGGCAACAAATCGGTCCGCGGGTAAAAACCCGAAAAGAAGAACTTTAATTAACAAGAAATCTATATCTGGTCCCTTAAATAAGTTGTACAAAATGAGGGTGCCGACACGATTGTCGGCACCCTTTTGAATTTTACGCTGATTTAAACCGTTTCGGTTTGAAAAATGGAATCGGGGAGAGAAAAGAGGCTTTTTGCGTTTTTCCAGAAAATCTGTACACGCTCACCGTCGGTCAAGTCCAAGGCCAGGAAATGGTCCCTCTCCTCCACCGGCGACCACATGGGGTAGTCGGTGCCGTAAAGGACCCGATGCGAACCGTACTTGCGGATCAAGTCTACCGCGATCTCCGGCCGCTTCATAAAGGGAAGACTGGAGGAACAGTCCACGTAAAGATTGGGGTATTTGGCCAGCTGTTCCGTGGCCTCTTCCCAGATGGACCACCCCCCGAAATGTGCTCCGATCACCGTAAGGCCGGGGAATTGCTCCAAGACGGGAATCAATCGGTTAGGGTTTGAAAAATCATAGCGATAGTCCCCCGTGTGCATCAGAACCGGAAGCCCTTCCCTTTCACAGCAGGCATACATCTCCAGAAAGCCCGGATGGTCCAGGGGGCGGGCCTGAATATCGGGATGGATCTTAATGCCCTTCAATCCCAATTCCCTCAGATGGGCGATCTCGCCGGGAATATCTTTACATTCGGGGTGCATCGTGCCCAATCCCGTCAAGATTCCTCCGGCATCGGCCACAGAAGCGGCAATAAATTCGTTGATGGACCGAACCTGCTTGGGGGTCGTGGCCACCGACTGGACGATAAAATGGTCCGTGCCGGCCTTTTTACCCACCTCCAGCAATTCCGCTACCGTTCCCTGGGAGCAACGGGCGACGGTCCCATAGAAGGAATCGGTCCCTGCCACGGCCCGGGCGGCAATTTTTTCGGGATAGATATGACAATGGGCATCAATTACGTAACTTCCGTTTATCATATAACTCAATCCTTCTTGATCCCAAGCTTTTCCACTGCTTCTTCCCGCATTTTGTACTTCAGGATCTTGCCGGCGGCGTTCATGGGGAACCGGTCCACAAAGTCCACGTACCGGGGAACTTTATGCCGGGCCATATTGGCGTTGATATATGCCTTCATTTCCTCTCCGGTCATGGTCTCGCCCTCTTTCAAAATAATGCAAGCCATGATTTCTTCGCCGTACTGCTTGTCGGGAACCCCAATGACCTGTACGTCCCGGACCTTGGGGTGGGTGTAAATAAACTCCTCAATTTCCTTGGGATAAATATTTTCTCCGCCTCGGATGATCATATCCTTCAACCGACCGGTAATATTGTAATTCCCTTCGGGAGTGCGGCAGGCCAGGTCTCCCGTATGGAGCCAGCCGTCCTTGTCGATGGCGGCGGCGGTGGCCTTGGGCATTTTATAATACCCCTTCATGATATTGTATCCCCGGGCCACGAATTCCCCGTTCACACCGTCGGGGCAGTCTTCCCCCGCCTCAGGATCGATGATCTTACATTCCACGTTGGCAAAGGCCGACCCTACGGTCTCGGTGCGGACGGTCAGGGAATCGTAGTAACTGGACATGGTACATCCGGGGGATGCCTCGGTCTGGCCGTAAACGGAGACGACCTGCTACATATTCATGTTATCCGGCTGGGTAGCCTGCTTCATCAGGTCCGCAGGACAGTTGGCCCCGGCCATAATACCGATACGCATATAGGAAAAGTCGGGCTTTTTGAAATCCTCATGCTGCATCATGGCGATAAACATGGTGGGGACCCCGTTGAAGGCCGTAATATGCTCGTTATGCACGCAAGCCAAGGCCGGCTTGGGGGAGAAATAAGGCAAGGGATACATGGTCGTTCCGTGGGTCATGGATGCGGTCATGGAAAGAACCATGCCAAAGCAATGGAACATGGGAACCTGGATCATCATTCGGTCCGCGGTGGACAGATCCATATGGTCGCCGATGTATTTCCCGTTGTTGACCACGTTGTAGTGGGTCAGCATGACCCCCTTCGGGAATCCGGTGGTGCCGGAGGGGTACTGCATATTGCAGACGTCGTCCTTATGCACCAAGGCCGCCATCCGATAGACCTCCTCCACGGGGACTCGGTCGGCCCGTGCAATGGCGTCCTCCCACGTCATGCAGCCCTTTTGCTGAAATCCCACGGTGATTACGTTGCGAAGGAAGGGCAGCCGATGGGCATGGAGTGCCTCTCCCCCCTTCATGGATTCCAATTCGGGGCAGAGTTGGCCGATGATCTGACCGTAGTGATTGTCTTTGCCCCCTTCGGTGAGGATGAGGGTATGGGTATCGGACTGCCGTAGCAAATATTCCACTTCGGCAATCTTATAGGCAGTATTGACCGTGACCAGGACCGCCCCGATCTTCACCGTCGCCCAAAAGGCAATATACGATTGGGGAACGTTGGAGCACCACACGGCCACGTGATGTCCGGCCTTCACCCCCATGGAAATGAGGGACCGGGCAAAGGCGTCCACGTCGTCCCGGAATTCGCTGTAGGTGCGGGTATAATCCAGGGTCGTATATTTGAACGCGTACTGGTCGGGGAATTCCTCCACCAATCGGTCCAAGACCTGGGAAAAGGTCAGATCGATGAGAAGATCCTTTTTCCAGATAAATTTCCCCGTCCGTGCCCGGTTGTAGTACAACGTTTTCTCGTTGCGGGAGGTATCGCTGTACTGCTTCATGTAATTGACGAATTGGGTAAAGATAATCTCCATGTCATCCAGCTCGGGGAACCATTTCGGATCCCAAACCAGGGAGATAAAACCGTCGTAATTGACCGAACGGAGGGCCAGCATCATCTCGGAAACGGGAAGATCCCCTTCTCCGGCCAGGCGGTATTCGATTCCCCCTTCGGTCATGACTCCGTCGCTGAACTGAACGTGCTTCAGATACGCACCCAAATTTTGGATAATTTCTTCGGGAGACTCTCCTCCGTCAAAATAGGCGGCGGAAAGATTCCAAAGAGCCGCCAAATGGTCACAGGCGAAGCGATTTAACATTTCCCGAAGAAGGGCCGTCTTTGCAAAAATCCCCGACGTCTCCAGCAAAAGGGTGATCCCCTTTTCCTCCGCCTCGGGCAATACCCGGGCAATCCGGGCGGCAATGCCGTCCAAAACCGATTCGTCGGCCACGGCGGTAGCTTTCAGCCGGACGTTGGGAATGTGGAGATTTTCGGCAACGGCCATACAACGGCGGATCTCATCCAATGTCTCTTCTTCGCAAGAGGCGCCGGAAAGATCGCACAGGGTATCAATGCAGGGGATCTGAAGTTTTTTCTCGTACAGCCGGCGGAGGGTGGCGGCGGCGGCATAATCGTGGAATGCCCCGTCCCGGTCGGTAAAGAGGCGGTTATTGATATTGTGAAGCTCGATCCCCCCGAAGGAAAGATCCGATGCAATATTGCAGAACTCCTCAAAGGTGTTGTGATGCCACCCTCGGGTCGAAAAGGACAGTTTCACGGTTACACCTCCTCGTACACGATCTTATTTACGGCGTTAATGTAAGCACGGATACTGGCCCCCACAATGTCCGTGGAGATTCCGTTGCCCGAATAAAGTTTGCCGTTGGAGCGAAGCTTAACGATGGCGGATCCCATGGCCTCTTTCCCTTCGGTCACCGATTGAATCTGGAAATCGTCCAGCTCGTAGCGATGCCCGATAATCTGCTCGATGGCCTTAAAGGCCGCATCCACAGGACCGTCTCCGATGCAGATTCCGGGGAGCTCCTTGCCCTCCCGTTCCAACGTAATCTGGGCACTGGAGGAAATAATATTTCCGTTGTTGATCACGTAGCTTTTCAGTTTATAAGCGGGAGGAACCTGCAGGGCGACGCTGGCGACGATGGCTTCCAGCTCCTTGGCCCCCACGGTCTTTCGATCCGCGACCCGTAAAAATTCTTCGTAGACCCGGCCGTTGTCCTCGTCGGAAAGGTCGTAGCCCAGCTTTGTCACGGCATCGGACACCGCCGCCGGATCATCGCTCTTATCCAGGCGAATGGATTCGTCTTCAGCTGCGGAGGAAACCGGGACCGTTCCCCGTTCCTCCTTGGAATTCCCGGCGATCCAGCGGATCTGACCGATTCCCCGATGCAGCTCCGTCACCCGGACGGAGGTGGAAAAGCCGTAGGTGTTGCCGCAATTTTTAACCATATCCGCAAAGGTCAAAAGAGAAACGCCAGTTCCTTCCACGCAGGTCTTGACGCAATCTGCTCCGGCCCGGACCGCCAAAATTGCAGAGGCACAGGCCAAGCCGTTTTTATCATCGCACGATACGCTGACAGGAACCGAAACGTATTGCTTGACCGAAGCCCCAAAGGCGGCAAAATCATCGGGCATCATTTCAGCGGCATTGTCCCACAGACCGATGCCGGTGGCTCCGGCAGAAAGGGCGGTTCCAATCGCCTGCTTCAGGAATTCCGGCTCTGCCCGGGTGGCATCCAGGGCACAAAACTCCACGTCGGCACAGCGAGCCTTGGCGGCCCCCACGGTGTCGGCAATAAATTCCAGCATCTTGGGGGGCTTTTTATGGCTCAGATATTCCATCCCCACGGGAGACAGAGGAACCTCCACCCGAATCCGGGAACGGGATGCTCCGGACAGGGACTGCAACGCATTCTCCAGGCTGCCGGGAGCTACGCTCACCGCCACGGAAAGGACGGAATTTTTCACAAAGGACGAAAGGGTACGAACAAGTAGAATATCGGTCTTATCATTTTTAATTTCGGGAAGCTCAATGACGTCCACGTTCAGCCGTTCCAGCTGACGGGCGATTTCAATCTTCTCTTTAAAGGTATATCCGCTGCCTTCTCTGCAGAGGGTCGTGTCGGAAATGACGATAGGTTTCATAGGTTTTCTCCTTTGATTTTTCTGCTTGTTCGTATGATTTTTTAGGGTTTTTTCCAAAAGAAAGTACAAAGCCCCGGGGTCGGCATACACCGACTCCGGGACCGAGCATGCAAAAGCACTGCCCTTTGGTTTAGTCAATGGGACAGGTCCAACCGAAGGAATCTTCGATCTTCCCCCACTGAATACCGGTCAGGGTGTCGTAGAGGTGTTGGGTGACGGTGCCGATGTTCCCGCCGTTTACAATATATTTCTGATCCTTGTAGCATAGTTCCCCGATGGGAGAGACCACCGCCGCGGTACCGCAGCCCCAGGCCTCCTCCAGGGTCCCTTTGGATAGGGCTTCTGCCAATTCGTCGATGCTCAATAGTCGTTCGCTGACCTGATAGCCTTCCTTCCGCAGGACTTCCAGGCAGGATTTCCGGGTGATGCCGGGCAGGATGGAGCCGGAAAGCATGGGCGTGACGATTTCGCCGGCGATTTTGAACATTACGTTCATGGCACCGACTTCTTCGATATATTTGCGTTCCACACCATCCAACCAAAGGACCTGGGAATAGCCCTTCTTTTCCGCCCGTTCGCCGGCACGGTTGCTGGCTGCGTAGTTTCCGCCGCATTTTGCATAACCGGTCCCGCCCCGCACGGCCCGGACGTCCTCGTCCTCGATCATAATGCGGACGGGATTGATACCCTCTTTGTAATAGCTGCCCACGGGGGAAGCAATGATCACGAAGGTGGCATTATGGACGGCGTGAACCCCCAGAGTCTCGTCGTTTCCGAACATAAAGGGACGCAGGTACAGGGAGGTTCCGGGAGCCGAGGGAGTCCAGTCCTGCTCCGATTTGACGAATTCCGTCAGGGCTTGGAAGGCATCCTCCTCCGGAATTTGAGGTAGACAAAGACGCTCCGCGGAAGCATTCATCCGGCGAATATTTTCCATGGGACGGA
>JAZTWH010000077.1:0-85492 GCA_045635765.1 Eubacteriales bacterium | reverse complement strand
TATCCCCCATAGGGAGACATGGTAAAGATAACCTCCGGGCCGGTCATGTTCAGATAATAGGAATATCCGTTCAGCCCGAACCGGCTTGCCAACGCCTCCGCGTTTTGGTTAAACCATGGGGCCGGATCCTTCCCATCCAGGATATATCCGTGGAAAACGTAGGAGGAGCCTTGCTTTTTCGCGGCCCTGACTACACCGTCTACGGAAAGGGAAGCAAGCTCCCCGTTGTTTTTCTTAAAGTAATTGGCGGCGGTTGCGGTGCAGTTGGGATAGGCGTATCCGTCCTGCTCCAATACGTGGTCCTTGGAGATTTGGGAGGTGGTCACGTCAAACCAAGCGTAATGGATGTTTTCTTCATTCGGTTCTCCCGCATCGTCCCAGGTGGGGTCGGTGTGATAGTATTGTCCGTCAATCTGAACGATGGTCCAGGCGTGGCCTTCCGGGGCTCCCGTCTTGGGATTCACCGAAGATCCGTGGACGAACAGTGCTTGAATTCCCACGCAACGGCAGAGATATTCAAAGGCCCGGGCATATCCTTCGCAAACGGCCACCTTGCCCACCAACGCACCGTAGGCATTGTGGGCGTTGGCTCCATCACTGTACCGACAGGAAAGAATCAGACGGTCGTGGATGGTTTTTTCAATTTCGTATTGCGTCATGGTTTGATTGATGCCCGAAAGAAGGCTTTTTGCCGCATCTTCAAATTTCTTCTGCTCCGCGGCCTTTGCGGAAGAAGGGATGGAATATGTGGGAGTTACGGCGATCACCTTGTCGCTTAGGGTTGTCATGGTGTAACTGCTTCCCAACCAGAAATGCTGAGGATAGTCTCCCCGATAACAACTGAAAATCAAAGCAAATTGCTGTTGAGTCACCTTTACCGGGAGTTGGATGGTCTGTTCCATCCCCTCAATCCCCCGGGCCAAAGCATCGTAATCCTGAACCAATGCCCCTCCGCCGGGCTGATTGGATAGCCAGGTCCTCCCATAGTAATTCTTTGGTTGAATGGGAGAAATATCCGTATTTACCGTGGGAGTCGGAGTCGGGTTTTGGACGGGCGTGTCGATGGGCTCAGAATTCGTCCCCGTGTGGTTCGTCGTCCCAGACCCGGAAGACGACTGGGTCGAGCCGTTGGAATTAGTGTTGGAATTGGTGTTGGTATTGAAATTGGCGGAGCCGGTCGGAGAGCCTGAAGAGTTTGAGGAACTGCTCCCGGAGCCCCCGTCGGACGACGAATCCGTTGGCGAATCGCTGTCGGATCCTGCGGCCCCCGAGCCGGAGGTTCTGTCCGTTCCCCCGTTCCCGGAGGAAGGAGTTTCCGTTCCTTCGGAAGGACCGTCCCCATCCTTGTGGTCGGAGGACTGGAATACCGAGTCCTTTCCTCCCGTCGGGTCTGCTTGCGTGCCCGTTTTTCCGCATCCCGCAAGGGAGAATACCATTGCCAAGGACAGAAGCAACCCTAAAAGTTGGAGTATCCCGGTCTTTTTCATAGCATCAGATCCCTTCATAAGTAACGGGGAATCCATCCGATCCCCCAAAATAGCATCCTACCAGTATAGTATATCACAAAGACCGCCCATTGTCAAATGTTCTGCGAAAACATTAAAAAAAATTCCCGATTAGCTGGGATCATAATTCCACTTGACATATTTCTGAAAATGCGGACCAAGGATTTTCTTTTCCGTAAAAAAGCCACGCCTTTGTCGAGAGACAAAGGCGTGGCTTTTGTTTGGTGCCGGTGGTGGGGGTCGAACCCACACGGTATCGCTACCACGGGATTTTGAGTCCCGCACGTCTGCCAATTCCATCACACCGGCGAAGGGAACGGAGTAAGTATACCATATTTTTTTGTATTTGTCAAGAGGTTTTTTTTCTTTTTTTCATTTTATTGACTTTTTCTTTGAATTATGGTAAAAAGAAAAGAAAAAAATTGTCTCAGGGGGTATCCGGCCCTCTTCAATTCCGTCCCTTCTTTCATGGGTTTGTCCAATGCCATGGAGCAGACAGTGAAAAATCTTGAGTTTACTGCGAAAAATCTTCCAAGACTTGCTTCGAAATTGCGTTTAAAATAAACCAATTCAGTTTAAGAATTGAAAAAATTACTTAAAAATATTGTGAAAAAGCCATTGAATTTTGAGTGGGCGGACGAAGGGATTCTTCTTTCTTTTATCATATTCCCCGTGGGCGGTTCATATCTTTTTTCAGGGATGTCCGCAGCGGTATGACGGGATCTGGAAAAAGAAAGGATGATGGATGATGAATTCCGACCGAACATTTATTGCAGGGGCTGTGACGGTGTTTTTAGGGTATCTTTCCGGGGTTCTCACGGTGCTTCTTCGGGGAGACGGGGAACTTTCTCTTGTGACCCAATATCTCACCTCTCCACCCCAAACCAATTGGCTAAGGGCTTTTGAAAGCGGCCCTTTGTACGTGCTTCTCGTCTTATGCTGCGGCGTGTTTTTCTTTGGCTGGTTGATTTCTCTTCCCTTGGTGTTTTTCAAATCCTACGGTCTGGGCTATACGGCCGGGTTGTTTCTTGCGGTCTACGGTGCCAAGGGATTTTTGCCTTTGGGATTGTGTCTTTTTCCGTCGGCAATGGCCGAATGTCTGTTGTTGATTCGGGCGGTCCGGGATGCGCTTCCCCTGTCTTTTTCCCTTTTCCGAGGATGGAACGGGGATGCCTCCTCCTTTTTTCAGCGATTAAAATCCTATTTGCTTCGATCGTTGGTAATTTTTCAATGCTCCGCCTTCGTGTTGCTTTGGGATCTGTTCCTTTCCCCTCTAATCCTGTCGGGGATTCGGGATTTTCTATAAAAATTGGGAAATTTCGCACAAATCCGTGGTTTCTCTTGACAGTTGTCTCCGAATTTGTTATAATATGCTATAATATCGTGAAAACAAGATCGGAGGAACCCTTTTGAAATTGTTTTTTAATTATAACAAGGAAGGCCCCGGTGTAACGAAAGCCGACGTGGCCGACGAAACGCCCCTGAAACGCTTTTTTTCGGAGTTCGTGCATCGTTTTTGGCAAATGGTCGTCCTGAATTTGATGTATCTTCTCGCGTGTGTTCCCATCATTACCATCGGGCCTGCCACTGCGGCCATGAATTACGTGTGCCGCAACTTTTCTCAGGCAAAACCGGTGTTTTTCTTTTCGGATTTTATTGAAAAGTGTAAGGAACATTTTAAGCAAGGGGTCGTTGTTTGGTTGATTCAGCTGGCCGCCGGCGGATTGTTGGTCGGGTCCTTTCTCAGCTGGACCGATGAATCCTTCTTGGCTTCCGAATGGCTGCGTACCGTCGCAGTCATCGTCATTTTTATTTTTGCCTACCTTTTGTTCTTTAGTTCGTTTTACATTTATCCCATGATGGTCTCCTTTGATTTGAAGCTCAAACAACTGATCCGAAACAGTGTAATCCTTGCCTTGACTCAGCTTTGGAGGAACATCGTGATGCTGTTGGTCGTGGCGGTTTTCCTGATTTTGACCTGGTTGTTTTGGCCGTTGACCTTCCCCGTTCCCCTCTTTCTTGCCTTCTCCGTGACGGCCTTTGTTTCCAATTCCTTGGTATTTCCCGTATTGAAACGCTACGTTGCCGCCCCCAACGGAGATTCCAAGACCGAGTCCTCTGAAATGGTTACGGAAGAACAGGGAGAATAAGCCTGAATAAAACAAGTCCTCATCTCATAGTTATGGGATGAGGATAATTTTTTTACGTAAGGAGTATTCGATGATGAAGGGGATTCTTTCGTTGATCCTATCGGCGGTGCTGGCTGTGTCCGTTGCGGTGCCTTTGTCCGCCTCCGGCGTCGGCAGTGAGGGCGTGGGGGGCAGTGTCGTTTCCTCCGGTTTCGGCAGCGAGGCCGTGGGAGGCAGTGTCGCCGGTTCCGGAGAATTAAACCTGGATGCCAAGGGGGCAATTCTCATGGAGGCGGAAACGGGAACCGTATTGTATGAATTTGAATCCAAAACAAAATTATATCCTGCCAGCGTGACAAAGGTTATGACGATGCTTTTGGTGATGGAAGCTCTCGATTCCGGCCTTGTTACGGAGGATGATTTGGTTTCTGCCTCCGAAAATGCCTGCTCCTACGGGGGAACTCAGATCTATTTGGAGGTGGGAGAGACCATGACCCTTCGGGATCTGCTGAAATCCGTCGCCGTAAATTCCGCCAACGATGCGGCCGTTGCCCTGGGAGAATATCTTGCGGGAAGTGAGACCTCTTTTGTGGCTCGCATGAATGAACGGGCCAAGGAGCTGGGGGCAGAAAATACCAATTTTGTCAACCCCTGCGGACTTCCCGATGACAATCATTATACCTGTGCCTATGATATTGCCCTGTTTACAAAGCAACTGCTTACCCATCCCCACATCCTGGATTATACCGGGATCTGGATGGATTCCCTTCGCAACGGCGGATTCGGTCTTGCCAATACCAATAAGCTGTTAAAGACTTATGACGGCATTACGGGCATGAAAACCGGGTATACGGAAGCCGCCGGCCATTGTCTTGCCGCCACCGCCACAAGGGACGGAATGTCGCTGATTGCCGTGGTTTTGGGCGGGGACACCAGCAAGGGGAGGTTTGCCTCTGCCGCATCCCTTCTCGATTACGGATTTGCCGGATATACGGTGGTCCGCCGGTCGGTAGGGGAGATCCCCCAGATTCCCGTAATCCGAGGAAAACAGGATGCGGTTCCCGTTGCCGCCCAAGGAAATTTATGTATCGTGGTCAAGAAATCCAAGGTTTCTCAGGTCGCGTTGGAAATAACCGTGGAAGAATCTCTGCAAGCCCCGGTCCGGGAGGGCCAGGTGGTGGGGACCGCCAAATTTCTTCATGAAGGAGAAGAGGTCCTGTCGGTCCCCGTGGTTGCGGTCAGCACGGTGGAAAAGGCCGGCTTCTTTGACTATTTCGGCCTGTTGTTAGATTCCTTGTTTCAGTAAAAAATCTTTGTAACTAAAAAAACTCGGAATCTGCCCATCAACCCCTTCGCACTTTGCGGAATACCCAGTCTTTTCAGTTTTTTCGGTCTCTGACTCTTGTCAGGCCTTTCGGCCTCTGACCCCTGTCAGTCCTTCCGGTCCGCGTACATTTGTGCTGCCGTTCGCAGCAGCGTCGCTCCTACCACCGCGACCCCGATGGTCAAAAAGGCCGGTAGATTGCTCCAAAAAAAAGAAAACATATTCATCCCTCCAACGATATTTTTGCCCTGTTTTCCAAAAATATAATTCAGAAAAAGAGACAAGCGGAGAAAGATACAGGGAGGTCCCCTGTCACAAAAAAGAAATGGGCGAGAATATTTGAAAAAGTCCCGAATTCCAAAACTTGTTGAAAAATGCACCTGTCAGGGATTTCTGATAGGTGCATTTTCTTATGTTGTTATCAGCAATAAAATGATTGCAGTCCCATTACGCTTTTTTCAAAAGGGGGACGGATTTGTTTTTTATTCTGAGGAAAAGGAGAATGACAAAGGTAAAGAACAATATCCCGTTAAAGTAAAGAGAGTGGTACAGCAGATGCATTGGGATGTAGCTTATGATAAATACAAGCATTTGTCCCATGCCGTAGCTTTTGATTTTGACGGCAATGATGACACAGGATACCAACAAATACAGTGCCGCGCCAAAAAATAAGACCGTTCCCACAATCCCGAAGTCGCACATCAGCTCAAATATGATATTATGGGGGAAGGTGCCGTCATACTTTTGCTGATAATACAGAATTCCGTTCCCAATCAAAGGGGAGTTCTTAAATTCATTCCAGGCGGTGGACCAAAGATATACCCGGCTATTGATAGGGAATTCGTACAACTCTGCAAATTCTTGATATTCGGGCGAGACGATAAGATATTTTTTCTCTCCCTTTACAATATCGTTATGAAGGAACTCTTGGGTTTCCGTGATGGAAGAGTCGCTATTTACGATATAGTATTCAAAAGCCTTGTGGATACTCATGTATTTTCTGGTTTTAACGCAGAATACTTGACTGGGAGATCTTTGAACGGAAGATTCATCCTCCGACAGGTCGTCTCCGCTGGGGTATTCTTCAAATATTTGGTTCAGGCCTTCGTTGCCCAGTTCGTGAACAATGTTATCCTTTATGACGTTTAATCTTGCTCCCGTAGGCGTAACGGTCATACAAAAGACAACAACTAAAAGGAAGCAAAGGGCGGAAAGGGATTTTTTTAACAAAGGCATTTCAAGAATTTGTTTGAAGTGTACGAGAAGTTGTAATGCAAAGGCAAGAATCATGCAAAAGATGGTACTTCTCGACCCAGAGTAGATGAGAGACGCCAGGTAGACCAAAATCCGCATGCCGGTAGCAACGTTTGGCTTCGTCTGTTCGGAACAGAATAAGGCTAAGTCAGCAAAGAAAAAGGGGAGAGCTGCAAGGGCAATGTCACCGTAGGACATTTCCTTTATCATTACGATTCCGGATTCTCCCGGAGGTGTAATAAACAAAACAATGATGTACAAAAGGAACGGAAAGACTGCAACACGGGAGATTTTAGACAAATAAGAAAAAAAGGTTTCACAGCCCTTTTCGTCACTTGCAACTAAGTATGCCGTAATCGCAAGGGGGGCAACGAACAGGCAATATTGAACCAGCTTATAGAGAAGTCCGTGGACCACATACGGCAACCCGTATATAATGCAAAGAGCCCCTAAAAGAAGGAATCCCTTCCAGTCCTTTTGCCGGATAGCGTGGTTGATGCAGTAAAAGATGACGACTGCCACCACCATGGCGAACATCCCTACCGCAATGGCCGTAATTCCGTTCTCGATTCCCAGGTACGCTAAAATCATTTTGAAGAATTTTAAGTTCCCCATAAAAAAGAAGGACACCATAATGTAGTATGAGATGCTTTTTATGCTTAATGAAACGTTCTTTTTCAAGTTGTTTTACCTCTTTTATCACAAGTCCTCGGATAAAATATCTGCAATTTGTTTGCTTGCGGTTCCGTCCCCGTAGGGATTCTTCGCGGTGGACATGGCGTTATACAGTTCCCGGTCATCCAGCAGTTGCAGGAACGTGTTGTAAATGTTTTCTTCTTCGGTTCCCACCAGTTTGAGAGTTCCGGCCTCCACGCCTTCGGGCCGTTCCGTGGTGTCCCGCATTACCAGGACGGGCTTGCCTAAGGCGGGGGCTTCTTCCTGGATTCCGCCGCTGTCGGTCAATACCAGATAGGAACGGGACAAAATATTATGGAAGTCAATGACGTCCATGGGGGGAATCAGCTTAATTCGGTCGGATTGAAACATCTTCTGGGCCAACTCAACGATTTGTGGATTCATATGAACAGGGTAGATGACTTTAATGTCAGGCCGTTCTTCCACCACCCGATTTACGGCACGGAAGATCTGTGCCATACCTTCGCCCAAATTTTCTCTGCGGTGGGCTGTCAATACGACCAGCTTTTTGTCCCCGACCCAGTCCAGAATTTCGTTCCGATAATCTTCCCGTACGGTGGTTTTCAGCGCGTCGATGGCCGTGTTCCCCGTGACGTAAATATGATCTCCCCGCTTTCCTTCGTTCAGCAGGTTGTTTTTCGCGGTTTCGGTGGGAGAAAAATGGTACTTCGCAACAATTCCGACGGCTTGTCTGTTAAACTCCTCCGGGTAGGGAGAATAAATGTTGTTGGTGCGAAGTCCGGCTTCTACGTGGCCCACGGCAATTTTTTTGTAAAATGCGGCAAGGGCCGTTGCAAAGGTGGTGCTGGTGTCTCCGTGTACCAATACCACGTCGGGCTTTTCCTCTTCCAAAATGACCTCAATGCGGTCCAGGATCTTTCGGGTAATGGTGAACAGGGTTTGCCCCTTCTCCATAATGGATAAATTGTATTTTGGCGTAACCTGAAAGATGTCCAACACTTGATCCAGCATTTCCTTGTGCTGTCCGGTGACGCATACGACGGTTTCAAATTCTTCGGGTCTGCTCATCAATTCTTTTACAAGCGGACACATCTTTATTGCTTCAGGACGGGTTCCAAAGCAGATCATAATTTTTTTCATATAGGATCATCCTTTACTTATATTCATGCGTTCCTATTGCAATTTGTTATTTGCGTTTCCCGGCTTTGACCAAAAGGGCCGAGAGGAGGTCCTTCGTCGTGGCTTCTTTAGATAAAAGAAGCACGCCGAAATATACGGCAAAGCCCAATACGGTGTACATGATCAGGTGAAGTAAGGTGTCTATTTTGCCACCTGTGATGTGAATATTTACAAATCTGCTCAGGACTGCGACCACTCCGATCATGGCTCCGGTGGCAGCGGTTATTTTCAGCAGGCTTTTCAGGTATTTTCTGAAGTCACAATGTAAATATTTTTTTGAGAGAACGATTAAGGTCAACACTGCCGTCAGACCCACGCTGATAATAGTTGCCCAAACGACGCCTAAAATCCCCAAATAAGGGGTTAAGCAAAGTGCGGCGACTACGTGGACCACCACCGATATCATTCCTACGATCATCGGAAGTTTTGTTTCCAAAAGGGCGTAAGAGATTCGGTTGATAATATCCTTGAGAACGTAGAACGCAATGGACAGGCCGTAACCCGCCAGGGCGATTGCCGTTAAAGAAACCGCATGATCGGTAAATTTCCCATATCCGTAAACAAAGGAAACGATGTCCCCCGCACAGGAAACGGTAATGACCATAATAGGAATACAGATCATCAAAACACTGACAATTGATTTTTCGGCCGTAATCCGAACCTTGTCATATTCTTTTTTCGAGCAAAGCTCCGATACGTCTGTAAATAAAACGGTGGTAACCGGGATACTTATGATATTCGTGGCAAAGACCAACAGGACCATGGCGTAGGATACGGCGGTTATGGCCCCTTCCTCCAGCCCTGCCAGGATATACTTGTCGAGAAATCCGTTCAGCTCCATGGTGGCATTGCTCAAAAATACAGGGAACATGCTGATGAAAAGCCTTTTGATTCCAGGGTCGAACCCCCCGGATTTTCTCAACGATATGCGTAGATACTTGGCGGATTTGATCCGCAGAAATACGGTCTGTATCAAATAGGCCACAGGAACCGACAATACCAGAGCCCAAACCCCCAAGCGGTCTGCAAACATCACCGTAAACAGAATAATCACAACGCTGTTGATCATGGCACACACAGAGGGAAACCCATAGACTCGCTCTGCGTTGAGGATGCTTTGCATGGTGTTGGTTACCAGGCTCAGCATAATCCCCAGAGCCAGCAGCTGCATATAGTGAGTCAACAAATCGATGTGATATTCATCGTATGACTGGCCGATGAGTCTTGCAATCAGGGGACTTGCAACTAAAACGAGCAGGACCAACGCAATGCCAAACAGAGCCATGCTCAGGTAGGCAGATTTTGCAAAACGCCGTCCATCCCGTTCGCTTTTTTCCTTCCTTGTCAAATACAAGGGAACCACGATGACCGAGATGGAAATGGTAAAGGCATAAAAGACCTGATTGATAATCCCGTCTGCCAGGTTATAAATGTCGGTTTGTATGCTTGCACCGAAATAGGCCGCGATAATGGTGGTTTTCAGAAATCCAAGGGCTTTTGTCAAAATGGTTAAGCCCAATAGGATAACGAGAGATTTTGAAGCCTTATGATTCATATTAGCCCTTAGTGAATTCCAAAAGCAGATCGGAAATCTGTTTTTGCAACCGATTATTGTTTTCTTCTACAGGATTTTCTTTCGCGTAGAGAGAAACGTTGGTTTTGTACTGTTCATAATTTGTGATCAATTGATTGATGCCATTGTAATAGTCGTCATCGGCAACCCCGATACGGGCATCGTCGCACATGGCTTTTAACGGGGGATTTGTGGTAGTAACGACCGGAATCCCCTCATATAAAAACTCGTACACTTTCCCGGAGGCACAATATTTATTGTTCATATCCTTTTGGTGGTAATTTACAATGCCGATGTGGGAAACCGAAATGAGGTACTTCAATTCGTTTTGGTTAATTTGACCCAGGATTTCCACGTTGTTCAGATGATTGTCGGAAATGATTTCGTCAATAACCTTTCGGTCTTCCGGGGTATTTTGCCCCACCAGAAACAGTCTGCACTTCTCTTTGACCTTGTTGAGATTTTTGACCAGTACGTCATTGGTTCTCGAAATACTGCATCCGGAGGAGGAAATAATTCTGATTTCATCCTCAAATACGTATTGGGAGAACTTGTCCTGCTGAATCTTTTTTGCAGATTCGTCGGAATATTTTAATTCCCGCAGATTTTCATAGACGAGAGGGGCCCTTGGCAAGTGGAACATTTCCTTCATGACACGGGCACGTTCCGCATTTGCACAGATGATAATATCCGAGCATTGAATCCCCCGTTTTTCTACGAGGCATCCCAGTTTTCCCGTCAAATGCGTTACTTCCCGGGGGATGTATAGCTCCCGGCAGTCCTGAATTACAACTTTCGGTTTCAAGATTGTCTTCAGAATCAGACCGGGAATGACGGATTTCCGGTTGTCCAAAACCAAAACGTCCACGGAGCCTACTTTTTTGCCGTATGCAACGGCACGGTTAATAAACTTTCCGTAATTTTCATTTACCGTTTTATGGTTCTTATGCTGGGGGAAGGCTCCTCTGGTGATGGCAAAGAGATTTCCCAGATTTGAGAATACCTTGTACAGTTCTCTCAGCCGGCCGTCATAATCAAAATCGCCGTAAGAAATAAGAAAAATGTTCATTCATCGAATCTCCCGCTAAAGTCAATGGATGCTACGCCTTCCAGGGGCAGTTTCACCGGCTTGCCCGTTGCTGCGGACTGATAGATTGCAAGAATCATTTCCAGGGCGTTTCTGCCGGCCACGGCATCCACGTAGGGCTTGCGGTCGGTTTCAATGGCGTCCATGACGTCTGCAAACAGACTGGTATGGCCGTTGCCGTAAACGTTGGAGGTTGCTTCCTCTAGCCCCTTGTTCTTTTCGTCCGCGGCGGTCTCTTCCGCAAAGTTCCATACGTCAATGTTGTTGGTGGATTTTCCGCCCAACTTTACGGTTCCCTGTTCTCCGAACAGATACAGGGTTTCCTCCAGATTTCTGGGGTAGACGTTGGTGGTTCCTTCGATGGTCCCGATGGCACCGTTCTTAAATTTGACTACGGCCATGCCGATATCTTCACATTCCAGATAGTCGTGGAACTGCTGCTTGGTGACCCCGTAGATTTCTTCCACCTCATCTCCCATCATCCAACGGAGAAGGTCAATGCCGTGGATGCACTGATTCATCAGACATCCGCCGTCCTGTGCCCAAGTTCCTCTCCAGGGGGCTTGGGTGTAATAATCCTGATTTCGGTTCCACCGAACGTGGATGGACCCGTGGGAAATTCGACCGAACCGTCCCGTTTCCAGGGCCCGACGCATCTCCTGAACGGCGATATTGAACCGATTTTGGTGGCAGGCGGAGACCTTTACGCCCTTGGCTTCACTGCGGCGAATAATTTCCTCCGCATCTGCTATCGACATAGCCATGGGCTTTTCGATGATCACGTGAATCCCGTTGTCGATGCAGTGAAGGGCGATTTCTGCATGGCTGCCCGATTCCGTTGCAATGCTGACCAGGGTGACGTCATTTTCTTCCAGCATTTTTTTGTAGTCCGTATAACGCTTGATGGAAGGATCCTTTTCCAAACCGTGTTTGGCAAGTACGTTTTCCATGGCCTCGGGAAGAATGTCGCAGACGGCGACAATGTTCAGTTGATTGTTGACGGCAGCCTTGATATGATTGGTGGATATACGGCCGCAGCCGATCAGTGCATAATTCATTGTTTTATCTCCGTATGAATGATGATAGATTGAGGGAGTATTGCGGAATCAGAGAACTTCGATATTCGTTCTGTTGGCTACGTTCTTGGTGACGTTCTTGCAGTCGAATACGGGGACGCCTGCGTTGCAGACCATTTCGTAGTCCACGTTGGAGTGGGCGGTGGTGATGCAGACCAGGTCGTAGCTGTTCAGAACGTCGGTGTCAATGCCGGCGATTCCTTCGTACCACTGGCCCTTTTCCCGGTATTTGGAGACGAAGGGATCGTAGAAATCGACGTTCGCACCGGTCTTGTGGAATTCTTCGATAACGCGGATGGCAGGGCTTTCCCGATAGTCGTCAATGTCCTGCTTGTAAGCAACGCCGAGAACCAAAACCTTGGACCCGTTGAGGGCTTTTTTATGACGGTTCAGGATCTTTCCGGCCCGTTCAACGGTGTATTCGGGCATCCGGTCGTTGACCATCATAGAGGATTCGATCATAGAGGTGTGGAAGCCGTATTCCCGGGCTTTCCAGCTCAAATAGTAGGGATCGAGGGGGATGCAGTGACCACCCAGGCCGGGGCCGGGATAGAAGGCCTGGAAGCCGTAGGGCTTGGTCTTTGCAGCGTCAATAACTTGCCAAATGTTAATGCCCATTTTGTTGCAGAGGATTGCCAACTCGTTCACCAGACCGATGTTGATGTTGCGGTAGGTGTTTTCAAGAATTTTTTCCATTTCTGCAACGGCGGGAGAGGAGACGGTATGAATATCGCTGTCCAAAATGGAACGGTAGACCATAGCGATCACTTCCACCGCATCATCACCGATGGCACCGACGACCTTGGGGGTATTGCTGGTTTTGTAGATCAGGTTGCCGGGATCGACCCGTTCGGGGGAGAATCCAAGATAGAAGTCTTCGCCGCATTTCAGGCCGCTTCCGTTTTCCAGAATGGGCTTAAGCAATTCTTCGGTGGTCCCGGGATACGTGGTGGATTCCAAAACGACCATGCTGCCCCGCTTCAGATGCTTTGCGATGGCTTCAGCCGAAGAACGGACGTAACTGATGTCGGGTTGCTGATGTGCATCCAGGGGAGTGGGAACACAGATGGCAATAAAGTCCATATCACAGATCTTGGAAAAATCCGTGGTTGCCTTCAGCATGCCGGAGGCAACCAGTTCCTCCAGATCAGAGTCTACAACGTCTCCGATATAGTTCTTTCCGGCGTTCACAAGATCTACCTTTGCCTGCTGCACGTCAAAGCCCAGAGTCTTGAATCCGTGCTTGGCCTTGTCCACGGCCAAGGGGAGTCCTACGTAACCCAGACCGCAAACACCCATGGTGAGGGTTTTGTTCTCAATTTTCTGAATGAGTTCTTGCTTGATAGACATCTTAATCATTCTCCTCTACAGTGTTTTGATTTGTGATAATATACTTTTTTTCACAGGCGGGGCAAGTTGCCTTCCCGTCTGAAAAATGCAATTTCGCACCGCATTGGCATACGTACCCCCGGACTCGGGCCGGAGTTCCGTAAACCATAGCGTAATCGGGAACGTCTTTTGTGACGACCGCACCGGCACCCACGAAGGCGTATTTCCCAATGTCGTGGCCGCAAACGATAGTGGCGTTTGCTCCAATGCTGGCACCTTTTTTTATGACGGTTTTGCGGTATTCGTCTTTTCGTTCAATGAAGGCTCTTGGATTGATGACGTTGGTAAACACGCAGGACGGACCGAGAAAAACACCGTCTTCGCAAACCACACCGGTATAAACGGAAACGTTATTTTGAATCTTGACTCCGTTACCGAGAATTACTCCGGGGGAGATGACCACGTTCTGTCCGATGTTGCATTTTTTTCCGACGGTACAGTCCTTCATAATGTGGGAAAAGTGCCAAATTTTGGTTCCCTCTCCAATGCTGCAACCATCATCCACGTAACTGGATTCGTGGACGAAATAGTTTTTTTCCATTATAAGGCCTCCAATACTGCATTGATGATAATCTGCTGTTCTTCTTCCTCCAGGTAAGGATGCATGGGAAGAGATAGGGTCCTTGCACAGTAATCATCCGCATTGACAAAGGTTTCTCCGTAATGAGGCTCTTCGCGGAAGACGGGCAATGCGTGCTGAGGGGTGGGGTAATAAATCATGTTGGGAATGTTCTTTTCCTTCAAATGGGAAACGACCCGGTCCCGGGTTTCGGTGTCCTTTGCAAGAATGGCATATTGAGCATAGACCGAGACGCAGTCTTTTTGCACGAAGGGCGTGGTGAAGGCTCCGGCAAAGGCGTTGTTGTAACGCTCTGCCACCTGCTGACGCCGGGAGACCTCGTAGTCCCGCAGAGCTTCAAATTTAGGCATCAGAATGGCGGCCTGAAGGGTGTCGAGACGGGAATTCATCCCCACTCGGACGTTGTCGTATTTTCCCTTGGGGCCTTTCCCGTGAACGCAGACAGAGCGGATGATTGCCGCAATCTCATCGTCGTCTACAAAGATGGCACCGCCGTCTCCGTAGCATCCCAAAGGCTTGGCAGGGAAGAAGGAGGTGGTTGCGATGTGGCCAAAGGCACAGCACTTCTTGCCCTTGTAGGAAGCGCCGAAGCTTTGGGCGGCGTCTTCGATTAAGATGAGCCCGTATTTTTCACAAATGGGAAGAATGGCATCGTAGTCACAGGGATTGCCCAAAATGTCTACGGCAACGACAGCCTTGGGAGTCAGTTTTCCCTCCGCAAGAACTCCTTGAATTTGTTTTTCCAGGCTTTTGGGGCACAAATTGTAGGTGTCCGGCTGAATGTCGCAGAAGACGGAGGTCGCCCCCAGCATCTTGGAAGGTTCGGTGGAGGAAATAAAGGTGATGTCGGGGCAAAAGACCGCATCTCCCTCTCCGACGCCGTAAACCATGTACGCAATCTGCAGGGCGTCTGTGCCGTTTGCACAGGAAATGCAATGCTTGCGTCCCACGTAAGAGGCCAAGGCCTCTTCCAATTCTTTCACGGGAGTGCCACCGATATACTGTCCGGCGTCCAATACCTCATGTATCTTGGCATCAATTTGATCTTTCAGTGCATTGTATTGGGCTTTCAAGTCAATGAATTGCATGATATGTCCCCTTGCTTCTTATTTTTCAATAATGTCAATTAATTTTTCCGTAAGATTTGCAAAGTCAAATTCCTTCGAGGCTTCCCTTGCGTTTCTTTGGAATTTCTCAATCTCATCCCGGGTCAGAGTGGGATAGGATTCAATGGCCTTTGCGATGTTCTCTGCAGAAGGATCCGAAACCTCCGTTCCGGCACCCCATTGCACCGCGGGGTTGTATTTACAGGGAAAGTCCGATAAGATAGGCCGTTCTGCCGCGAGATAGTCAAACAGCTTGTTGAAACTGATCCCAAAGCGAAACAGAGGAGAAGGAGTATTGTGGGCAATGTTAAGGTCGGCTTGGCTGACTATGGAAGGAATGTATTGCTTTTCAACGGTACCTTTGAAAATAACGTTGCCAATGGCTTCGTCCTTTGCCCGTTGCTTCAAGTTCTCCAGCTCGTCTCCGTCTCCCCAAATGAGGAATTTGATTTTAGAGTTTTTAATATTTTTTGCCGCATCCAGCAAGAGCCCCAAATTGTTTACCGTGCGGATGGATCCGGTGTAGACAACGTTAAAGGCTTCCGGGTTGCTCAGATCCGAATCCACCACCGGATAATGCTCTTTGTTGCTTTGAAACAACGAAAGATCTACACCGTTATTCACGTAGTGGACCTTTTCTTGGGGAATGACCTTGCCCCATCCTTTTTCAAGAATGTAGTCGTATCCGCCTTCCATGGAAAACACAACGTGGTCGGACTTTATATACATTCTGCGTTCTACTGCATACAAGAATCTGGCCAAAAGACTGTTCCGCTTCATCATCCCGTACTCAATGATGCTTTCCGGCCAAAGGTCACGAACCTCCGTTATGATGGGACAGCGGTAGCGGTTTGCGATCATGAAGGGGAAATCAAAGGCCATGACGTCAAGGTCGTTGACAATGACGTCGGGCTTACTCTTGAGTTTTTTCGTGTATTTCCATAAACGGTAGGGAAAGGACAATAAATTCAGCTTTCTGGAAATACCGTTCCCCGAATATTTCGGAACGTTAATATGGACAAATTTCAGACCGTCGTACTCCTTTTCAAGGAAAGGAGATCCGTCTGTAATGAGATTGATGTCGGTGTTGTGAACGGTGGATGCCGAAAAGATCGTGACGTTATAGCCCGCTTGCATCAAATACTTTGCCATGGCGTTGTTTCTTACCCGGGTTTCCAAGTGGGGTGGGGCGGCATAGTGGTTAAAAATCCATACGTTTGTTCTCATACTATTGGGAATTCACCTCTATCTTAATCTCTTTTATGGCTTGTTCACATATTTCTGCGGCAGACCGGTCGGGGGATCCTTGGGCAATAACAAAGCCAATCCGATCGGAGCTGCAGGTAATGGGTGTGATCGGATCTCCGATTTCACGCAATAACCGAACGCTTTTTACTCCGGGAATTTCCGAGGCGTTTTCTACTCCTTCGATGGCCGTTATGATGCCGGGCGTGGGGTTGAGATACCGAATTGCCGCACTGCGGGACTGCTTCTCGTATTGGGGTAACGGCTCCCCTAGGGCGAGGAGAATGCAGGCCTCTACCATGTTTACCCCCGTCGACAGGGGAACCAGGTGGGTCGTTATGTTATCTCCGCCCAATCTGGCTCCGATCTCTACGACCTTGACGCCAGAGGGAGTTACCTTCAGTTCCGTATGGCTGGGAGAGTGGTCGATGCCGATTGCGGTGATGGTTTGCCGGACAACTCTCTTGATCTCTTCTTGGATCTCCCATCCCAGCATGGAAGGCTGGGTGTGCCCGATTTCCGTAAAATTTCCGTCACCGACAATGATTTTATCGGTGATTGCGATGATGTCGGTCTTTCCTTTTGCGGTAATGGATTCGACGCTGACTTCGGGACCCATCATAAATTCTTCAACCACCACGGTATTGCTTCGGGAAAAGCGAAGGGTCTCGCGGAATTCCCCTACCGGGTCTTCCGTTCGGCAGAGCAAATGCACGCCTCTGCTCCCGGAGCTGTCCGCAGGCTTCATGATATATTGTTCCCCGGGGAGCTTTGATACGGCGGCCCTTAATTCATCAACGGTTTGTACTCCGAAAAAATCCGGGACCGGAACGTTATTTTGTTTCAGTGCTTTTCGCATGGCGTACTTGTCCGTTGCCCGAAAGGCGGCTTCTTCGCTGATGGCCGGAAGTCCCAGTTCTTTTCCGATACAGGCAACCGTACGCATGGGCATGTCGCTTGCTAAGGTCATGATCCCGTCAATGCGGTGTCGCTTCGCCGCTTCCAGCACGGCGGGAATGTCAATGGTACTGATGACTTCCTTTTCGATGCCCTCTTCCCGAAATCCGATTGCGTTGGGATCCATATCCACGGCCACAACCCGGCATCCCATGCTCTTGGCTTGCTGAATGGCGGGAAGCTGCAGGATGCTTGCTCCCAGGATCATGATCTTCTTATTCATTGACAATCCTCGCTATTTCTGTCCCGATATATGACATATCGTCCTTTGTGTATCTTTGGTCGCACGGTACTGCCAGCATGTGTTCGGTAATGTATTTTGCCGTGGGGCATGCTGCGGTTTGCGTTTCCCTTAAAGGCCAAATGACCGTGTTGAAAATTCCCTTTGAGGATAAGATTTTCTGCACCGTGTCTTGGTTCTTGACGGTGATGGGAAGATATAAATCGCTCGCCATTATGCCGGCGTTTAATATCTGAAGATTTTCGTTGCCGGAAAAAAATTCGGTTAAGACCTCTGCGTTTTCTCTGCGTTTGCTTCTGATTTCGGACCAATCCGTACGGATGGCCGATTGATAAGAATATTCTGTCATTTTGATGGGTGACGGGTCTTCATCCAGTAGAGACGATACGTGGGAAAACAGTTTTCTGTATCGGGTTTTCACGGTTTCGTCACCGGTTTCAAAATATGCTGTTCTCAAGCATTGGGCACATAATCTCTGTTCGGCAAAGGTATGGTCCTCGGATAAAAGCAGGGGATTTAATTTTCGGTTTGTCCAAAGTAATCCCCCATCGGGAATGTTGGTCCATTTGCGAAGGCTGGCGATGGTGTAGTCCACAGAGGGTTCCGAATCTTTTTCCCTCAACAGGGTGTGGGTGATATCTTTTACCAAAATCAAATCCCCGAACCGCTTCTTCAAAAGAGCGAACTGATTCGGCGAAAACATTGGGATCCCAAAATAATCGTAAAACAGGAGAAGTCCTTGCCCGTTGCACCGTTGGAGTTCCTCCGTCAAGGCAGAGAAATCCACCGTAATATCCCTTGTCAACGGGTAAAAAACAACGTCGCAGCCATACGCCTCAAAGGGGGTTATCATCGAGTCGCAACATAATGACGGCAAAAATACCGTAGTGTTCGGATGTTCCCTTGCAACTACCTTCAGGGCATCTCTTCCGCTTCGCAGGCAGTGGGCACCCCAGAGGGTTTCGTCGGTTCCGGACCATCCGGTGCGAGACAGCAACTGCTCATCGGTCAATGCGTTATACTCGTATCCGTATTCTTTCACCATACTATTCCAGACTCCGATTTTACTTTCTTAAGTCCATGGCCTCTTTTTCGGCATCGTTTTCGCGGGTCGTGTCCTTATACGTATTTTCTCCCTTTAATACCACCAAAACGGTTCTGAACAGAATCTTCAGGTCCAGGGCGAAGGAGCAGTTTTTGGCGTAATATGCGTCGTGGTTCATTTTCTCAATGCCGTCGGCACTGTTTCGGTAATAGGCTTGGCTGTATCCCGTAATTCCCGGTCTGACCGTTAAGAATACCTTAATGTCTTCCGGATACCGTTTCAGCCAGTCAAGGGGGTCGGGACGAGGTCCGATCCAGCTCATGCGTCCCTGGAGAACGTTTATGATTTGAGGAAGCTCGTCAATGCTGGTTTTGCGAATAAACCGGCCGACGGGAGTCACCCTGGGATCGTCCTCCCCGTTGTACGTGGATCCGTCGGATAAGCGGATGTCCGGGGCGTTGACGAGCATGCTTCTTAGTTTGTACATCTTGAAGGGCTTTCCGTCTTTCCCCACCCGTTCGGCGTTGTAAAAAACAGGTCCTTTGTCGGTGAAATAAATAATCGGGGCAAAGATTACGATGGCCAGCAACACAAAGGGCATCGCCAACAATGCAAAAACAATATCGAGCAGTCTTTTAAAGAAACCTTTGTACATTGGAGCCTCCTCAAAGGTACGTTTTCAGTACGTCCACGTAGTTGTCAATGACGTATTCTACTTCTTCGTCTTTCAGACAAGTGTGCAGGGGCAGTGAAATCTCGTTTGCAAAGTGGGCGTATGCGTTGGGGAAATCCTTGATGTCAAATCCGAGATTTTTATAGGCCGTATGCATGGGAAGGGGTTTGTAGTGTACGTTGCACGCGACCCCCCGTTCTGCCATCTTCGTGATGATCTCGTTGCGTTGATCCGCAGAAATGCCGGGGATGCGGGAAAGATAAAGGTGGCCCGAAGACTGATGTCTGTCGGTATAGTGGGGAAGAGGTTCCACGCCGAGGGGCAAAAGGGCCTCGTCGTACCGTTCGATGATTTCTCTGCGGCGTTTCAGCATCCCGTCGTAGCGCTTCATCTGACTCAGCCCGATGGCGGCGGCTACATCGGTCATATTGCATTTATACCAGGGACCTACGATGTCGTATTCCCAGGCACCCAATTTGGTCTTTGCCAGAGCGTCCTTCGATTGTCCGTGGAGGCTGAATAACTGAATCTGCTTGTAGATCTCTTCGTCGTCCACTCCGGGGATTTCCCGCCAGGTCAGAGCCCCGCCTTCTGCCGTGGTAAGATTTTTGACTGCGTGGAAGGAAAACGAGGAAAAATCCGCCAGGTTCCCGGTTTTTACTCCTTTTTTATCTGCTCCGAAGGAATGTGCGGTGTCCGCAAGGATTGCAATCCGCCCCAAAGCCTTTTGAAGGTTGGTGGAGCCATGGAATCGGAAGCGATGCTTTTCCGCAATGGCAAAAAGCCGGTCGTAGTCACAGGGGATTCCCCCCAGATCCACCGGAATAATTGCCTTGGTCCGGTCTGTGACTAGCTTATCTACGGCATCGTAATCCATCTCGAAGGAATTCTTTTGACAGTCGGCCATGACGATGGTCGCTCCCACATGGTAGACGACCGAAGCCGTTGCCGTGTAGGTGTATGCCGGAACGATCACCTCGTCTCCGGGAGCGATTCCCAGAACCCGGAGTGCCATTTCCGCACAGGCGGTTTGAGAATTCAGACAAAGAGCCCGCTGGGTGCCGCAGTAGGCGGCCACTTGTCGCTCCAGTTCCTTCGTTCTGGGGCCGGTGGTGATCCAGCCGGAGCGAAGGGCTTCTGCCACCTCTTGAATTTCTTGTTCCGTAATATCCGGAGGAGAAAAGGGAATATTCATCATAAACGACCTCGTTGCAGTTCTGTTTTTATTTTTCGGGAAAATCAGTTTTCTTCGTCCTGTCGGTTGTCGTCAGCGGCTTTCATTTCGTCCGACTGTGCTGCGTTTTTGTTGGCCTCCAAGGGATCGATGTAGGTAGGAACCGTTTGCTTAACGGCCTCCCGGACCTTGTCCGAGTTCAAATCCTCCTTGGATTTTTCCACCGCATCAAGAAGAATCCGGATCTTTTCATCCACTTCCTGTCGGGAAAAGGGCTTGTCTTGTTCGATGAAGATCATGCTGTTTTCCGTTTGGATCTGATTTTCATTCTTCATCAGCAGTTCTTCAAACAGTTTTTCGCCGGGACGGAGTCCGATCTCTTGGATTTCGATGTCCTTATCCGGCTCCAGGCCCATCATTCGGATCATGTTGACGGCAAGATCGTAGATTTTTACGGGCTTGCCCATATTCAAAACAAAAAGTTCTCCCCGCTTTGCAAAGGAGCCTGCGCTCATGTCCAGCTGACTGGCCTCCGGAATCGTCATAAAATAACGGATGATTCTTTTGTCCGTAATGGTAATGGGTCCCCCGGTTTCGATCTGACGGCGGAACAGGGGAATGACCGACCCGTTGGATCCGAGAACGTTTCCGAAGCGGACCGCCGTAAAGCAGGTGTCACTGTCAATGCGGCTTTGTACCACCATTTCGCACAGGCGTTTGGACGCACCCATAATATTCGTGGGATTTACGGCCTTGTCCGTCGAGATCAGGACAAAGCGGCGTGCTCCGTACTTTTCCGCCATATCTGCGGTGTTGTAGGTTCCCAGGACGTTGTTCTTTATGGCTTCTCCGCCGCTATGCTCCATTAAGGGAACGTGCTTATGTGCCGCGGCATGGAATACGATATCGGGACGGTAATTTTTGAAAATACATTCCAGCCGGTCCCGATCCCGTACCGAGCCGATCTCCACGGCAAGGTTGAGGCTGTCCCCGTATTTGCAGATCAATTCCTGCTGAATGTCGTAGGCGATGTTCTCATAAATGTCGAAAATGATCAACTGCTTTGGTTTACATTCGGCAATCTGACGGCACAGTTCACTGCCGATGGATCCGCCTCCTCCCGTGACAAGGACCGTGGCTTCTGCGTAAATGGAGGCCGAGGCGTTTTCCAATTGAAGGGGCTTGCGGAACAGAAGGTCTTCAATGGAGAAGTCCCGGATGATGCGGTTGCCGATCCGTTCTCCGTGGGTCTTTTCCGAGACGGGAAGGTCGTAAATCTTGACTCTCTGTCCGAATTGGACGTAGCGTTGATAAACTTGGTTCACGATCTCGTCATTGCTTGCGATTGCAATGATGACTTCCTGCACTTCATATTCGTCAATGGCGTTTTGTACGTTTTTTTCCCCGATTACGGGCAGACCGCAGAGGTTGCTCCCGATCTTTGATTTGTCCACGTCAATAAAGCACATGGGCTGATAGACGGAATTTTGATTCCCTTGCAGTTCGTTGACCAAAAAGGCCCCCAACTGTCCGGCGCCGATAATTGCAACCCGCACTTTTTTCATGATTCCCTCATTGCGTTTGTTCCGCTTGTGCTTGTAAAGCAGCCGGTAGCTGAAGCGGGAGGCCAGGGAAAGAAGACTGGTCAGGGCCGTTACCGTAATGAAATAGGGGACACCGATGGATTGGGAAAAGCACCGGGAAACAATCCAGGAAGCAATACAACTCAAGCAGTCGGAGATGATCATGGACAGGTAGGCCCGGGTGTTCGTGAATCTCCAAATGTTGGAGTAGTTTCCGAAAAAGATTCGAAAGACCACGATGAAGAATGCCGTCAATGCGGTATTGAATGCAAGCATAAAAAGGTTCCCCTCCAAAGGAACGCTGGGAGCAAATACGGAGAGGAGAAAATATACGCTGTTCACGATCAGACAAAACATCGTGTCAATCAAGATTAAAAGAATGCTTCGTTTCTTTGCACTGATGGGATGAGCTAACTTTGCCACGGGCTTCGGTCCTTTCTGTTGTTTTTTCGCCGCTATATAAAGGGTGGGGATTGTCTGAAAAGGGGAAATTCGGGGGGCTGAGAGAAGGGGCGAGACAAATATTATAATAAACACATATATATTATAATAGCGTTGTCGCAAAAAGTCAAGATGTCCCACGGTTTTGTCAGAAAAAAGACAAACAAGAAAAAGGACGGGACCGTGCTTCGTTTTTTGGAAAAATTTTGACTCATGTTTTAACCGAATTTTTTAGGGAAGCCCCCCCCTGACGATGCCGTTGCGATATAAAACGTGAAGTTCAACAAAAATGCAAAATTTGGCAACGGCTCTTTTTGAGACACAATGCCGTTGTTTTTTACATTTCTTGCACATTTCCCTTCGCTGTCTTGATTTTATTCTCCGTTCAAGGTATAATGAAGAAAGCACGGAGTTTTAAAAAGGGGAAAAGAACGTGCCGGAGCAATTGTTGTTCTTTATGGAAATTTGGGAACCGTAGCCTTTGCCGTTTCCGGTTCAATGGTTGGATTGCGGAAGGGGATGAACATTTTTGGCGTTGCGATTCTGGGGCTGGTTCCCGTCGCGCGGGGGATGATTCGGGATTTGAACTGCCTATAATTCTGGGCAAGAAGGAGTCTTCTTGGTTTTCATCGGCGTTATTACCGAAGTCGGAGGCTGGGTTTTGCGGGACATGTTGGCCGGGCAGACGCCGTATATTTTTGTAAAGCATATCTACACCTGTGTCTCCCTTACAGGTGCGGTAGTTTGCGTGCTTTTGTGGAAGGTCCTGGACGGAACTCTGTCGATGATCGTCGGAGCTGTGGCGGTGGTGGTCCTTCGGCTGCTGGCGGCCCATTTCCGTTGGAATCTCCTTAAGTCTCCCCTGGAAGAAAGGGAGTGTTGACGGTTTTAAATTTTAAGATAAATTCAACAAAAGAAATATTTTTTAGCATTTTTTACCCTTATGTAAAAGAAAGGAGGCGGCCTGATGAGAAAAAAAGCGGCGGTGTCCGTTTTGTTGGTTTCGTTGGCTTGTTGCGGTGCCATGACCTTGGTGGACGGGGTCTGGATGCCGGGGTATGGGGTGAAATCGGCGGTAAAGATCGCTCTGTTTTTGATTTTTCCTTTTCTGTGCTCTTTCTTGAATCCGGAGGTGGTCTACCGATCCCTTTTTCGTCCCAACAAGAAGGGCCTTTTGGTTGCATTTCCCCTGGGAATTGCATTGTTCGGAGTAATTTTGGGCGGATACTTTCTGCTCTCGCCTTACTTTGATTTTTCCAATATCGTGGGGTCTTTGACGGAAAATGCGGGAATTACGGCAAACAATTTTCTCTTTGTGTCCCTGTACATTTCCTTTGTAAATTCTCTGCTGGAGGAATTTTTCTTTCGGGGGTTCGTGTTCACCAATCTGAAGCACTCCGTAAACCGGGGCTTTGCTTATCTGTTCAGTTCCCTCCTCTTTTCTCTGTACCATACGGCCATGATGATGGGATGGTTTTCCTTCCCCTTGTTTTTGCTGGTCCTTGCGGGCCTTGCGGTCGGGGGTGCCATTTTCAACTTTTTGAACGAGAAATATAACACGGTCTTCGTTTCCTGGGTGGTCCATATGTTTACCAACTTTGCGATCAATACCATCGGATTTATGCTGTGGAAATAGAGTTTTTTGACACGAGGAGCTTTGATTTCGAGGCAAAGAACCGAGGATTCCGTCCCCGCCGATGCTCATTTTTGAGAGATATCCGAAAATTTTAATCTTTTGCGAACAATTCCCGGGGTCCTCTTGACGGTTCCCGGGAATTATACTATAATAAAAGAATTAACTGACTTAAGGAGATTTTATCATGGCGTTGACCTCGGAACAGATCAATTCCGTAAAGAAGAGGGGCTTTTTGCGGAATCGGGGAACCGACTGCTTTTCCGGCCGGATGCTTGCCCCCGGAACGGTGTTCACGGTGCAAAATATACGGGATATGGCAACCCTCGCTGAGACCTACGGCAACGGAGTGTTAATCCCCACCAGCCGTCAATGCATTGAAATCCCTGGGATTGCCTTTGATGATATTCCGAAGGCGGAGGGCTTTGCCTTGGAGCACGGATTGTCCTTTGGCGGAACCGGCCCGAAGATCCGCCCCGTTACGGCTTGCAAGGGAACTACCTGCGTGTTCGGTTGTTACGATACCCAAGGTCTTGCGAAGGAAATTCACGAAACCTTTTACCGGGGCTGGAGCAGGGTGGAATTGCCCCATAAATTTAAAATAGGCGTCGGCGGATGCCCGAACAGCTGTATGAAGCCTTCCTTGAACGACTTCGGCATCGAAGGCCGCCGTGTCCCCGGTCGGAAGGATGCCCTTTATCAGATTTACGTCGGAGGAACCTGGGGAAAGACCACCCGAATGGGGACGGCGTTGTCCCGCCTTGTGGAGGCTGAAGAGATCCTTCCCATTTTGGAAAAAACCATTCTTTGGTTTAAGGAGAACGCGTACGCCAAGGAGCGTCTGGGGAAAGCCATCGACCGGATCGGTGCGGACCGGCTGGAAGCGGCTCTCTTTTCCGATGATCTTCTGAAGCGGAAGGACGCCATTCTTTCTGCTCCCATTCAACTCCCGGTATGAAAAAAGTTCTTACGGTTTTCCTTGCGGTCCTGTTGACTCTGCCGTTGTTTTCCTGCGGCAGGGAAGAGGCCGGAGGATCGGGAGACCCTTCCGAACCTTCCAAAGGGAAAGTTCTTGTGTCCGACGCTTTGGGGACTTCCGTCTCCCTTTTCCCGGGGGCCCGGGTGGTTTCCTGTTACGGGTCCTTTGCCGATTGTTGGCTCCTGTCCGGGGGAACCCTGGTCGGCGTGACCGAGGATGGGGTGGAGGAAGGAATCGTCCCGGCGGGGGAGGTGTCCGTCGTGGGGTCTGTGAAACACGTGAATTTGGAGCAGGTCATGGCCTTGAATCCCGATTACGTGATTCTTTCGGCGGATCTTGCAGCACATTTGCAGCTGCGGGATGCCTTGACCTCTGCGGGGATTCCCTGCGGCTATTTCCGCGTGGACAACTTTTCCGACTACAAAGAAATGATGCAACAGTTTTGTGCCGTCAACGGCCGTGAGGATCTGTACCAAACCCACGTTCTTGACGTGGAGGCCAAGATTGACCGCCTGTTGGCATCCATTCCCCAAAACGGCCGACGGTCCGTGTTGCTTCTGCGGGTGTATTCCGGGGGAATGAAGGCCAAGGGGGAAGATAATTTGGCCGGACAGATTTTGAACGATCTGGGCTTAGTCAATCTTGCGGACAAGGAACCCTCGTTGCTGGAAGATCTGAGCATGGAGAAAATCATACGGGAGGATCCCGATTATATTTTTTGCCTTGCCATGGGGAATCCCACCGTGGCGGAGGAATTTTTTCGGTACAACGTGGAGCAGCATCCGGCCTGGGCCGGCCTTACTGCGGTAAAAACGGGGAAGTGCTTTATGCTTCCAAAAGACTTGTTTCACTATAAACCCAATGAACGGTGGGCGGAAAGCTATGAATATCTTGCAAAATGCATGGACCCGCAAAGGGCGGAACAATGAAAAACACGGGAAATTTCTTCCCGTGTTTCTGTGCATTTTAATCGGACTTGTAATCCTGGCCTTTGGGGCGTCCCTTTGGTTCGGTTCGGTGCCGATGAATCCCCGGGAAGGGATTCGGGCGTTGCTTTCGGGGGATTTGAATTCACCCGACGGCCGGATTCTTCGGTATATTCGCCTGCCCCGGGCCTGCGGTGCCCTCCTTGCGGGGGCCGCCTTGGCGGTAGCCGGGGTTTTGATTCAGGCCGTTCTTCACAATCCCATGGCCGCGTCCAACGTAATCGGCGTCAATTCCGGTGCGGGATTCGGGGTGATTCTCATGCTGACGGTGGTTCCGTCAGGGATACGTCTGTTGCCCCTGGCCGCCTTTCTCGGTGCCCTTTCGGCCTGTCTTTGCATTTACGCCGTTTCCTTGAAAACCGGGGCGGACCGAATGGCCGTTACGTTGGTGGGAATCGCCGTCAGCTCCATGCTGAATGCGGGAATCAATACCGTCAAAACCTTGTACCCCGACAGTATTTACGATGCAGACGCCTTCATGATCGGAGGCTTGTCCGGGGTGACCTTCGGTCGGATTCTTCCGGCTTGCCTGTTGATTCTTCCGGGAACGGTGATGGCCCTTTTTCTGGCCCGGGACGTGGACGTCCTTTCTTTGGGGGACGAAACGGCCAAGAGCCTGGGGATGAACGTTAAGGGAATGCAGTTGTTGCTGTTGTGTTTGGCCAGTGTGTTGGCCGGGTCTGCCGTGAGCTTTTCCGGATTGCTCGGGTTCGTCGGGCTTGTGGTTCCGCACATCGCCCGTCGGTTCGTGGGACAAAATCACCGTTGGCTCCTTCCCGTCAGTGCTTTGGGGGGAGGTCTTTTGGTGTTGGTCTGCGACCTTCTCTGCCGGGTGCTGTTTTCCCCCTACGAATTGCCCGTGGGAATTCTCCTCTCCTTTGTGGGCGGACCCTTCTTTATTTTCTTAATTCTGACGGGGAGAAAACAGTATGATCGAATGTAGAGCCCTTTCTTTTTCTTACGGAGAGAAACTCGTATTTTCTCAGTTAAACGCACAGTTCCATCCGGGGAAGATTTATGGCATTGTCGGCCCTAACGGATGCGGAAAAACCACGTTGATTCGCCTGCTTTGCGGATTAAATCCCCCCGGGGAGGGGCAGATTTTGCTCAACGGACGTCCCTACGGCTCCTATTCCCGGAAGGAGTTGGCCAAGAATTTGTCGTTGCTCCCTCAATCCCGGTCATTGCCCTCCGTTTTGGTGGAGGAGCTGGTGTCCCGGGGCAGATACCCCTACCTGGGGTTGACTCGGCGAATGACCGAGACCGATGAGGATGCAGTCCGCAAAGCTCTTGCCGACGTCCACGCAACCCATTTGGTCGGCCGGTACGTTTCCTCCCTTTCCGGGGGCGAACGGCAGAGGGTCTGCCTGGCCCTTCTCCTGGCCCAGCAAACGCCCTACATTCTGTTGGATGAGCCCACGACGTATCTTGATATTTCTCACCGATTGTCCTTGATGGAACAGCTGAAAGTATTGCGGGAGGACGGAAAGTGCGTTATTGCAGTTTTTCACGATCTCTCCTTGGCCATCCGGTATTGTGACGTTCTTGGGGTATTGAGCGAAGGGACCCTCCAAGCCTTTGACTCTCCTGAAAATCTATTATCTGCCGACGTCTTCTCCCGGGTATTCGGCGTTCGCTGTATTCCCGTGGAGGTCCGGGGACAGCGGGACCTTATTTTCATCCCTTGAAACGAAAAGAGAGAGACTTGAAGCCTCTCTCTTCTTTTTTGTTACGGATTTATGATCCGATCGGTGGCGTTGAGATTGATTTTATTTTCTACGGACAAGGGACACACGTTAACGGCGGTTTTTCCCCGGTTGATGACGAGGGGGGAGCCCGTTGCGGTGTCGGTCAGGGTCAGATTCCCGTCCCGGTCGGTGCGGGACCAGGTGATGGGGGTGTATTTCCCTTGGCTGATCAAATACCCCTTGCCCGTCCCGGTGGTGGTGATGCCCAAGCGACCGGCGTCGTCTATGGTTACAGTCTTGCAAAACAGGACGATGACGTTCGTAAAGGAAAGCTGCCGATCGTTATTTCCGTCCACGTGTCTTTGACCGTTGTATTGATACCGCAGATATTCTTTGCTTTCTGTGTTATAAACGTAATCTACCACCTGGTAACTGGAGACGGGGAGATAGACGTGTAAGGCGTCCTCCGTTCCCACGGCCACGGAGGTTCCCGGTTGGGGGAACTCAAAGGGCAGGGCAAAGTTATCTCTCAGGGTCGTTCTGTATTTAAAATGCTCGACGCTCTTGACAATGCCCTCTCCCGTGGTCATCATGGTATGCTCTAAGTCCATGGTTTTCAGCCGTTCCTTGTCCCGGTAGTAGACCCGGAGGGGATCCTTTTGCACTCCGTCAACGTTGCTGATTTTTCGGGTCCGGATCTCGTCGTATGCTTGGTTGCTTCCTCCGGCATGGCAGAAGATGGCGTCAAAGGCCTGGGCAAAGTCCAAATAATAGGGACGGGCGGAACGGATGGAACCGATTTCACCCAAGGCCCCGTAATCGGAAAACAAGCCCATCAGACGGGTAATGTTTCCTTCGACCAGACATTCAAAAAGGATTTCCACATCGCTGATCCCTTCCTGTGGGAGGGACTGCTTGATATTGTTCAACATAATGGCGGCAGGCCGTTTCCTCGTGGTGTCTACGGTCGTGGGAAGGCCCGTAAGAGGATTTTCGTAAAGAATGGGCGCGGGCTCCGGCTCCGGAGTTCCTTGGTCCGTTTCGGTTTGGGACGCATCGGAGGAGCTTTCTGTGTTTGTCTGCAAATCGGAAGGTTGTCCGGCTTTGCCGCAGGCAGCAATGCCTAACAGGAATACGGCAATAAGAAGAAGGGAAAGCAGGCTCTTCAGGATTTTCATTAGAGTTCCTCCTAAGGTGATTTAATGGGATTTATATTACCATTATAAATGACTTTTGGAATTTTGTCAACACTTGTACCGTCTTTTTGGCAAAGGTTTAAAAACAAGTCGAATTTCGTCCAAAATGGAAAATTTTTCTCTACACCGAAGGCTCCGTCTGGGGAGAGTAGAATTTCTTTTCTTGCTTTTTCAGGATGATCCGATATGCGATCCTTTCCGCTATGAAGGTGAGGATCCACGATGCGGGATAGATGATATAGAGCATCGCGGATCGGGTCTCAATGGGTGCATCGTTGAACAGTCGGTATCCGGTGTAGATCCAGCCGACCCGGACGCCGCAAACGCCGAGGATCGAGATCAGCGTAGGGGAGAGGGATGCTCCCATGCCCCGTAACGTACCGTTCATTACGTCCATCATTGCAAGGGTGAAATAGGGCAGGCAGACCCAGGTCATCCGATGGAGACCGTGAGCAAAGGCTTCCGGGGAGTCGGTAATGTAAAGACTGAGCAGAGGCTCGCCGAACAGTCGGACAAAAACCCCTAAAATTATTGCCATAAAAACGGCGGAACAGAAGCAGATCGTGACGATCTTTTTTACGTTGTCATATCGCCTTGCCCCGACGTTTTGTCCCGTAAAATTTAAGGCCGATTGGTGAAAAGCATTGACTGTGACGTACAAAAAACCTTCCAGACTTGCCGATGCCGCGTTGCCCGACATGAAAACGGAGCCCAGTGCATTGATGGAGGATTGTAAAATAATGTTGGAAACGGAGAACATGGATCCTTGGATCCCGGAGGGGACCCCGATTCGGACGATCTTCAGCAACGGACCTTTGCGTATTTTCAATCGTTTCAGATCCAATTTGCAAGCATCCTGCCGCTTGGTAAGGGAAATCAGAACCATAATCGCCGCAAAGGCTTGGGAAATTACCGTGGCCAAGGCTACGCCGGCAACGTCCATGTGAAAAGCGGTCACAAAGACGGTATTTAGTACGACGTTGATAACGCCCGCCGCGGTCAGAAAAAACAGGGGTCGCTTCGTATCTCCCGACGCCCGTAGAATCGATGCTCCGAAGTTGTAGATCAGGGGCCCTAAAATTCCGCCGAAATAGATCTTCATGTACACCGAAGAAAGGGGAATTACGTCGTCGGGGGTTCCCATCCACTGCAGAAAGGTTGCGGAGAAAGCGACCCCGGCTACCGTCAGAATCAATCCGCTGATGACGGCCACCGGAATGGCCGTGTGAATGATGGCGTGGGTTTCTTTTTCATTCCTTGCCCCTAGGGACTGGGCTACCGTGACCCCCACCCCGACGGAAAGGCCTGTAAACAGACTCAAAAGAAGGTTGGTCAGTGCCCCCGTCGCTCCGACGGCTGCCACCGAAACACTTCCGCAAAATTGGCCTACGATGATCAGATCTGCGGCGTTAAAGGTTAATTGCAAAAGGCCGGTCAGCATGATGGGGAAGGTGTAAAAAAGGATTTTTTTTAAGAAGGGTCCTTCGTACATATTTATGGATGATTTTGCCATAAGAACGTCCTCCGTTTCTCCAATCCGATTGCCCCCATTATACCCCTTTGTTTTTCAAATGTCAACCCGCAATTTCCCGTTTTGTAAAAAGGTTTGAAAAAAGTCACAAAGTTTGTTCTCTCAGCATAAAATATACCAATTTGGTATATTTTTACTTTTGTGTTGACTTTTCTCTCCCATAGGTGTATAATGAAAAAAAATAGTTTCATTTGCAACTGTTGCGTTTGCAACGAAGAGAAAAGGAGACGTGCCATGCCCTCTTTGATGTTTCTCATCAACGCCGTGAGCCGGTGTGCCACCCTGTATCACGGAGAACGGTTCGAGCATACGGATCTCAAGCCGCCCCATGCCCGGTGCATTGCCGTGTTGTGCCGTAATCCGGGAATCTCCCAGGATACGCTGACCCGAAAACTTTGCATTGATAAAAGTCAGGTAGCCCGGCAGTTGTCTTATCTGGAGGAACAGGGATATATTACCCGGGTGCCGGGGGAGGACAAACGGGTATTGTTGGTATATCCCACAAGAAAAGCGGAAGAAATGGTCCCCATGATCCGGGAAGTGTATGAGGATTGGAACCAATGGCTGGTGGCCGGTTTTTCCCCGGAGGAGCAACAACAGTTTTCTTCCCTCATGGAACGGGCCCGGGAACGGGCGATGGTCTACGTGACCGGCGGAGAGGATCTCCCCCCCAAAACCCGGGGAAGGGGGGATTATCAGTGAAATTGATGATTCGCTATCTGCGGCCGTATTTTCTGAGCCTGACGGTGGTTCTGACCGTCAAGTTTTTAGGGACGCTCGTAGAATTGTTTTTACCGTACATTTTAAGCCATATCCTGGATAACGTGGTTCCCCTGCAACGGGCGGAATGGATCTTTCTTTGGGGCGGAATCATGATTTTGTGTGCCCTTGGGGCCTTTGGGCTGAACGTCTGGGCCAATCAACGGGCCTCGGCCGTGGCCCGGGATGCGACCCGGGACATCCGTCACGATCTGTTTGAAAAGATCCTGTCCCTTTCCTCGGCCCAGACCGACAGATTCACGGTCCCAAGCCTCGAGTCCCGCATTACCTCCGATACCTTCCATGTCAGCCGTTTCTTGGGAATGATGCAGCGAATGGGCGTCCGGGCTCCGATTCTGTTGTTTGGGGGACTGATCCTGACGGCCATGCTGGACCTGAAACTGACCCTGGTCATGCTGGGCGTGCTTCCCTTTATTTTTGCTATCGTGTTCTTCATTGCCCGGAAAGGGATTCCTCTCTACGGGGACGTTCAGTCTCAGGTGGACGGAATGACCCGGGTGGTCCGGGAGGACGCCAAGGGAATCCGGGTCATCAAGGCTCTTTCAAAGGTGGATTACGAAAAATCTCGTTTTGATTCCGTAAATGCAGACCTGGTCCGATCGGAAAAGCGGGCGGGGATCATCATGGCCGCCTCCAATCCCTCCATGAATCTGCTCTTAAACCTGGGACTGACGGCGGTAATCCTGGTCGGTGCGTTGCTCATCGGCTCCGGTGGGGACACCAAGGCCGGCACCATTATTGCCTTCACCCAGTATTTTACGCTGATTGCAAACGCGTTGATGTCCATCTCCCGAATCTTCGTGATGTACACCAAGGCTACGGCCTCGGCCAACCGCATTGACGAGGTGTTGCAGTGCGAAAAGGACATGCCTCTGTTCTCGGAGCAGCAATATCCCCCGGTCCCGGCAGACGACCGAAAATATATTGAGTTCGATCACGTAAGCTTTTCCTATAATAAAATCGTAAACAATATTACCGATATTACCTTTTCCGTTCCCAAAGGAGGGACCCTCGGCATCATCGGGGCTACGGGAAGCGGAAAATCCACCATCCTTCAGCTTTTGATGCGGTTCTACGACGTGGATTCGGGAGCCATTCGCATCGGAGGACGGGACGTTCGTACCATCCCCACGGGAGAGTTACGCCGTCGGTTCGGGGCGGCGTTGCAGAACGATATCGTGTTTTCCGGAACCGTGGATGAAAATTTGCGGTTTGGCCGCCATATCGAGGATCAGGCCCTTCGCACTTCCCTTGAAACCGCCCAGGCGGCAGAATTTGTGGACCGGCTGGAGCAAGGATTGCAATACCGGCTGACCGCAAAGGGGTCCAATCTTTCGGGTGGGCAGAAGCAACGGCTGTTTATTGCCCGGGCATTGGCGGGAGATCCGGAAATTTTGATTTTGGATGACTCTTCCTCCGCCCTGGACTATAAGACTGACGCCAATCTGCGAAAGGCTCTGGAAAACTCCCCGAGCAACGCAAGCCGCATCATCGTGGCCCAACGGGTCAGCTCGGTGATGAATTGCGATGGAATTTTGGTTCTGGAGGAAGGCAAGACCGTTGCCTTCGGAACCCACGATCAATTACTGGAATCCTGTGAAATTTACCGTGAGATCAGTCATTCTCAGATGGGAGGTGCGATCCTTGAGTAGACCGATGGGCGGCCCCCGGGGAATGGAGGGGCCTTCGAAGAAATTAGACCGAAAAGCCGGCATGCGGGTCCTGAAGCGGATCCTGTCTTACCTTTTCCGCTATCAATGGTTGATCCTATTGGCCTTTTTGATGATGTTGATCTCCAATTTGCTGGCGTTGGTCGGCCCCCGACTTTCCGGGTTTGCCATCGATGCTCTAAGCGGAGACTTTTCCGGGGAACTGATCTTCGCTCCCATGTATGATTTTTGCCTTTCTGTGTTTGAACTTCAGATGTGCGGGCAGGTCTTGTATTATTGCATCCTTATGGCAGGAACTTACCTGATCTCGGCGGGATTGTCCTTTGCTCTGTCCTCGCTGATGATCGTGATCAGTCAGAAGGTCATCTCCACTATGCGTCGGGATGTCTTTCACCATCTGACGAGCCTCCCCGTCTCCTATTTCGATACCCACGCTACGGGGGATATTATCAGCCGCATCTCTTACGATATTGATACGGTCAATACCTCCCTGTCCAACGATCTTTTGCAGGTTTGTGCCAGCGTAATTACTCTGGTGGGGTCGTTGGTTATGATGGCATCCATTTCCCCTTTGCTTTTGCTGGTGTTTGCCGTGACCGTTCCCTTGTCCCTGTGGTTTACCCGCCGAAAGACCAAAAAAATTCAGCCCTTTTTCCGGGCTCGCTCGGGGAAATTGGGGGAACTGAACGGATATGCGGAGGAAATGCTTTCCGGTCAGCGGACGGTCCACGCCTATCATCGGGAGTCTGATATTCTGCAGACCTTTGACCAAAAAAACGAATCCGCCGTAGAGGCCTATTATCAGGCCGATTATCACGCGTCGGTAATCGGTCCTTCCGTGGCTTTTATCAACAATCTTTCCATCTCTCTGGTCACCATTTTGGGTGGTTTGTTTTATATGCTCACCATGGCCAAGGGCGAAGGAAATCTTTTTCCCCTTTTGGTGATTACTTTGGGAGAGGTTGCGTCCTTCGTCCAGTATTCCCGGAAGTTTGCCGGCCCTATCAATGAGTTCGCCAATATTATGAACGAAATTCAATCGGCTATGGCCGCCGCGGAACGGGTCTTCCATTTGTTGGATGAATCTCCGGAGCCGGCGGACGGAGCAGAGGCAACGGTGCTTTCCGACGTGGAGGGAAAGGTGGAGCTGGAGAAGGTTGATTTTTCTTACGTTCCCCAAAAACAAATTCTGAAGGACTTCAACTTAAAAGCTCCTCCCGGCACCGTCACCGCCATCGTGGGACCCACCGGGGCAGGGAAGACTACGGTCATCAATCTGTTGATGCGTTTTTACGACCCCCAATCGGGCATTATTTCGGTGGACGGGAAGGATTCCCGTTCCGTTACCAGAGATTCTCTGCGAAAAGCCTATACCATGGTGTTGCAGGATACCTGGTTGTTCTGGGGAACCGTCCACGATAACATCGCCTACGGTCGAGCCGGGGCAACCCGGGAAGAGGTCATTGCCGCGGCCAAGGCCGCCCACGTGCATTCCTTTATTATGGGATTGCCCCAGGGGTACGACACGGTCTTGTCCGACGATGGAATCAATCTTTCCAAGGGACAAAAACAGCTGATTACCATTGCCCGGGCCATGCTCTCCGATTCTGCAATGCTGATTTTGGATGAGGCCACCTCCAACGTGGACTCCCGAACGGAGCAACGAATCCAAAAAGCAATGGTCTCCCTGATGAAGAACCGCACCTGCTTCGTAATTGCTCACCGCCTTTCCACCGTTCAACACGCCGACAACATCTTGGTCGTCAAAGACGGCACCGTCATTGAGCAAGGAAAGCACCAGCAGCTTTTGGCCTGCGGGGGATTTTACAGTAAACTGTACCGTTCACAGTTTGAATCATAAAAAGAGTTCGAGAGGGAAATTATCCTTCTCGAACTCTTTTATGGAAAATTTAATGATTCCCTTGCAAATTCGGTAAAAATGTGTTATAATGTATATGGTAAGATTTTTGCACTTTTTTCCGTTATAGGAGTATTTTATATGCGTAAAACGAAGATTGTCTGCACCATCGGTCCTGCCTGCTCTGACGAGAAGACCCTGACCGAAATGTGCTTGGCCGGCATGAACGTGGCCCGGCTGAACTTTTCCCACGGTACCCACGAACAGCATTTGAATACCATCAATACCATTAAGAAGGTCCGGGAAGCTCTGGGTCTTCCCATTGCCATTCTTTTGGATACCAAGGGGCCAGAATACCGCATCCGCACTTTTAAAAATGGTAGGATCACCCTCAACGACGGAGATACCTTCTCCCTGACGGTGGAGGATGTTGTGGGGGACGAGACCCGGGTTTCCGTGTCCTACGCCGGAATGATCAACGATCTTACGGTGGGGGACCGGGTGCTGATCAACAACGGCCTTGTGGTTCTGCAGGTCCGTCAACTGACAGAGACCGATGCCCTTTGCGATGTGATTGCCGGGGGCGTCCTCTCCGACCGCAAGAGTATGGCCTTTCCCAATAAGGTTTTGAATCAAGTCTATCTCAGCGAACAGGATAAGAAGGACCTTTTGTTCGGCATTGAGAACGGAGTGGATTTCTTTGCCTGTTCCTTTGTCTCCAGAAAGCAGGACCTGACCGACGTTCGGCAGTTTTTGGCAGAGCACGGAGAGCCGAATCCGGCGTTGATCGCCAAGATTGAAAACCGGGTAGGTGTAGACAACATTGAAGAGATCTGCGAAGAATGTGACGGAATCATGATCGGCCGGGGAGATATGGGAGTAGAGATTCCCTTTGAGGAATTGCCCGGAATTCAGAAGGAATTGATTACCAAGTGCAGTCTTTTGGGAAAACGGGTCATCACCGCCACCGAAATGCTGGAATCCATGATTCATAATATCCGTCCCACCCGGGCAGAGATCACCGACGTTGCCAACGCGGTCTACGACGGGACCAGTGCCATCATGCTTTCCGCTGAAACGGCCGCCGGAGAACACCCGGTGCTTGCGGTTCAGACCATGGCCCGCATCGCCCAACGTACCGAGCAGAATATTGACTATTCCTCCCGGTTTCATTCTTCTTCCTTTAAAATCCGAAATACGGTGGACGCCATTTCCCATGCCACCGTGGGAATGGCCATTGACATCGGTGCTCAGGCGATTTCCGTCTGTTCTCTTTCCGGCATGACCGTGCGAATGGTTTCCCGATTCCGTCCCCCGGCGGAAATCGTCGGATTGACCACCGACGAGCGAACCTGGAGAAGCCTTGCCTTGTCCTGGGGAGTCAATCCCGTCTTGTGTGAAACCTTTAATTCCACCGACGTCCTGTTTTATACCGCCAAAAAGCTTACGCAAAAAACGCTGAACTTGAAAAAAGACGATCATATCGTCATTACCGGTGGCATCACCAACGGACGTTCCGGCAATACCGACCTGATAAAGATCGAGCAGATTTAATCCAAATTGGTTTAAATAATCGTAAAAAAACGCAATGCAATTGCGACGCTCCTAAAGTGGAAGACCATCAGTTGCACCGTCTTTTTTCTTAGAAAAAGACACCCCCAAGAAAAGACTTGAGGGTGCCAAAATAGAACGAAAAAGTTAAAAGATAACACGGTCTCCCATGGTTTCGTCCCAAAGCTTTTTACGATAATTGAGGGGGGACATCCCCTCGTGCTTTTTAAAGCAGGTGGAGAAGTAGAGACTGTCGGAAAATCCACAGCTGTACGCAATGGATTCGATGCTGTACCGTTTTTGGTCCGACAACAACTGTTTTGCATGGGTCAAACGAAGCTCCGTAAGATATTGAGAGGGCGTTTTTCCCGTTTCCCGCTTGAAACATCGCCGAAAGTAATCCTTATCGAATCCCGTATCTGCAATTCGGTCCGCCAGCTTGAACTCCGGATTGGACAGATTCTCGTAGATGGCATTCTTAATTTCCGCCACGGCGGGGGAGCCCGATGCAATGCCCAATTCATATTTTATCACGTTGTATACGGCACGGGTCAGGCTGTCCGATACCGCCCGGTAGTCCCCTTCCTGCTCCGTTTCCAGACGCAGCAGCATGAACATTAGGGCACAAATATCTCCTCTGTAATCCCGAAAATGCACAAAGCCGGGAAAATCGGCTTCCTTTAATTTCAGGGAACAGTCCCGGAATACCTCGTTGGAAAATCCCCGGTGGGGCGTATGGGGCGGAATGATCAGCACGTCGCCGGCAACAACGTCGCAGACCGTGTCGCCCACCTGTGTTTTTGCTTCCCCTTCGATTTGATAAATAATTTCCCACTCCGGGTGAGAATGAATTAAATACCCTCGAATCAGCGAACTGCTTTTGCATCTTTTCTGTTGCATCAAACCCCACTCCCCGTTTTTTCTTATAGATTTAGCAGTATTATAGCATGAAAAGTCGTTTTTGTCAATATTTCGAGCGGAATTATATATTCCATTTCTACCGAATATATGTTAATATGGCATCAGAAGGAGTGCTTTCCTCTCAAAAGCACAAAATTTATTCAAAAAAAGGAGAAAACACTATGAAACAAATCGTCTCTTGCGGCCCCGGGAAAACTCATCTGATCGAAGTGGAAGAACCTCAGATCAAAAGAGATACCGACGTCAAGGTTAAAATGAAGTACTGCGGCGTTTGCATGTCTGAGCATTACGATTGGGAAACCTGCAAAAGCGAAGGCAGAAAATTCGGTCACGAGCCCGTAGGCGTCGTGGTAGAAGTCGGCTCCGCCGTAAAGAACCTCAAGGTTGGGGATCGGGTCAGCGGATTGTTTGAAGGAAGCATGGAATACGTTGTTGCAGATGAAAAATTCCTGTTTAAGCTTGCGGATAACGTTACCGATGAAGAGGGAATCCTCGAGCCTCTCTCCTGCTTAATCAGTGCTGTCAGCAAGGTCCGCATTAAGGTAATCGGCGAACGGGTTGCCGTTGTCGGTTGCGGATACATGGGTTGCGGTGCTATCAGCCTTCTGAAGAAACGCGGTGCCTACGTCGTCGCCACCGACATCAATCCCGAATCCGTGAAGAATGCTCTGAAATACGGTGCGGACGAAGCTTACTTGGTCGACGACCTTCCCCAAAGTGCTTTCTACATTCCCGGAAGCGGACTGAACTTTGATGGCAAGCCCGGCGGATTTTCTATGGTTATGGAATGGGGCGAAACCAACGAATCCCTTGACCTTGCCATCCGTATGACCCAGCAGTGCGGTCAGCTGGCCATCGGTGCATATCATACCGGTGATAAGCGTCTCGTAGACGTCCAGATGCTCAACGTGAAGGCCATTGACTGCCTGAGCACCCATCCTCGTGAAACCGACCTCAATATCGAATCCTGCAGAAACGCTGCCAAGATGCTGGCTGACGAAACCTGGAACTATAAGCACGTTCCCACCAAGGTGTACCCCCTGTCCAGATTCGATGAAGCTCATGCGGATCTCCCCAACAAGTTCGGCAAATATTTGAAGGCTGTCGTGGACTTTACCCGCGATGATTTTGAACCCTATATTATTGAGTGAGGATTTGCAACATGAAATGCATTGAAATGGTCTCTCCGGGGAAATCTCAAGTGATTGAGATCGAACGTCCCTCCTTCGGAGACGATCAGATCTTGGTCCGGGTGACCTATACGGGCATTTGCCATTCGGAATATTATCCTTGGCTTACTGCGGAAAAGGGCCGTCGATTCGGCCACGAAGCCGTGGGGGTCGTGGAGGATTTCGGAAAGAACGTCACGGGCTGGAAGGTCGGAGACCGGATCACCGGGCTCGGCGGCGGCGGATACAAGGAATACATCGTAATGCATAAGGACAAAGTGTGCCACGTCCCCGATTCCCTGGCGGACGAGGACGCCATCGTGGAACCCCTTGCTTGCATTATGAGTGCTTGTATCAAGATGAAGCCGGAGGCCATCGGCGATACCATTGCCGTGGTTGGATGCGGATATATGGGCTTAGGCTCCATTTCCCTTCTGAAGGCTATGGGCTATACCAATATCGTAGCCGTCGATAAGCGTCCCGAGGCTCTCGAAAACGCAAAGCGGTTCGGAGCTACGGAGATCTATACTCCGGAAGAGCTTCCCTTGTATTACAAGTTGAACTGGGAAACCATGGGTGCTCCGAATCTGACCAGAGACGGGTATCATACCGATATTTTCAGTCTCGGGTTTGAAAACGTTCTGGAGTTTACCGGCACCCCGGACGGCTTGGCCCTTGCGGCGGAAATGGTCTGTGCCCATGGGAAACTCGGAGTCGGCGGATACCACAACGACGCTATGCGGACCGTGGACTTTAAACTGTGGAACTATAAGGCCATGACCATCATCAACTGCCATGAACGGCGTATTATGTATGAACACAGTCTTTGTTTGCGTTGTCTTGAACTGATTGCCAACGGCACCTGGGATTTCAAAGGGGTTACCAATCATATCTATCCCATGGAAGAATTCGACCGGGCCAACCGTGATCTGGAAAGTTATGCAAACGGATACATCAAAGGCGCTGTAAAGTGCGATTAAAGAGGAATGATTATGAAAATTGCCATTGGAAACGACCACGTTGCAGTAGAAATGAAAAACCATATCGTGCGGTATCTTACCGAAAAAGGATACGAACTTGTCAATTTCGGAACCGATGAGGAAGACCGTGTGGACTATCCCGTTTACGGGAAGAAGGTTGCGGATGCCGTTGCCTCCGGAGAATGTGATCTTGGTATCTTGATCTGCGGGACCGGAATCGGTATTTCTATGGCAGCAAATAAGGTAAAGGGCATCCGGGCTGCCGTTTGCTCCGAGCCTTACTCTGCGGCCCTGACCCGTCAGCATAATAACGCAAATATTATTGCTTTCGGTGCCAGAGTCATCGGAACCGCTACTGCGGAAACCATCGTCGATGCGTTCTTGAACGCAGAATTTGAGGGCGGAAGACACGGGAAGAGAATCGAAATGATCTCCGCCATCGAGGAGGGAACGTTTTGATCTATAGACTTGGCTTGGATGTGGGCGGTACCAAGATCAATATCGGAATCCTTCGGCAAGAAGAAGACGGATCCGCTACGGTTGCGGCCCTTCGCAATCTGAAAGTGAAATCCGTTTCCAACGTTACGGAAGAGATCAAAGCCGTAGTGGAAGAACTGTGCAAGGAATGTGAAATTTCCGCCGGGGACATCGTCTCCTGCGGGGTGGGAATTCCCGGCACGGTCAGCAGTGACGGCAAACGAATCCTCAAGGCTCCCAATATTGCCATCCTGTCCGAGGATTTCGCCGATAAACTGTCTGAAACGCTGAACCTCCCCGTCCTGATGCTCCAGGACTCCCGGGCGGCCGCTTGGGGGGAATACACCTGCGGCGGCGGAAAGGGTACGGATACGCTGATCTGTATTACCCTCGGCACCGGAATCGGTACGGGAATGGTGATCGACGGCAAGATCTACAACGGTGCCCTGGGTGCCGCAGGCGAAATGGGCCATGTTCCCGTGGTTCCCAACGGAAGACTCTGCGGTTGCGGAAAACGGGGTTGTATGGAGAAATACTGTGCCGGGGGAGGACTGGATATTACGGCCAGTCTCCTTTTGGGCGAGGGTAAGACCTCCAGAGATCTCTTTGAAGCGGCTCGAAACGGCCACAGCGAAGCCAAAAAGGCTATTGATGAAGCGATCGTTACCCTGGGGAATACCATCGTTACGGCGGTGAATCTCTTGTCTCCCAACGCCGTTCTTTTTAGCGGCGGCATGAGCAAGGAGGATGATTTCCTGAATCCCCTCATCGAATACGTCCGTACTCATTGCTATTCCTCCGGGGAACTTCCCCGACTGGAACGAGCGGCCTTAGGGGAGCTTGCTCCGCTTGTCGGTGCTGCCTTTGCCTGCAAATAAGATCAGATTGATTCTTAGGGAGGATGGAGGCGATTTTTTCGCTTTTATCAACCCATGCAAGTCTAAAATCTTTGATGCAAGTCACTGAAATTAAAGAAACACCCGAAGAAGTCAACGCTTCTTCGGGTGTTTTTTTGCAAAGTCTACCGAATTCTTCGAGGGAGCTTTGCAAAACAAAGGTCTCCCCAAAAGGTCGGAGAGCCCTGATATGGAATCTCTCCGGGGGGGGGAGCTTTGCAAAACAAAGGGCTTCCCGAACTGGTCGGGAAGCCTTGATATGGAATTACGGTTCCTGCTGATTCCGATTTTCTTTTGCTTCGTTGAGCTTATGATGACGGCGGTTTTTAACGTGCTCCGGTATGGGGGTAATTTCTCCGGCGGCCTGCAGGGACATCCGGGTCAGCAGGGGGCCAAACAATTCGTACACCAGAACGGAAAACAGCGTGACGTTGCGAATAATTTCTCCTCCGCCACCCAATTCCGGTGCTGCCGCGGCGATGGTGCACATTCCAAGGGCAACTCCGGCCTGGGGCAACAGTGTGATCCCTAAAAATTTGCAGATTTTCGGCTCGCATTTGACCAGTTTTGCACTTCCGAAGGTTCCGACGTATTTCCCCGCGGAACGGGTCAGAATGTAGACTATGCCGATTAAAACCACGAACCCGTTTTGCAGAATTTCCAAATTCAATTCTGCCCCGCTGATAACGAAAAACAGAGCAAAGAGGGGAGAGGTCCATTTGTCGGACCGTTCCATCAGATCGTGGGAAAGAGGGCAGATGTTGCAGAATACCGTCCCAAGCATCATGCACACCAAAAGGGACGAGAACTGGATGTGTATGGGCCCGACGTGGAAGTCGATCATGGCCAGGGATACCGTAAGAAATACGAATGCAATGGTCAGATTCAATCGGTTTGTATTGGAATTAAACAGCCGTTCCAGTTGCGTCAGAATCCATCCCATAATGGCACCCAAAAGCAGGGATCCCGCAATTTCTACGATGGGGTTGACAATAATGGAGATCAGGTCCACCGATCCGCTGCCCAAAGCCCGGGCAATTCCAAAGGAAATTGCAAAAATTACTAATCCAACAGCATCATCCAAGGCAACGATTGGTAAAAGCAGTTTGGTCAAAGGCCCTTTTGCCTTGTACTGCCGGACCACCATCAGCGTTGCGGCAGGGGCCGTGGCCGTCGCAATGGCACCCAGCACCAATACGGTCGAAAGGGAAAGGATTTCGGGAATCAGAAGATGTAAGCCAAACAATCCTAAATCTACCAGCACCGTGGCCGTCAAGGCTTGTAAAATTCCGATAACGGTGGCTTGCTTGCCGGTTTTTTTTAAGTCGGAGAGGCGGAATTCATTCCCAATGGAAAAGGCAATAAAGCCCAAAGCTACCTCCGAAATCATGGCCAGGCCTTCCATGGCCTCGTGGGAGGTGAAGCCCAAGCCGTCCTGACGCAGCATGCCAAGACCGTGGGGGCCCACCAGGACGCCGGCAATCAAATATGCCGTCACCGAGGGTAATTTCAGAGGTTTAAACAGTCGGGTCATTAAAAGTCCCGCTAAAAGTGCGATGGAAACAGAGAGTAGAGTCGTTGCCATAATGATTACTTCTTTCTAATATAATCTAGTAGATTTGCAGTCAATTCCCGGGGATATTCCGCTTTTGTCCATCGAAGAGAATGAGGGGGCCGACCGTTCGTCCGTTAGTTCGTCCGTGAGCCCGTCCGTATGTCTGCTCGTCAGTCAGTCTAACTGTCCGCCTTACGCAGTCTTCTTTTATGGGCAAAAGGGTTTTATAGGTAAAAATCCCGAGGACGGCTGTCCTCGGAATTTTGGCGTACCCGAAAGGATTCGAACCTTCGACCTTCAGAGTCGGAGTCTGACACTCTATCCAGCTGAGCTACGGGTACACGTATGCAATTTTGTCAATGGGATTTTCCTCAAAATAGTATAGCATATTTTTTTTGGAAAAGCAAGCCTTTTTTGAGAATGTAATATTTTATTCACAAATGAAAATCGTCAATTGTACTGCTTATGGGACGAATCTCCCTTTTTTTCGAGGGGTGTCCTTCGGAATTGTAAAATTCTTCCGGAACGCGATAGTTTCAATGGATTTTGAGGGAAAAAAATTGACAAAACGAGCGAAAAAATTTATCTATTTGACAATCTTTTGTCATACAAAGATGATACACTTTCCTTGCTTACTTAAAAATATAGTTGGAAGAGCCATACTGAGGTTATCAAAGTCAACTCTTGGAAACGCAGCCAAAGGGGATGAATCCAAAGTTCAAAACTGCGGCGAAGAAAGGATTGAAAGAAGCAAAATTCTAATCTTGGAGTGGTGAACATGGAAAAAGAAAATGTCATCATTGAGTTGATCGGAGTTACGAAGTCTTACAACGAGACCACTGCGGTGGATAACTTCAACTTCTACGTCAACAAAGGCGAATTTGTTTCGTTTCTTGGTCCGTCCGGGTGCGGCAAGACCACGACTCTGCGTATGATTGCGGGGTTCGAGCATCCTACATCCGGGAAGATTCTTCTGAACGGGGAGGATATTTCCGCCCTTCCCCCCTATGAACGGCCCGTCAATACGGTCTTTCAGAAGTACGCACTTTTCCCCCATCTTGACGTGTACGATAACGTTGCCTTCGGTTTGAAGCTGAAGCGAATCCCCTATGAGGCCACGGATCGTAACGGGAACAAGATCACAAAGTACCGCAAGTTGACCAAAGCAGAGATTTCCAAGCGGGTTACGGACGCCCTGAAGATCGTTGATCTGGAGGAGTTTGAATGGAGAGATATTTCCACCCTCTCCGGCGGACAGCAGCAGCGGATCGCCATTGCCCGTGCCATCGTCAACGAACCTCAGATCCTTCTTTTGGATGAACCTCTCGGTGCTTTGGATCTTAAGATGCGGAAGGAAATGCAGTTGGAACTGAAGGAAATGCACCGCAAACTGGGCATTACCTTTATTTACGTGACCCATGATCAGGAGGAAGCTCTGACCATGTCCGATACTATCGTGGTCATGAAGGACGGCTGTATTCAGCAGATCGGGACCCCCGAGGATATTTACAACGAGCCGAAAAATGCTTTCGTTGCCGACTTTATCGGGGAGAGCAATCTCTACGAGGGAACTTACATGGGCAACCGCAAGGTGCGGTTCCTGAATCATATTTTCGACTGCGTGGACGATTTCCCCGCAAACGAAAAGGTCAACGTGGTGGTCCGCCCCGAGGACGTAAAGTTTGCGGAACCGGGCAAGGGCATGATCGACGGAATTTTGACCGAAAAGGTATTCAAAGGAATCCACTACGAATACACCATGATGGTTGGCCGCAACGAGGTGACCATTCAATCCACCGAAAATATGGAAACCGGGATCCCGGTAGCGGTCAACATCGCTCCCGACCTGATCCATATTATGAAGAAGGATATGCTTTCCAACGTTTACGATGATGCCTACATCGACAATGACAACCGGGTCGTCATCGCGGGGGGCACCTTCGACTGCGACGTAACGCAGTTGATCCCCGGATCCAAATTGGACGAGGACGGTTACGTCATCGCCCCCGACGGAAAGAAATACGACTTTAAAGACGCCGACGTATTTGCCGACGTTGCGTTCTCCGACATCGAAATTATCGATAATGAGGACAGCGGCGTCGTTTGCGGAAAGATCGTCTCCATGATTTACCTCGGCAATCACTACCAGGTCATTATCCGCACCGAGGACGATGAGGATTTTGTGGTTGATACGGAATACACTTGGAATGAATACGACCGGGTCTCCGTTCGCATCCCCGGGGAGAAGATTCGCCTGAAACTGCGTGGGGAGGCGTCGAAGTATGTCAAAAATTAAGTTTACCCGCAAGTGGCTCGCCCTTCCCTACGGCGTGTTTATGGTTTTGTTCGTCCTGATTCCGCTGATTTTGATCTTGGGATACGCCTTCACCGACGCAGACGGGAATTTTACCTTCCAAAACCTGGCCTCTCTGTTCGGGAGTGCATCCAATATCAATACCATACTTGTCTCCTTTATTATCGGAGCCGCAAATACGGTCATCTGCCTTCTGTTGGGGTATCCCATTGCCTATTTTCTTGCCCATCGGGAAATGAAAATGCCTACGGCCATTGTATTGCTGTTCGTGATGCCCATGTGGATTAACTTCGTCCTTCGCACGGCGGCAACCCGGGATCTTCTTTACTGGGTGGGGCTGAACGGCGGGGAACACCCCTATCTCTGCACAATGATCGGTATGGTATATAATTACCTCCCCTTCGTGATTCTCCCCTTATATACCACCATGACGAAGCTGGATTACAGTCAGATCGAAGCATCCTCCGATCTGGGGGCTCGTCCTTGGCAGACCTTTGGGAAGGTGATCCTTCCCATGACGGCTCCGGGGATCGTCTCGGCGGCAACCATGGTCTTTATGCCTACCATGTCCTCTTACGTCATCAGCGACGTTATGGGAGAACGGAAACTGTCCTTGATCGGGAACAGTATCCAGTTGTATTTTGATCAGGGCCTGTGGCATATGGGAAGCATCGTGGCGGTGGTCATGTTGCTTTTGATTGCCGGTGGTATGTTCGCGACGAAGAACGTACAGAAAGAAGACGACGTCAGAGGTACGATGCTATGAAAAAATCGACTCGTATTCTCGCCCGTATTTACGTCGGCATCATGCTCCTTTTGATGTACGCTCCCATCCTGGTTCTGATGATCTTTTCCTTCACCGAGGCTAAAGTGATCGGCTCCTGGACCGGGTTTTCCTTGGATTTGTACCCCGATCTGTTTAAAAATCAAGAGATCGTTACCGCCGTGATCAATACGGTCATCGTTGCCCTGTCGTCTGCCGCCGTTTCTACGGTCCTCGGCACGGTGGGAGCAATCGGAATCCATTACAGCGGAAAGAAAATGAAGGCCGCCCTGGAGGGGGTTTCTCAAATCCCCATTATGAATGCGGAAATTGTAACGGCTCTGTCCCTTACGATTCTGTTCGTCTATTTCGGGGTTCAGTTCAATTTCATATCCCTTCTCATCGGCCACGTGGTTTTGACACTGCCCTTTGTGGTCTTGAGCATTAACCCCAAATTGCAGCAGATGGATCCGAACGTGTACGAAGCGGCCCTGGATCTGGGATCCCGTCCCTCTCAGGCATTGCGTAAGATCGTCCTTCCGGAGATTATGCCCGGCATCTTCAGCGGTTTCCTTCTGTCGGTTACGTTGTCGCTGGATGATTACATTATTACCGCCTTTACCCGGGATGCATCCTTTACGACCTTGTCTACCTACGTTTACGGCGTTACCAGCAAGCGGGGGACCTTGCCCCCCACGCTGCGGGCACTGACCACCCTTATTTTTGTGTTTGCTCTGGTGCTTCTCATTGTGGTCAACGTCCGTCAGAAGCACGGGAAAGGAGAAGGAGGGAAACGGTGAAAAAGATTCTGTCTCTTGCCTTGTGTTTTACCTTGGCCCTGTCTCTGTTCGGAGCCATGGGACTTGGGGCGGATGCCGCAGAGGTGACCCTCCGGGTTTACAATTGGCAGGATTATATTGACGACGGTACCGACGATAACGGGACTCAGGTGGTTCCCTCCGTGATGGAGGATTGGGCCGAGGATTATTATGCCCGCACCGGAGTAAGAGTTTCCGTCCAGTACGATACCTTTGAAACCAACGAAACCATGCTGAATACCCTGAAAACGGGGAAATCCCAGTATGATTTGGTCTGCCCGTCGGATTATGTCATCCAAAAGATGATCGCCGCCACGGAAAACGGAACCGACGAGAACATTGCTTTGGAAAAATTTGATTATTCCAAACTGGAAAATTATAATAACTACGCATCTCCCTACATTAAGCAAGTCTTTGAGGAAAACGGATTCGATCAGTATTCCGTAGGCTATATGTGGGGAACCGTCGGGATCATCTACAATCCTGAAGCCGTGGCGGAGGAGGATACCCGGTCCTGGGAAATCCTCTGGAACACGGATTACAAGAACCGTATCACTATTAAGGATTCCGTCCGGGATGCCTACATCCCTGCGGTCGTCGCCGCCCATAAAGCGGAGATCGAATCCTGGAATCAGCGGTTGAATAACGGAAGTGTAACCCTGCGGGAGTACCGCACTGCTCTGGGAGATCTGATGAATCGTACCGACGACGATACCATTGCCGGTGCCGGTGCCGCCTTGAAGGCCATGAAGGGCAATATTTACGGCCTTGAAGTGGACAGCGGAAAAAGTGATATCGTTTCCGGAAAGATCGATATCAATCAGGCTTGGTCCGGGGATGCGGTCTATTCCATGGATTTGGCCGAGGAAGAAGACGGCGTTCTGCTTAACTTCTCCGTGCCCGAGGACGGCGGTTCGGTTTGGTTCGACGGCTGGGTCATGCCCAAGGGTGCAAATACCGAGCTTGCCCAGGATTTCGTCAATTATCTTTGCCAGCCCTCCGTCGCCGCCCGTAATATGGAATTTATCGGTTATACCAGCGTCATCGCCGGGGATGAGATCTTTGAATTGGTTCAGGATTGGTACGGGGATGATGAAGGGGAATACACCGTGGATCTGACCTATTATTTTGAGGGTACCGTCTCGGAAGATTATTGCTCCGAAGATGGATCTATCCTGGTTCAGACCGCAGAACTGGGACGCCAGTTTTCTGCCCAATATCCCGAGAAATCCGTGGTCGACCGTTGTTTTATTATGAGGGATTTCGGGGACCGGAATGACGCGGTTTTGACCATGTGGTCCCAATTTAAGGCCAACGATATTTCTCCTGGACTTTTGTTCTCCTTTGCGGCAATCCTGGTAGGTGCCTGTCTCATCCTTTTATGGTTCACCAAGCCAAAACGGGATTCCGCCCGCCGCCGTAAGGAATGGCTGCTGAAACAAAAATAAAAGAAATTAACCCTCAAACGGTCGGATGCCTAAATTGCCTCCGACCGTTTTATTCCGTTCCCAGATATCCCCCCCCTCCCCAAAAAAGCAATAGGAGAGCCGTCGGACTGCGGGGGAGGGAGATTCCATCGACCTTAAGTCTAATGAATACAGGACGCCGGCCACGGACAAATCCATGTGTTTTTTTCTGTCGTATGTTTTGCAAAAACGTCACAATTATTTCTTGGAAACCCCTTGACAAATCCTCAGAAATCAGGTATAATATACGGGTATCAGCAGTCGAGAGTACGGAGATGTACTCAAGTTGGTGAAGAGGCGCCCCTGCTAAGGGTGTAGGTCGGGAGACCGGCGCGAGAGTTCAAATCTCTCCATCTCCGCCAAAGCAAAAGACTGCCGTTTCAGTCAGTCTTTTGCTTTGATTGCTTATATTCTCATAAACAAAATACGGGGCGTTAGCGCAGTTGGTAGCGCACAACACTGGCAGTGTTGGGGTCAGGGGTTCGAATCCCCTACGCTCCACCAAGAACAGAAGACCCGACCAAAGAGGACGGGTCTTCTGTTCTTTTCTCTAACATTTTGACAGCAATTACATCTCCAACGGTGCCGTTACGGTCAACGTCAATTCTGCAAAAGCTTTGAACTCCGTCGTCGGTCACCAGCTCACCCACGTTCTGGAAGGAACGGCGCTGTATTCCCAACAGCAAACGGCATTGTTCCAATACGCCGAGGGCAAAGGAGAGCTTCAGAGCCGCAGAGAATCCATAGAAACATTGTATGCCAACGTAGATAGTGCCAATATCCACGGAGAATTGACCGCTGAATTGGTGGGTGATTACCTTTTTACCGACGCAGATTTTGTGCGAAACCTTTCCACGAACCATCGGAACGTATTCCAAAAGGTGTTTGACGAGATCAAATACCTTTGCAAGGTTGCCACGGCGGGAAGTAAAGAAGCCCGACAGTTAGAAAAGGCAAAGAAGGTCTTTGAGGATATCTACCGAGAAACCAATCAGACGCAAAAAATACCGCCGAGAGCGATGGGGTAAAATATTCACTTTATGAATTCGAGGATGGACAACGTTTTGTAAAGGTCGATACAGATCAAAAATTGTTTGATGGATTGAGTGTTAAGGAACAGACTGCACTGGCTACCCAAATTATAAAAAGTCGCTTCCAAGGAAAAGTAATTGGTCTGGACAATAGGGTATTTGTAAACGGCGTAACAGCAGATGAGTATACTCATCCAGCAAAACATGTGTCAGGCGAAATTTATGAAGCGAAGTTGAGGGCTGCCCCCGAGCTTGACAACCTTATGGATGCAGGGTTTGGATTTCGAAACGAGCCAGATGAAAAAGATGGTCATATCCACATCGATGCGGTTGGAGGATTTGATTATTTCGATGTTATGTTTAAGGTAGGGAACGAATATTACAAAGGATTGATCAATGTAAAAAACAATAATCGCGACAAGCTCTTGAGAGATATTACAAAAATAGAAAACATCACTCAGGACATGACGTCTCGTTATGGGAAAAACCCATCGTACGCCTTCCTTCGTGATGCTTCTATGAACAGTATATCACAACCCGATCGAAATGTAAATACCAAAAATTCACTTTCTGCAGAAAAGAAGATCTTCCCGTCGGCGGGGATCGAATTTCGGGCAAGGACGTTGCTTTGGACGACCCTTTGCCGATGCGGGAACGCGCCTCTGCTTCCAAAGAAACCTCACAAGCTTCTTCTAAAACGCTTTATATTCAAGAAAAAGGTCCGAGGGGGGGTAGAACTGGAAAAGAACGATTTTCGGAGGAATTTAAGTCGATTCAGGGGGTGTGTTCCCCTGTTTTTGTATGCAAAAACCCCCGCCGTTTTGGCGGGGGTTAGTGTTTTCGTTGGTGAAAACTCAGATTTCAGCGAAGTACTTAATGGTGCGGACCATCTGGCTGGTGTAGGAGTTTTCGTTGTCGTACCAAGAAACGACCTGAACTTGATAGGTATCGTCGTCGATCTTAGCGACCATGGTCTGGGTGGCATCGTAGAGAGAGCCGTAACGGATCCCGATGGTATCGGAAGAAACGATCTGATCTTCGTTGTAGCCGAAGGAATCGGAAGCAGCAGCCTTCATAGCGGCGTTGATGCCTTCCTTGGTGATGTCCTTGCCCTTAACAACGGCAACCAACAGAGTGGTAGAGCCGGTGCAGGTGGGAACGCGCTGAGCGGAGCCGATGAGCTTGCCGTCCAGTTCGGGAATAACCAGGCCGATTGCCTTAGCAGCACCGGTGGAGTTGGGAACGATATTCTGAGCACCGGCACGGGCACGACGCAGGTCGCCCTTTCTGTGGGGGCCGTCCAGGATCATCTGATCGCCGGTGTAAGCATGAACGGTGGTCATGATGCCGCTCTGGATGGGAGCGTAATCGTTGAGGGCCTTGGCCATGGGAGCCAGGCAGTTGGTGGTGCAGGAAGCAGCGGAAATGATGTTGTCTTCCTTGGTCAGGGTCTTTTCGTTCACGCTGTAAACGATGGTGGGAAGATCCTTGCCTGCGGGAGCAGAGATAACGACCTTCTTAGCGCCGGCATCGATGTGAGCCTGACTCTTTTCCTTGGAGCAGTAGAAACCGGTGCATTCCAGGACAACGTCTACGCCCAGTTCGCCCCAGGGAAGATCAGCGGCGTTCTTTTCCGCATAGATCTTCAGGACTTTACCGTCTACGGTGATGGTGCCGGCTTCGTCATCGGAAGCAACGGTGTGGCCGTCGTAACGACCCTGAGCGGTGTCGTACTTCAGAAGATGAGCGAGCATGCTGGGTTTGGTCAGGTCGTTGATGGCGACGATTTCGTAACCTTCTGCACCGAACATCTGACGGAAAGCCAGACGGCCGATACGACCGAAACCGTTAATGGCAACTTTTACGGACATTGGAAATTCCTCCTAATGATTTTATTATTGATTATATTATAAACTATAATTGTGACATTGGCAAGCATTTTTTCGAAAATTTTTGCCAAAAACTTTGTAGAAAATAACCATGATAGATTGTGCAGATTTGGTTGAATTGCACAAAATCGGCCTATTTTCCTCTTTTATGGGGTATTTGGCCCGGCTTTTAGTCCTCTTTTTTGAACAAATCCCGGATTTCTTCGATGACGCCGGGAGCAAGATCCATGATCTTGTCCACCGCCGTTACGGAGGACTGATTGACCGGCAGGGTGTTGACCGAGCCGGAGGGGGAGATGACCAAAAAGGAAACGGGGGTCACCGTCAATCCGGCACCGCTGCCGCCACCGAAGCACAGCTTGGGATTATTTTTGGCCGCAAAATCAGAGCCGCCGGAAACAAATCCGATGGAAATTTTAGATACGGGGATAATCGTGGTACCGTCGGGGGTGGTGATGGCATCGCCGATGACGGTGTTGGAATCGACCATGGAACGGATATTTTTTACCGCATTGTCGGTCACCGTTTCCACGGGGGAGACCCGGCGGGTTTGTTCGGGTTTTTTTGCCGCGGCAGAATTGGGGGTTTTGTTTTCTTCCATTGTTTATACCACCTTAATCATATAAATTTTCAGACAATTCCCAGATGCATCCAAAGGCCCGGAACAGCCGGAAGGTAAAGACAGCCCTTCCTTCTGCGTGGGTTTCTTCGGAAGTAAAATCCGGAGTGATCTGTACGTCGCATTTGTGTAGCCGTCCCGCCGCCGAAAAAGCTCCGAGCACCGGGTACAGCAGGGCGTTTACCGTGCCGTAATCCATGGCGACATCGCTGGATTCGCTCCCTCCCAGGGAGGCGTAGAGGACCAAACTTTTGCAGTGAAATTTCCCAATAAACTTGGTAACGATGATTTTCAGGGTCTTTGCGTAATCCTTCAAAGGCACCGATTGTACGGCCTTTCGCACTTCCCGCTTTGCCGCCGCCCGAAGGCCGGTTTTCTGTTTCGGTTGTTGGGGCATTGGGGCAATGTCTTGGTTCGACACCGTTGCGGATTGCTTTCGCCTCTTTTTTGCTTGACCTCGGGCCTTAAAGACCTTTCTTCGGGATTTTCGGTATTCCTGTTTTTCCGGGTCGGGGTAGAGGTGGTATTTCAGAAAGAGCCATTCCAGCCATAGCTTCAGTTCACTCTTCCGATAGTCCACTACCAGCCGTATTTTCCCAAAAACCAAGGAAAGAATCAGCAATAGAATAATTCCGATAATCCCGCCTGCGATGGTCAATACCCACAAAAACGGGTTCATGCTTCAACCTCCGACGGGACCCGTTCCGCTTCCGCTTCGGGTTCGGGCTCCGAAAATTCCGGAACCGGATTTTTCGATGCCGCCTCGGACTCGGTGGCATCCAATATATTAGATTTCGGGGATTCTAATGTCGTCTCGGGGTCGGGCTTCTCCAACACCGCGTCGGTCAAAAGAATTTCCACGCCGGCGGCGGGAAGATTTTCGTCTTCCGGATTGAGGGGCGGCATATCCGCCAGAGAATCCAAGCCGAATACGGTTAAAAACTTGTCGGTGGTTACGTAAGACATGGGCCGTCCGGGGAGATCCAGCCGCCCGTCCTCCTGTAGCAAGCCTTTTTCCTCCAAGGCTTCGACGATTTCCGAGGATGCTACGCCCCGAATCTGAGAAATATAGGGCTTTGTTACGGGCTGATTGTAGGCCGCAATGGAGAGAACCTCCAGGGCGGCGTTGGACAGCTGAGGACGTTTTTTTGCCAAAAACAAGGCTACGTCTTCGCCGTATTGGGGCTTTGTGGAGAAGCGGAACTCATTGTCGTGCCGCACCAGACGGAATCCGTGATGATCCTTCTCATAGGTGTTCTGAAGGGCAGTCAGCTCCGTCAGGATCTCTTCCTCTTCCATCCCCAAAAAGGACGCCAACTGCTCTGAGCTGACCGGTTCCACCGCCGCAAACAAAATCCCCTCGATGAGGGCAACGATATTTTTCATGGGGCTTCCTCCGCTTGTTTTTTGTTTCGGATCAATCGGATCTCCGGGTCGTGTTGGTTTTCCGTATCCCGTACTTCCACCCGTCCGCTACGCATTAACTCCAGCAACGCCAAAAAGGTTGCCACGATCTCGGAACGGGATTTTGCACCCCGGAACAGAGATTGAAAGGACGACCGGGATTTTTTCACCAAGACCCGCATGACCGAAACGATCTTCGTGCCAACGGAAATAAACTGAGTCTTGACGATCTTGTCGAAGGACTCCTTCGGGGGGTGAATCCGATCCCGGTGCCGTTTGATCAGTCTCAGATAGGTTTCCTGCAACACCGAGGCTTCCTTGCCGGCTTCGTAGTCCGGCTTGGGCAGATCGGTGGGAAGATGCTCCTTGAACCAGATCTTGTCCCCTTGGTATTTGGGTCGCATCTGCAGAGCGATCCTCTTATATTTTGCGTATTCGATGAGCATTTGCTCCAACAGCCATTTGGGATCCTCTTCCTCTTCGTCGGTCTTCGGCAGAAGGGAACAGGATTTAATATACACCAAGCGGGAAGCCATCTCCAAGAAATCCGCCGTGATTTCCAAATTGTTTTCCTTTGCCTCGTCCATCCACTTCAGATACTGCTCCAACAGCAACGAAATCTCGATGTTGTATATATCGATCTTGTGCCGTTCGATGAGGGTCAGAAGTACGTCCAGAGGCCCTTCGAATCCTTCCAATCGGTAGGTGGGCTCGTTCATCCGAAAATTCCTCCCAAAATGGCACTGACCACGGGGGTAAACAGCATCATCAATCCGTTGGTGAAAAGCTCAAGAATTCCCGTGCGGTTCAACAATATGATCAGAACAATAAAGAAAATATTCGAATAGCGTTCCAAATTGTAAAATTGGTATCTCAGTTTAAAGGGAAGCAATTCTCCCACGATCTTTGATCCGTCCAAGGGAGGGAAGGGGATCAGATTAAACACCGCAAAGGATGCGTTGTACAGTGCCATATACAAAAACAGTAGGGAGAGAATTTGAAGCCAAACAATTCCGTTTTGCGTTGCATAAACCGCAAGAATTGCGTAAATCAAGTAGGTGATGAAGCAAAACAGAATATTGGAAAGGGGCCCTGCGGCGGCGGTCAGGATCGTCCCCAGTCGACGGTTTTTAAAATAACGGGAGTCGATCTGTACCGGCTTTGCCCAGCCAAATCCAAGGATCAGCAGAAAAAGAAATCCCCGAAGGTCAATGTGGGCAATGGGGTTTAATGTTAAGCGGCCTTGATGCTTTGCCGTCTCATCCCCAAGGGCCAATGCCATCAGCCCGTGGGCACATTCGTGAACGGGGAAGACCAGGAGCAACGCCGCGACCGAGAATAGAATCTGCAGCAGGAGCATATAGAGCGGCGTATCTCCGGTAAACATCTCTAAGATTAAATCAAGCAACATTTTGGATCATCCTCCGATCAGAAGAATGGGAAACAGACTTAAAATCCCGATTAAAGAGTGGACGCCTCCGTCGTAAACGGGAATGGTGATGCAGGAAAGAAGGATTCCCGTGGCACAAAATACAAAGTAGGGCCAGGTTCCGTCCTTTCGGAACGCTTCTCCCTTCGGACTCAAGGGCTTCCTTCTCAACAGAACCTCCGCCTCCGAGCCGGGCAGGGGAAGAAGGGAAAAGAACAGCAACGACAGATTGGCTCCCGTAAGGGCCTTGGCCCCCAGTAAAACCACAGACCAGGCTGATCCTCCCGTAAGGTCCGCCAATAATTCTACCACCGTGTATAGGAAAAAGAATCCGACGGCACTGAAGAAGGTTACGCCCACGCCGTTCCAAAAAATCCGGCGGTTTAACTTTTTATCCTCAGAGGCAACTCCTCGGACGGAATCTCTCAGACACCCCGTAATCAGAAAAAATACCACCGACCAAAGGGAGGAGGGCAGATTCCCGAATACATTTTTTCGGAACAGAGCAGTCTTAGAATTTTCTCCCTTATGGGCTCGGGCCTGTCCCAACCGATGAAAGAGCAGGGCCACCATCCCGGCAACGGTATATAGAATTATCGAGACCGCGATACCCGATTGGGAAAAAGAGTACCGTTCGGTCAAAAAATCGATCAACATGAATCAAGGCCTCCTCGGATGGTAAACCATGCCAATGATATACATATATAACCATTATACACGAAAAAATCAAAAAAGTAAAGGGATTTTTTAAATTTTTTAGGGCTTGACACAAAAATGTTTTAATGATATAATATTTTTAATAGGAAAACAGTCGCGTTTTCCCGAATTATCGAAGGGATGTGTTGAGGGTGTTTTGGCCTTGGGTCGGCGGAATTCTTATCGCAACGGTTCTTTTTGGTTTGCTCTTCGTTTTGTTCCGGGGACGGTACCTCCGGGTTGCCGATCATCGGGTTTTTATTTCTCATCTTCCGAAGGAATTTGAAGGGTTTCGCATTGCCCTGATCTCCGATCTTCACGATCGCCGATTCGGAAAAGAAAATCAAATCCTGGCCAAGGCGGTACTGGCCACCTCTCCGGACCTTGTGGTGACGGCCGGAGATCTCCACGAGCCACCCCATTCTCCCGAGCCGGTCTACGCCTTGTTTTCCGCCCTTTCTTCCGCGGTTCTCACCACCTACACGGAGGGAAATCATGACATTCGCAAGGGGAGAGGAACCCTTTCGGAGGAGGAGTACGCCCGGCACCTGGCCCGGATCTCTCAGGCCGGAGCCGTGATCCTGAACGATAGGGTGCTTCCCTTGGAGCGAAACGGAAAATTGCTGTTGTTGTACGGACAGTCCTGGCGGGAAATGGTCCGAGGCACTTTCCCGGCTCTGGATCCGCAGCTCCCCTCCGTTGCCGTCTGTCACGATCCCTTGCAGTTTGACCGCCTCGATCCCCTTCCCGACCTGTTGCTCTCCGGGCACGTCCACGGCGGAATCCTCCGCCTCCCGTTCCTGGGTCCGGTATTTTCGCCGGGAAACGGAACCCCCGTTTTTAAACGCTTTGGCCGACAGTTTTTCTTCCCGAAATATTCTCGGGGACTATATTATAAAGGAAAACACACCCTTGCGGTGTCCCAAGGATTGGGTTTTTCCATTCTCCCCATTCGCTTTATCCGTCCGGAAATTATGGTTTTGACCCTTTCGTCCCGGGAAAAAATGAACATTTCGTAACATTTTCCCCTTTTGGTATTGCAAAATCGGGAAAGTTATGGTATAATGTCCGGGTATAATGTTGACTTGTAAAAAACGGAGGAATAATACGTTATGAGTTTTCCTATGATGATTTTCGCGATTATCGTTTTGATTTGTTCCGTGGCTTTGATCACCGTCGTGGCTCTGCAGTCTAACCGGGGTGGTGACATGGCTGCCTTGACCGGCCGTAACAATAACGCCAGCGGCAAGGGACAGTCCGCAAAACGGGAGAATCTCCTGAAGAGCCTGACCGTCGTGTTCGGCCTGATTTTCGTGGTTGCGGTCTTCGTGATGAATATCGTCGTTTCCACGGGCATTTAATCGAGGGCGGAGAACCAAGGTTCTACGTCGTCCACTTTTTCAAAACAATAAAAGTGCCGATAAGGAGAATCTCCTTATCGGCGTTATTTATTTTCGGGAGTTGGAATGTTCCGGGAGCCGGAACGTTCTGAGGCCCCTTCTCTTTGGACTGCCCTGTTTTGCTCTTTGGACTACTCTGTTTTTGCTCTTTGGCGGTAGGCCTCGAAGGCAAAGACCGCGGCGGCGGAATTGGCGGAGAGGGCATTGCGGAAATTACTCCCGTAGGGAAGGAACAGGTTTTGGTCGGAATACCCCAAGATTTTTGCCGAAATTCCCCGCATTTCCCCTCCGAAAACGAGTATCAGCGGGCCCGTCAGGTCGCTTTCGTACAACGATACCGCGTTTTTCCGTTCCGCACACAGAATACGGATTCCCCGGTCCCGTACGTTTTTTAAGGAGGTTTCCCAATCCGATACGGAAACGATGTCTAAAAATTCCGATGCACCGGCGGAGGCCTTCGTGACCACGGCTGCCGCACTGCACCAGTTCCGTTCCGGGACCAAAATCCCTGTGACCCCTGCGGCGAAAAGGGACCGCAAAGCCCCTCCGAAGTTATAGGGGTCTTCGATTCCTTCCAGCAATGCGAGAAACGGTACGGAGCGGGAAATGGCGTCCTCCAGACTTTGATATTGACGGTCTGACACCTTCGCCAAAAGACCCCCGTGGGACGAGCCACCCGCTAATTGGGAAATTTGTTCCGGGGTCCATAGCGTAATGGGAATTCCTTTTTCTTTGGCAAGGTTCAGAATGTAATTTCGATTTCGGTCGGGCTTTCTCCCGTCGGTGATGATTTCATAACATTCCCGACGGCCGGCCTCCAATGCCGCCTTCACGGAAATGGAGCCCTCCAAAATAATGCTTTCCATATCCAAACCTCCCAACCTTTTTGGCTTCAGTATACCATATTTTTATTGAAAAATCAACCCTGTTTTTTATATTTATCCGTTCTTTTTTTGTCGGAAATGTATATTTTGAACAAAGAAATTATTTTTTATTTCCATTTTATAGTAACAATTGTACGAACATCAAAAAACCGATAATTTTTTTTAAAAAACCGCTTGACAAATTCGGGAAAGTGTGGTATTATATTTAGGCTGACAACGAAACAGCGTAAAAAACGGGAGCTTAGCTCAGCTGGGAGAGCATCTGCCTTACAAGCAGAGGGTCATAGGTTCGAGCCCTGTAGTTCCCACCAAACACGGCTCAGTAGTTCAGTTGGTTAGAACGCCGCCCTGTCACGGCGGAGGTCGAGGGTTCGAGTCCCTTCTGAGTCGCCACTTATGCCTCTGTAGCTCAGTTGGTAGAGCAGAGGACTGAAAATCCTCGTGTCGTTGGTTCGATTCCGACCGGAGGCACCAACTCTTGTCGGTTTCGGCAAGATATTTGCGGAATTAGCTCATCTGGTAGAGCGCAACCTTGCCAAGGTTGAGGTAGCGGGTTCGAGCCCCGTATTCCGCTCCACACAAAAATATCATGTTCCCATCGAACATGATATTTTTCTTAAAAACGGTTTTCTCCAAAAACCGTCAAATGGCACCATAGCCAAGTGGTAAGGCAGAAGTCTGCAAAACTTCCACGCTCCGGTCCGAATCCGGATGGTGCCTCCAAAAAAAGACACGATTTTAAATCGTGTCTTTTTTTTACAAAATTTATCTTCGATGAATGAAATTGCTTCCCGGTGAAATTTGATTTTTCCGGGTTAGCCGCATTTAATTTTACCGAAATTCAAATCCCGATTTTATGGTGCGTAGCACAAAATTACTTGACTTGCTAGATTATAAGAAAAGAGGCGGTTCCCCATCGCGGAAGGCAAGCTTTTCGTCTCATTTATGCATTTAATCGTAAAAATTTCAAATCTTGTGATACTGTGGAAATGTTGATATATTACTATAAAAATTTTTCATCCGTGGGATAGAACAGTGAGCCCCAATAGGGGTGCCTTTCTGGGAATCCTGCGGTAAATTCCGTTGATTTCAACGGAGGAGGATTTTTGTCAATTGTGTGAAAAAAGAATGCTTCCGGGAAGAGGTATTGACAATTTTATCCTCCTGCTGTATAATTATATTAGGACCATTTTAGACAAATGGATTTTATGCTCTTGAAATTTCGCCGAAATCTTCAGGTCTTGTTTGGCTGAGGAAAAGAGCTTGGATTGCGAAAGAAATTTGAAAGTAATTTATCTTTGAACGAGAGGAGAATCTGTCGTGAGTACCCCGGTTCTTGCTTGCAGCCATCTCTGTAAGCGGTACAAAGCCAATACTCCGGTGTTAGAAGATCTGTCTCTGTCCTTGGCCCCCGGGAAGATCATGGGGCTTTTGGGGCCGAACGGGTGCGGAAAGTCTACCTTTTTGAAATTGGTCAGCGGAATTCTTGTCCCCAACAGCGGAACCATCCGCATTTGCGGTCAGCCTCGCAGTGAAAAGACCAACGCCCTTATTTCCTACCTCCCGGAGCGTCCTTATTTCCCTGCCGGAATCCGGGCGGATGCGTTGTTGGATTATTTTAGCGACTTTTATGAGGATTTTGATCACACTCTCGCTTTGAAAATGCTTTTGGATTTGAATATTGATCCCAGGGCGTCCCTCAAAACCCTTTCCAAGGGAATGAAGGAAAAGGTCCAACTGGTCCTCGTGATGTCCCGCCGGGCGAAGCTGTACTTATTGGATGAACCCATTGGAGGAGTGGATCCGGCGGCCCGGGATTATATTCTGCAAACCATTATCGGCAGCCACAACCCCGAAGCTTCGGTTATTATTACCACCCATTTGATTTCCGATGTTGAATCGATTTTGGATCAATTTGCCTTTTTGGGCTACGGCGGATCCATCGTCCTGGGAGGGGACGCCGACGTGGTCCGGGAGGAATATGGAAAATCGTTGGACGAATTGTTCCGGGAGGTGTTCCGATGCTTGCCAAATGCTTGAAATATGATCTGAAATCAGTCTTCAAGGTCTGGTGGATCGCCGCAGTTACCGTTCTGGGATTGTCTATCCCTACCGGTCTGATCTTTCAGATGTTACGGTCTTCGATGGTCTCCCATTCCTATGATTCCTTCGGGAATACGGTGCTTTATCTCTTTATTGAATTTTTCACCATTGCCGTGTATATGTGTGTCGTAGGATTTGGAATCCTGACTTCAGTTTTAGTCCACGTTCGTTTTTACCGTCACTTTTTCAGCGATGAAGGGTATCTTACCTTTACGCTTCCCGTCAAACGCAGAACGTTGCTTTTCTCCAAGATCCTTAACGCTGTGATCTGGAACGGGGCAACGAGTGCGGTTTTGACCGTCGGATCCCTTCAAACGCTCAGCTTGATTTCCAGTCCCGATGGACAATCGTCGCTGTTGATGTGGTTGTTTTCCTTTGTCGGAGACGTCTTGAAAGACGGCTTTCAAAACGGATACGGCGGATGGATCCTCTTGTACGTGGCCGAATTTTTAATTTTGTCCTTCTTGGCCAGTTTCATCAGTTATCTTTGGGTCTACCTGTGTATTACCGTGTCCTCCCTCCTCGTCCGCAAGTTGCGGTGGTTGCTTTCCATCGGCTTGATTTACGGTACGGGGCAGATCGTAGGCGTTTTGTACTACGTGGGAGTCGTTATCCTGGTGTTTATGAGTATAGATTCCGCCGAGGTGTTTGAGGGCTTTACGGAGGTGCAGAGCTATTCCTTTATTGCCGCATTGTTGCTTCTCGTGTGTGTGGTCCTCGGGACGGTGGCCGTCCTGTTGTGGAATATCCTTCTGGGCTCCCTGGAACGGAAGCTTAACTTGGCGTAAGGAGGGACGGATATGAAATTGAAACGCGTGGCAACGCTCCTTCTGGCGTGCATCTTTGTTTTTCTTCTGGTTATCCCCGCCAATGCAAAGGAAGATTATACCATTACGGTTTATAATCGCAACACCATTTCTTATAACGGTGCCACATATAAGCGTTATAAAAAGTTCGATCATCTGGACCGGTATCATCCGGAAGTGGCCTACTATCAGGATGTGGAAATAGATGACGGAAGCGAATTTTTGGAAACACAGCGGATCTATACGGATGAAGAAAAGACCATGATTCTGATCCCCGATGGAACGGACCCCTGCAATGACAAGGTTCCCGATATTTACCTTCGGTCGGATGCGGCCGAAATGAGGGAGAAGGGATCCTGGAAGGAGGGAGAATCCTTTGTAATCCTGGTTGACGGCTGGGCCTCAGCCGCAGAATATCCCGTTCATGAAATCAAACATTCCCTGACCAGTTATTTCCCTCTTGAGAATCTGGAGGATGCTCTCTGTTACGAAATATACGCTTTTTACGAGGATGCCTCCTTCGCCCGTTGCATCGGTGCCATCTATCACGTGGGAGAGTATTATTGGGAGGTTTCTTACGATACCATTTCCGATCGGTTCTTTGATTCCGAAGGACACATCAACTATAATACCCATGGCACGGTTGACGCAAAACGAATCGACAGAGAGTCGGTCCCCCTTCTGGAAGAGGTGCTGCAGCAAACGATGGATCTGGAGGTTCGGTTTGAGAGCGACAACCCCATGAGTGCCGGGGCGATCGCATTTTACGTTCTGCTCGTCCTCTTTGGCTTCCTGTTGCCTTTGGCCCCGCTGATCTTGGGAATTGTGTTTGCATTATCGAAAAAGACCAGTGCCTTTAAGCGGTGGATCGTGTTAGTGGCGTTCTCCCTTATCTGGATTATCGTTGCGGCCGTGCTGCTCATCATAACGTTGTTGTAAATAATGCTTTTGTAGAGACGATGGGAAACCTTCGTCTCTATGTTTTTTTTGTGCAAACGTAATTGTCGCAAAAAGAAATTGTAAGGTTTTCTTAAGGATTTTGCAAATCATTCTTTATTGACAATTTATGGAATGTATGGTACAATGTGCTCATAATAACGGAAAGGGGGAGGAGTTTGGATGTCGGTTTTCCTGACGGTACTTCGGTTTGTGGCTTTTGTCGCCGGCCTTTGCGGCTGGTTCTGTCTTACGGTTCACGTTACGAAATTAAAACCTGCCTTCGTGCCCATCGTTACTCTTTGTACCCTGACCGTTGGATTGTTTACCCTCGGAATGATTCATTTGCTGCAACCCGGGGCCTGGGTCCTGTTTTTTTGCGGAATCGGATTGCTGATTTTTTACGTTGTTTTGGCCATACACCGTCGGTTTTCCCTTTCCTTTTTGATTTCTCCCGGACTGATCTTCTTTTTCGTGGCCTCGGCGATTTTTATTCCCATTCTTTGGGGCGTTCCTTATTACCATTACGATAACTTTTCCCATTGGGGCACGGTTCTCTCGGAAATGCTGTCGTTTCACGATTTCCCCACGGCTCAAACGGTCGTAGTTTTTCGGGATTACGCTCCGGGGACTGCCTCCTTCTTGTATTGGTTTTGTACCTTCGTGGGCCCTTTGGAGCATATTGCCCTGATTGGGCAGGCCCTTTTCTCTTGTGCCGCCCTGTCGGTGCTCTTTTTCCGGGTCCGAAGGGTTGTTTCTTTTCGCTTTCTGTTTTATTCGGTGCTTTCTGCGGTCTTGATCTGCTTGCTGGTCTACGATGACGGAACCCTGCAGGTATATAATCTTTTGGTGGATGCCTTGATGGGCTTTCTTGCCGTTGCGGCGTGGTTCTTGCGGGAGGAATACCGTTCGGCCCCCTTGTCTGCCTGGGCCTTTCTGACACCGATTCTCACGTTTCTGAGCTTGGTCAAAAGCAATTCCGTGCTCCTGCTGGTGTTTTTTGCATTGTTTTTATGCTACGATGCTTGGAAATCCTCCTTTTCCAAAGGGAAACGCCTGTGGTGCCTTCTGCCCTTTGCCGGGGCGGGATTGTGGTACCTTTTGTGGAAAACCTATCGGGATCTTACTTACGGTGCGGATACCAATTCCTATGCCTATCACGGGATTGTTCAAACCTTCCGGGAACGGACCCCGTCCTTCTATTTGGGAATTTTGAGGACTCTTTGGGAGAAGGTCTCCGATTTTTCCAAGATTTACGTAGTTTTCTTTGTGGTTTTGAATCTGGTGGTCATTGCAGTTCTGCTGCTTCTGCGATTCCGCAAGAAGAATGGGACCTATCTTTTTCGCACCTGGATCGCCGCAAACGGGCTGTTGCTGGGGTATTGCTTTGCTTTGATGTTTATGTACGGCTTCATTATGGCCGTGGGAGAAGCCCAGTATCTGGCAGCCTTTGAACGGTATATCATCACTCCCTTGATTTTGTTTACCGCCATGCTGACCGAGGCCGTGGCAACTGTTTTTTACAATCTTTTTCAGGACCAACCCCTTTGGGTGCATCTTTTGCCCTTCAGTCTTTCCCTGTTGCTCTTTTCCCTTGTTTCCGGCCAGGCCGTACAATTGATCCGTCCCCCGGAGTTTGCAACGACGGAGCGGGGCCAGGTCATGGAAACCTTGCAACAGGCCGCGGAGGTGATTCCCCGAAATTCCAAGGTTGCCATGTGCAACGGCGAACGGGGGAGACGGGACCTCTATTATTATTTAATGATGTACGAATTAAAGACCCGAGTGTGCTTTGATTTGGATTTTGCCCAGCCCGAGTACAGTATCGCCGACGACGTGAAACTGCTTCGGTATTACGACTATCTGCTCATATCGGCCAAACACGATGCCCTCGTTTCCGAATTGTCCCGGGCAGGCTATACGGTTCTGTGGAAGGACGACTGCGTTATTTACCGCATTAAGGAAATCCCCGAGGGCTCTCTCTACATCTATCCCGCAGAGATGGAAATTTCCAATTAAGTGAAATCCCCATGCCGTTTGTGATATGCACCCCAAGAAGCATTTAACTTTTGGGGTGCATATGATTGTTCGGAATGGGGAATTTTTTTCTTGACAAAATCCGCAATTTGTGGTATGATAAAAGAAAAGAAGATTTTCTCCTGTTCCATTGAATTAAAAATGCCTAAAAACCGTGAAAAAATTGAATTTTTACTTTCTCGCATCGGGGAAATAAAATACGATTTGCACCTTATTTGATATTATTTCGGTTGAATTGTTCCCCCGGGTATGATACAATATACTCAGAAAGAAGGCTATCCATGGTCTTGTTGGAATCCCATATCGCCTCCGACGGAGGGAACGTCCTGGTAAAGGTGTGCGAGCACGCCCTTTCTCCCGAGGACAAGGATCTTTCGCTGCCCTCCCGGCCGGAGATCGAGTTGGTCCGGGTTCTGTCCGGGGCGGGGGTTTGTCTGTCCGACCGGGCCGAGGCCGATGCGATCCCGGGAGATCTGTTTGTTTTTCCCGGTCACGCCGCCCATTCCTTTCGGGCAACGGAGCCGGAATTCCGATTCTTGCAGATTCGGTTCGATCCCCGGTTTATTTGGGACGGATCGGAAGGGACTTATGATTTTCGCTGTGTCTCTTTTCTGCTTCGTCCTACCGCCGGTATTTCCGCCCGTTTGCCTCGAGCCAATCCCGTAAACGTTGCGGTAGGGACCTTGATGGAACGGATCTCCGCCGTCGTTTCGGAAGGAGAACCTTTTTCGGATCTGGAGGCAAGGGCCTTAACCATGCAGATCTTGGTCCTGTTGCTTCGTCATTATGATTATTCCCACCGTTCCCGCCTCGACGGCGTCCGTACCGTCTCCGATGCGGAACGGGGACTTCGGTATATTAACTCCAATTTCCGGGAGCAGATTACCGTGGACGAGGCCTCGGAGGCCGCCGGAATGAGCCGAAGCTATTTTATGAAGGTTTTCCGGGATCTGAACGGCGTTTCTCCCTGGGAGTACGTCCTTCTCAAGCGGGTGTCCTACGCTACGGCCCTGTTGAAAAATACGCAAGCTTCCGTTCTGGACGTTGCAATGCAGAGCGGATTCAATACAAAATCCAGCTTTAACCGTGCCTTTCGCCGGATTATGAAAACTTCCCCTGCGGAGTATCGGGCGGCGGTGCGGAAAAGCGAAGGTTATGGAGGGAATTTGTTGAAACAGTATCATCTTGCCGTCGACCTCGGTGCGTCCAGCGGACGCTTGATCTTAGGCGGCCTGGAAAACGGAAAGATCGTTCTGGAAGAAGTCTACCGCTTTGAAAACAACGTGGTTCGCCGGGACGGACATCTTTGCTGGGATTACGACCGTCTCTTTACCCAGATCGTAAACGGACTTCGCCATTGTAAGGACATCGGGAAGATTCCTTCCACCATGGCCATCGACACGTGGGGCGTGGATTACGCTCTGCTGGACGAGAAGGACCGCCTGCTGGGGGAGACCTACGCGTATCGGGATAACCGCACGGTAGGTATTCCCGAACAATTCTTCCGGCTCATGCCCGAGTCGGAGCTTTACGAGCGTACCGGCTGCCAGGCCCAGGCCATCAATACCTTGTTCCAATTGTATGAAACAAAATTGCGGGAACCGGAAATTGCGGCTCGGACCAAAACCTTCCTCATGCTTCCCGAATACCTGAATTTCCTTCTCACCGGCGTGAAGATGAACGAATACACCAACAGTTCTACCACCAATATGCTTAATTGCACCACCGGGACCTGGGATGAAAAGATCCTTGAGCTGATCGGCTTCCCCAAAGAGGCCTTCGGCACGGTGCATCAGCCCTGCCGGGAAGTGGGTGTGCTGAAAAAAGAGATTGCGGAAAAGGTCGGCTTCTCCTGCCGGGTTATTTTGGCCGCAAGCCACGATACCGCTTCGGCAGTCCTCGCCGTTCCCACTACCAAGAAAAATATGGTGTATATTTCCAGCGGTACATGGTCTATTCTTGGGACGGAGCTGGATCGGGCCGTCACCTCCAAGGCCGGCTTTGACGCCAAGTTTACCAACGAAGGCTCCTGCGGTGGTCGGATTCGGTATCTTCGCAACATCAACGGTATGTGGTTCGTGCAGTCGGTCCGCCGGGAGTTGGATAAGAAATACTCCTTCGGCCAGCTGGCGGATATGGCCGCAGAAGCCAAGGATTTCCCCTCTGTGGTGGACGTTTGCGATCCCCGGTTCCTGGCTCCCGAGAGTATGATTACGGAAATTAAAGAATATTGCCGGGATTCCGGTCAGCCCGTTCCCTCCACCGTCGGAGAGATCATGCAGTCCATCTACCGGGGCCTTTCCGCGGCCTACGCACAATATTTTAACCTTCTCCGGGAGATTACCGGACTGCCGGTGGATTGCATCAACATCGTCGGCGGCGGAAGCAAAGACGACTACCTTGACAATATGACCGCAAAAGCCTGCGGAGTTCCCGTCCTTGCCGGTCCTACCGAATGTTCCTCCATCGGAAATATTTTGGCCCAGATGATCTGCGAAGGCGTCTTTACCGATATTTCTTCTGCCCGCCAGGCCGTGGCAGACAGCTTTGAATTGAAACTATATGAAGGAGAATAATATGAACCGTTACGAAAGTGCAAAACAACAGTATCTTTCCCTTGGTATTGACCCCGAAAAGGCTTTGGAGACTCTGAAAAATATCCCCGTCAGCATGCATTGCTGGCAAGGCGACGACGTTCTCGGCTTTGCCAGCCCCGACGCCGGCCTTACCGGGGGAATTCACACCACCGGCAATTATCCCGGCCGTGCCCGGACCCCCGAAGAATTGATGGCCGACCTGGAAGAAGCCTACAAGATCATTCCCGGCAAAAAGCGCCTCAATCTCCACGCTTGCTACGCTATTTTCGACGGCGAGCCCGTGGACCGGGACGCTCTTGAGCCCAAGCATTTTGCAAAATGGGTGGAATTTGCCAAGAAGCACGACATCGGCCTGGATTTTAATCCTACGTATTTCTCCCATCCTTTGGCCGCCGACGGTCTGACCCTTTCCCATCCCAACGAAGAGATCCGCAGCTTCTGGATCCGCCACGGGATTGCCTGCCGCCGCATTGCCGCTTATTTTGCCAAGGAGCTGGGAACCCACTGCCTGAACAACGTTTGGATCCCCGACGGCTACAAGGATATTCCTGCCGACCGTCTCGGACCCCGGATGCGTCTGAAGGACAGCCTTGATCAGATCTTTGCGGAAAAGCTGGACGGCGTCATCGACTGTGTGGAAAGTAAAGTCTTCGGAATCGGGGTGGAATCCTACACCGTCGGCTCCGGCGAATTCTACGTTTCCTACGCCGCTTCTCATCCCGGTGTCTATTACCTTTTGGATAACGGACATTTCCATCCCACGGAAGTGGTCAGCGATAAAATCCCCGCCCTCTTGCCCTTCTTCGATAAAATTCCTCTCCACGTTTCCCGCCCCGTCCGTTGGGACTCGGGTCACGTGGTGATCTTCGACGATGAACTGAAGGAGATCGCAAAGGGGGTCGTCCGCAACGATGCTACCGAAAAAGTCCTGATCCGTCTGGACTTCTTTGACGCCAGCATCAATCGGATCGCCGCCTGGATCGTCGGAACCCGCAATATGCAGAAGGCCCTTCTCTTTGCCCTGCTCCAGCCCGATATGAAGGCTGCCCAGAACGAAGGAAACTTCACCGATATGCTGGTTTGGTCCGAAGAGGCCAAGACCCTGCCCTTCGGTGACGTTTGGGCGGAATATTGCCGCCGAAATAACGTTCCCGAAGGAGTCGAATGGCTGGCTCAGGTCCGGGAATATGAGAAAAACGTTCTTTTGAAGCGCGTTTAATAAAAATTGGAGGAAATACCATGTCTACCATTTTTGATACCAATGTTATGCAGGGCTTCATTCGCCTGGGCGATGAAGGCTGGAAGCAGGGCTGGCACGAACGCAACGGCGGAAACCTGACCTATCGGATGAAGGCCGATGAGGTGGAGGATTGCCGTCCTTACTTCTACGCTCCCGGGGAATGGATTTCCTTGGGAATGACCGTCGCAAACCTGGCCGGAGAATATTTCATGACCACCGGAACCGGAAAATTCTTTCAGAATTTCACCGTTTCCCCCGAATTGGCCATCGGAATTGCGGAAATCAATGCCGCCGGCGACGCTTACCGTCTCGTTTGGGGTCTGAACGACGGGAAAGACCGTCCCACCAGCGAATTCCCCAGCCATCTGATGAACCATTCTGTGAAAAAGGCCGCAAATCCCGACTACCGTGTGATTTATCACTGCCACCCCGTGGGCGTGATCGCGTTGACCTTCGTTCTGCCTTTGGATAACAAAACCTTCTCCCGTGCCCTGTGGAGCACCATGACCGAGTGCCCCATTATCTTCCCCCACGGCGTTGCCGTGCTTCCCTGGATGATGCCCGGAGGTCTGGAGATTGCCAAGGCAACCAGCGATTACATGAAGGAGTTCGATGTGGCCATTTGGGCCCATCACGGGATCTTCTGTGCCAGCACCGATTTCGACAATACCTTCGGGCTGATGCACACCGTTGAGAAGTCTGCTCAGATCTATCTGAACATCCTTCACACCGGCAAGCCCATCCTTCAAACCATCACCGACGAATATTTCCTCGCCATCGAAAAGGATTTCAAAATCACCTTGAATCACGATTTCCTTGGATAATTCGGAATCCAATGCTTTCACTCCCCAAGTTTTTTAATTTGGGGAGTGTATTGTGTCGTAAAACAGAACGCCCGTCAGGGGCCCCAAACCATAGAAAAGAGAATCATCCATGCCTTATAAACATCATCACGCCGGTCACCGGGCCCGATTGCGGAACCGATTTAAGAAATCCCCGGACAGCCTGGAAGACCACGAACTGGTGGAATTGCTGTTGTTTTACGCCATCCCACAGAAGGACACCAATACCCTTGCCCACGATTTATTGCATCGGTTCGGGTCTCTCTCCAAGCTGATGAGTGCAGACGCCTTCCGCATTTCTCAGGTCCCCGGAATGGGCGAAACTTCGTCTCTGCTGTTTCCCGTGGTTTTTGAACTGTTCCGCCGGGACCTGCGGAGCCGGCTTTCCGAAAAAAGCCCCAAAGCCTACGATCCGAAGCACGTGGGAGGACAGTATCTTTCCAAATTTTTCGGAAGAACCGCCGAGCACGTTATTGCCATGGCTCTCGACCAGGAAGGAGAAGTCTTTGCGGAAATTGAGATCGGAAACGGAGACTTTGATTCTGCTCCCGTCAATGAGGGGCTGGCTTATCAATTTGCATACCAAAATAGTCCCTGCGATATTGTTCTTGCCCATAATCACCCCTCGGGGATCGCTCTGCCTTCCCAGGCGGATTACGAGGTGACCGATTCTCTCCGAAAGGTAATTTCCTCCGGCGGATGCCGATTGCTGGACCATTTGATCTTTGACGGCAGGGGAGACTTCGTCTCTTTGGGTGCCAGCGGGCAAATGGACGGGAAAAACCGTTTCTATTATAAGGTCCGTCAGGTGAAGGATTCCAGCGGAATGCCCCAATTTGTCATCAAACAAGAGTCTATGGTTGCAGATATTATGACAAAAAAGAAAACTTTACAGCATACCCCTTGACATCCCTTGCAAAGTGTGTTATAATGACCAAGTTCCTAAGACAATAGGTGCTTTATGCTGAAATATGCCTATCGAGGATGCAAGATAACGTTCATAAGCCGGATGGCTTTTTGTGCTCTTTTGCCCTCGTAGGTGCAAAAGAGCATTTTTTGTTGTCCATGTCTTTTCTCGGAGGTGAAAATAATGGCAAGTGAAAAGATTCTTGAATCCAAGAAGCAGGTCGTAACCCAGATCACGGATCGTCTCCAGGGTGCGAAGGCCGGTGTCTTCGTTGATTACAGCGGTATCAACGTTGCGGACGATACCCAGCTGCGTCGTGAGCTGCGGGCCGCAGGTGTCGAATATACCGTCGTGAAGAATACGTTGGTCAAGTTCGCTCTGAAGAACGTCGGTTACGAAGCCCTTGACGTCCATATGGAAGGTACCACCGCATTGGCAACTTCCACCGAAGACGTTGTCGCTCCTGCAAAGATCCTCTGCAAGTTTGCGAAGGATCACGAAAACTTCAAGATCAAAGCCGGCTTCTGTGAAGGCGAAGTAATGGATGAAAGCGGCGTTAAGGCTCTGGCGGCAGTTCCCTCCAAGGAACAGTCTTTGGTCAACCTTATGTACGTTCTCCAGGCTTCTACCCGCAACCTGGCTGTGGTGTTGAATCAGTACGTGGAAAAAATGTCCGAGCCTGCGGCCGAATCCGCAGAAGCGTGAGTTAATTATCACGCAAACTAAAAAACTTTCTATTTAGGAGGAAATTTAAAATGGCTAGCGAAAAGATCACTAACATTGTTGAAGAACTCAAAACTCTTACCATCATCGAAGTTGCTGAACTGGTTAAGGCAATCGAAGAAGAATTCGGCGTTTCTGCCGCTGCTGCAACCGTCGTTGCCGCTGCTCCCGCAGAAGGTGGTGCTGCTGCCGCTGCTGAAAAGGATGAATACGATGTCATCCTCACCGACGTCGGTGCTTCTAAGATGGGCGTTATTAAGGTCATCCGTGAAATCACCGGACTGGGCCTGAAGGAATCCAAGGAAATCGCTGACGGTGCTCCCAAGGCTGTCAAGGAAAAGGTTTCCAAGGCCGATGCCGATGCCGCTAAGGAAGCTCTCGAAGCTGCCGGCGCTAAGGTTGAATTGAAGTAATTTCACCTCACGTGAAACGACGGCACGACTCTATCCGGGTCGTGCCGTTGCTTTTGTTGTTACGGAAGTGCTTGTTATGTTTGAAATTTTCAAAGCAACCCTCTCGCCCATGCTCGTCTTGTTTTCCTGCATGGTGGTTGGGTATATTGCCCACAAGAAAAATTTAATTCCTGAGAATTCCGCTACGGTCCTTTCCAAGCTGGAAAATTATTTTTTAATTCCCGCCTTGGTCCTCCATACCTTTATGAACTATTGTACCGTTGCCTCCATCCGAGAGCAATCCCGGGGAATTCTTTTTTGTCTCATTGTTTTTGCCGTTGCCCTTTGTATTTCCTTTCCTCTTTCCAAGTTGTTTTCCAAAGAGGATTATCAGCGGAATATCTATAAATATGCCCTTACTTTCGGGAACTTTTCATTTATGGGAAACGCCATTGTTCCCGCAATTCTTGGAGAGGATTCCCTCTATCCCTACATGATTTACATTCTTCCCCTCAATATTGCGGTATATACTTGGGGGATGATTATTCTCATTCCCAAGGGGGAGCAGAAGCAAAATCCCTTTAAAAGCCTTCTCAATCCCGTCTTTATTTCCATTTTTATCGGAGCCTTTTTGGGCTTGACCGGCTTGACAAAATACGTTCCTGCTTTTGTCTCTTCTGCCATCGGCAATTGTGCTTCCTGTATGGGGCCCATTGCCATGATCCTTACCGGCTTTGTCATTGGCGGTTATGACCTGAAAAAACTGGTTGCCCGCAAACGGGTTTACGTTGCTACGCTCCTTCGGCTGATTGTCCTGCCTGCCCTTTTCGTTGGACTTTTGATTCTTCTGCGGGTGGATAAGCAAACGTTGGTCATGACCTTGTTTGCTTTCGGAACGCCCCTGGGGCTGAACACCGTGGTTTTTCCCGCCGCTTACGGGGGAGACACCGCTACCGGAGCTTCCATGGCAATGATTTCCCACACCCTTTGTGTCGTTACCATTCCCTTAATGTACGCCTTGCTGAATATCCTTGTGTAACCGCACCCTTCCCCAGGACAGTATGAAACTGTTCGGGGGATTTTCTATTATGTGAATTTTCATCTGATGAAACAGAACCTCGAAAACCACTCCTCTTTTTTAAAAAATGAATGCATATATTAAAAATATGCCGTCAAATTTTGGATTTTCCATACCTTTTCCACTGAAAATGCAATTTTGACAGTAAAAATGTAAAAAAAATTGAAAAAAGCTGAATTTTCACTCGACAAAATGAGAAGTTTGTGCTATAATGATTTTATATGTATTCTTTATGATATTTAAGGAAGGTTGCACCTATGCCAATTACGGATTTTTTGGAAAGAAATGCAAGAATATATCCCCACGACGTGGCTCTCGTGGAGATCAACCCGGAAAAGCAGCCCGAAAGCAACGTGACGTGGAGAGAGTACAATCTGATTGATACGGCGTCCGAGTCGGACAAATACCGCCGGGAGATTACGTGGAAAGAGTTTGACGTTAAGGCAAACCGCTTCGCAAACCTTCTGTTCACAAGAGGGATCAAGCGGGGAGACAAGGTTGCAATTCTGATGATGAACTGCCTGGAATGGCTTCCCATTTATTTTGGGATCTTGAAAACGGGAGCCTTAGTCGTCCCCATGAATTACCGCTATTCCTCCGATGAGATCAAATACTGTCTCGACCTTGCCGACGTTCGGATGTTGGTGTTCGGTCCCGAGTTTATTGACCGCATCAATGCCATTCAGGATCAGATCGGAGAGGTCGACAATCTCTTCTTCGTGGGTGAAAAGGTCCAAACGCCTTCCTATGCCGACAACTACCGGGAAATGACCTATTATTGCTCCACTACCGTTCCTCCCGTGGAGCTGCGGGATGAGGATGACGGAGCCATCTATTTTTCTTCGGGAACCACCGGCTTTCCCAAGGCAATTTTGCATCGCCATGCGGCTCTGGTTGCTGCTTGCTATACCGAGCAGAAGCATCACGCCCAGACCAAGGATGACGTGTTTTTGTGTATTCCTCCCCTCTATCATACCGGTGCGAAGATGCATTGGTTCGGCTCCCTTCTTACGGGAGGAAAAGCCGTGCTTTTGCGGGGAGTTAAGCCCGAATGGGTCTTGCAGACCGCATCCGACGAGCATGCCACCATCGTTTGGCTTTTGGTTCCATGGGTCCAGGATATTTTGGACTGCATCGACCGGGGGGATTTGAAGCTGGAGGATTACCTGCTCTCCCAGTGGCGACTGATGCACGTTGGTGCTCAGCCCGTGCCCCCCTCCCTCATCAAGCGGTGGAAAGAAACCTTCCCCTCCCACGATTACGACACCAACTACGGGCTTTCTGAATCCATCGGGCCCGGTTGCGTTCACCTGGGAATGGAGAATATCCATAAGGTGGGAGCCATCGGCAAGGCCGGATACCTGTGGGAAACGAAGATCGTGGATGAAAACGGTGACCCCGTCCTCCGGGGCCAGGTAGGAGAACTGGCTGTCAAGGGTGCCGGCGTCATGAAATGCTATTATAAAAACCAAAAGGCAACCGACGAGATCCTGAAAGGGGATTGGCTCTTAACGGGAGACATGGCCAAGGAAGACGAGGACGGCTTTATCTACCTTGTTGACCGCAAAAAGGACGTCATTATCAGCGGGGGAGAGAATATCTATCCCGTCCAGGTGGAGGATCACCTCCGGGCCCATGCAAAGATCAAGGACGTGGCCATCATCGGCTTGCCCGATAAGCGTCTGGGAGAAATCTCCGCGGCCATCATCGAGATCAAAGAGGGTATGACCTGCTCGGAAGAGGAGATCTACGAATTTTGTCTTGCCCTTCCGAAATATAAGCGTCCCCGCAGAATCATCTTTGCAACCGTTCCCCGCAACCCCACGGGAAAGATCGAAAAGCCAAAGCTCCGTGAGACCTACTGCGGCGGGAGTCTTGTGGAAGCACAGATGAAAAACTGATCCGAATTCATACAGCATAAAAAATTCAGGAGTTTTTTAGCATGAACGCACAAATATTTACATCCATCCTCGTCGTCGTATTTTTTGCTTTAATGATCAGCGTCGGGCTCTACTGTCGGCGGCACGCCACCGACGTGGACGGCTTTGTTCTGGGCGGAAGATCGGTGGGACCCTGGCTGACGGCCTTTGCCTTCGGCACGTCCTACTTCTCCGCAGTCATTTTCGTGGGCTATGCGGGGCAGTTTGGTTGGAACTTTGGGATCGCATCCACTTGGATCGGGCTGGGTAACGCCTTTATCGGGTCTCTGCTGGCGTGGAATATTCTGGGAAGGCGCACCCGGCTGATGACACAACACATTAACTCCAAAACCATGCCCGATTTCTTTGAGAAGCGTTTCGGGTCCAAGGGGCTCAAGATTGCCGCCTCGGTGATCGTATTTGTCTTTCTGATTCCCTATACCTCCTCCCTTTATAACGGACTTTCCAGTCTGTTCAACATTGCCTTTGAAATTCCCTATTGGGTTTGTATTCTTGCCATGGCCGTGCTGACGGGTATTTACGTGATCTTCGGCGGCTATATGGCAACGGCCATTAACGATTTCATTCAGGGTATCGTGATGTTGGTGGGAATCGTCGTGGTCGTGCTTGCCGTACTCAACCAAAACGGCGGCTTTATGGGCTCCATGGAGGCCCTCTCTACAGCCGAAAACGGTGGATGGGAGTTCACCTCTTTCTTCGGACCCAACCCCGCGTTCCTCGTGGTGGTGGTGCTTTTGACCTCCCTCGGGACCTGGGGCCTTCCCCAAATGGTCGGAAAATTCTACGCCATCTCCAATGAGGCGGCAATCCGCAAGGGAACGCTGATTTCCACCTTGTTTGCTGTGATCGTGGCGGGGGGATGCTACTTTTTGGGGGGCTTTGGACGGCTCTTCGTTCCCGCCGCCGAAAACGGACAGCCCGTGGGCGGCTTTGACTCCATCATCCCATCCATGCTTGCAAATCTTTCTCCCTACGTGGTCGGGGTCGTGATCGTGTTGGTCCTTTCGGCCTCCATGTCCACCCTTTCCTCCCTGGTGCTCACATCCGCATCCACCCTCTCTTTGGACGTGTGGATCCCTGCCCTCAAAAAAGAGCCCAGCGAAAAACGAAAACTTCTTCTTATGCGGATCCTCATCGTGTTTTTCATTGCAATATCGGCAGCCATTGCCATCCTCAAAGATTCTATCTGGAAGGATTTCGTTTTTATTGCCCAAATGATGGGGGTTTCGTGGGGTGCGTTGGCGGGTTCCTTCCTGGCACCCTTCCTTTACGGTCTTTACTGGAAAAAGACGACCCGGCCGGCGGTTTGGACATCCTTTGGCTTCGGCGTTGGAATGATGCTTGTTCAGCTTTTGGTTTCCATGGAGGTTGTTACCTTTGGCGGCGTCCTTAGTGTTATTTTCCAAAACTCCCTCTATTCCGGGGTGCTCACCATGTTGGCCGGGCTGGTTATCGTTCCTGTGGTAAGTATTTTTACGCAGAAACATATTCTCGAAAACACCGAGGCACTCTTTGCTTGCTATGATACGAAGATCACCGTCCCTGCAAGCAGCTCCCTGGAGGACGGGGAATGATCCTTCCCATGGAAAACGAATCTACAAATTCAAAAAAGGCGGTCTACCATTCATGAAAAAATTAATGCTTGGAAATGAAGCGGTGGCAAGAGGCTTTTTGGAGGCAGGATGCAAGGTCGTATCCTCCTACCCCGGAACGCCCTCCACCGAAATTACTGAATATGCGGCAAAATACGATGAGCTCTACTGTGAATGGGCTCCCAACGAAAAGGTTGCCTGCGAGGTTGCCTTCGGGGCGTCCTTGGCAGGGGCAAGAGCTGCCTGCTGTATGAAGCACGTGGGACTCAACGTAGCGGCAGATCCTCTGTTCACCCTCTCTTACACGGGGGTCAACGGCGGGCTTGTGATCTGCGTGGCCGATGATCCCGGGATGCACTCCTCCCAAAACGAGCAGGATTCCCGTCACTACGCCAACGCCGCAAAACTGCCCATGCTTGAGCCTTCCGACGCCTCCGAGGCAAAGGAATTTGCAAAGCAGGCCTTCGCACTCTCGGAAGAATACGACACTCCCGTGCTCCTTCGTATGTGCACCCGGATCGCACACTCTCAGTGTGCCGTTTCTATGGATGAGCCCGATCAAGTGGCCAGAAAAGAATACGTAAAAAATCCGCAAAAATATATTATGGCTCCCGCAAACGCCATTCGCCGCCATCCCGCGGTAGAGGAGAGAACCGCCGCCCTGGTTGCCCTGGCGGAAAAGACTTCCCTCAACCGTACGGAGCTTGCCTCCGATCGAAAGCTGGGGATTATCACCTCGGGAACCTGCTATCATTACGTTAAGGAGATCTTCGGAGACAGCGTTTCGGTCCTCAAGCTGGGATTGGTCAATCCCCTCCCCGTGGACCGGATTCTCGACTTCGCCAAGCAGGTGGATCGGGTCTGCGTTATAGAAGAACTGGATCCCGTAATTGAAAATCATTGCCGGGCCTTGGGCCTCCCGGTGGACGGAAAGAATCTTTTCCCCATCTGCGGAGAATTTTCTCAAGGGCTGATCGCAAAAGTTCTCGGCCAGACGGAAAAGGAATTTATCGCCCCCGCCGAGGCTATCCCCGTCCGTCCTCCCGTGATGTGTGCGGGATGCCCCCACAGAGGGTTGTTTTACATCCTTTCCAAGAAAAAGATTACGGTCTTGGGGGATATCGGTTGTTATACCCTCGGGTCCGCCGCACCCCTCAACGCTATTGATTCGGTCCTTTGTATGGGTGCCTCGGTTTCCGGAGTTCACGGCTTTAATAAGGCAATCGGCAAAGAGGCCGAGGGAAAAACGGTTGCCGTGATCGGAGATTCTACCTTCATGCATTCGGGCATGACCGGTCTTGCAAATATTGCCTACAACGGAACCAATTCCACCGTCATCATCGTGGATAACTCCATCACGGGGATGACCGGGCATCAGCAAAATCCCACCACGGGATACAACATCAAGGGCGATCCCGCCACCAAGATCGATCTTGAGGCCCTCTGCCGGGCGTTGGGGATCAACCGCGTCCGAGTGGTCGATCCTTATGATCTTAAGGCCACGGAGCAGGCGATTATGGAAGAAATTTCCGCCGATGAGCCGTCGGTCATCATTTCCCGCCGTCCCTGTGCGTTGCTCAAATATGTCAAGGCAAAGCCCGCCTTCCTCATCGACGAGGACAAGTGCCGTTCCTGTAAGGCGTGCATGAAAATCGGATGCCCTGCCATCAGCATGAAAAACAACAAGGCCCACATCGACGCAACCCTCTGCGTAGGATGCGGCGTTTGCAACCAGCTTTGTGCATTCCAAGCCATCGGAGGTAACGAACAGTGAATACAACCAACATTATGATCGTCGGCGTGGGCGGACAGGGTTCTCTTTTGGCCAGTAAACTGCTGGGCAGACTCCTTATGAATGAGGGCTACGACGTGAAGGTTTCCGAGGTCCACGGCATGAGCCAGAGAGGCGGAAGCGTGGTCACCTACGTCCGATTCGGCGAAAGGGTCTATTCTCCCATCATTGATAAGGGAGAAGCGGATTTTATCGTTTCCTTTGAAAAGCTGGAGGCGGCCCGTTACGCGGCATACTTAAAAAAGAATGGGAAAATCATCGTTAATTCCCAAGAGATCGATCCGATGCCGGTGATTACGGGTGCTGCGACCTACCCCCACGAGGTCCTCGATGAACTTTCCCAAAAAGGCGTCTCCGTTGATTGTGTGGACGCCCTCACTCCCGCCCTGGAGGCCGGCTCTTCCAAGGCGGTGAATATCGTTCTCATGGGCAAGCTCTCCAAATGCCTTCCTTTCTCCGAGGAATCCTGGATTGAGGCCCTTCGGCAGACCGTTGCCCCCAAATTCTTCGATATGAACGTCAAGGCTTTTTCCTTGGGAAGAGCATGAGCGTTATAAAAATACCGTATGTTTTCACATAAGAGGTGATTCCAATGGAAAAGAGAAGATTTTACCAGCCGGAAATTGAAACCATGCCGGTGGAGGAAATCAAAAAACTGCAGTCCGAAAAGTTGGTCAAGCAGGTCAAGCACGTTTACGAGAACGTTCCCTACTACCGTGATCTGATGGACAAAAAGGGAGTAACGCCGGAGGATATCCATGGCATCGAGGATCTTCACAAGCTCCCCTTTATTGAAAAATCCGACCTTCGGGAGACCTATCCCTATGGAATGCTTGCCGTTCCCCTGGAGGATTGCGTTCGCATTCAATCCACTTCCGGGACGACGGGACGGCGTGTGATTGCCTATTACACCCAAAATGACATCAATCTTTGGGAGGATTGCTGTGCCCGTGCCCTGGTCGCCGCAGGTGCCGACAAACAGGACGTGGTGCAGGTCAGCTACGGCTACGGACTCTTTACGGGAGGCCCCGGTCTCAACGGAGGATCTCACAAGGTCGGTTCTCTGACCCTTCCAATGTCTTCGGGAAATACGGAACGGCAAATCCAGTTCATGACCGATCTGGGTGCCACCGTCCTGTGTTGTACCCCTTCCTATGCCGCCTATCTGGGGGAATCCCTGAAGGAGCTGGGTTATACCCCCGACACCATTCCTCTCAAGGCGGGAATTTTCGGTGCAGAGCCCTGGACCAAGGGAATGAGGGAGAACCTGGAGAAGACCCTCGGGATCAAGGCCTACGATATTTACGGTCTGACCGAAATCTCGGGTCCCGGCGTGTCCTATGAATGTTCCGAGCAGGCAGGGATGCACATTAACGAGGACCACTTCCTTGCAGAAATCATCAATCCCGAAACCGGCGAGCCCCTTCCCGAAGGAGAAAAGGGCGAGCTGGTGTTCACGTGCCTGGATAAGGAAGCATTCCCCCTCCTGCGTTACCGCACCAGAGATATTTGCGTCCTTTCCAGAAAGCCCTGTTCCTGTGGAAGAACCCATATCCGCATGGTAAAGCCCATGGGACGGAGCGACGATATGATGATCATCCGAGGTGTCAACGTATTCCCCTCCCAGATCGAAACGGTTCTGCTCAGTGAGGGCTTTTCTCCCAACTATCAAATCAAAATCGGCCGCGTTAATAACTCCGACACCTTCGATGTTTACGTGGAACTTCTTCCTGAACAGTTTGACGATTCGGTAAAGAATCTCTCCGCCAAAGAGAAGGCACTCAAGAATGCCATGCGAAGCATGCTCGGCATCGGGCCGGACGTTCACCTCGTTCCCCCCAAGACCATCGCCCGGAGCGAAGGCAAGGCGGTCCGTATCATCGACGAGCGTAAGCTCCACGACTAATACAAAGGAGGCAGAATTCATGGGCATCAGACAGTTATCCGTTTTTGTGGAAAATAAAAAGGGGTCTCTCCATGAGATTACTGACGTTCTTGCCAAGGCCAACGTCGACCTTCGTTCGATGTGCATTGCCGACACCAGCGATTACGGCATCGTTCGCATCATTGCCGACGATCCCATCCGTGCCCAAAAGGCCCTCTCGGAGGCGGGGCACACCTCCAGTATCCGTACCATTACTGCATTTGCCGTTCCCGATCAGCCCGGCGGACTTGCAAAGGTCCTTTCCCGTCTGGAGGAAAACGGCGTGAATATTGAATATCTGTACGCACTCATCACCACCTGTGCCGAAAAAGCCTATACCGTCATGCGTACCGACGATACGGAAAAAGCGGAAGCAATTCTTTCCGCCTCCGGCATCGAGCTTCTCGACGAGGCCCACATTTAACCGAACCCCCGTATTTCAAATAGTAACAATGCCCCCGACTCTGTCGGTGGCATGAAAAAAGCCTATCACTTCCGTGATAGGCTTTTTCTGGCTGGGGAATAGGGATTCGAACCCCAACAAACAGAGTCAGAGTCTGTCGTGCTACCCTTACACAATTCCCCAAGATTTGGTTCCGGTCTTTTGAGACCTTGGATATTATAACACGAGTTTTTTTAATTGTCAACTGTTTTCACAAAATGTTCAAAGGTTTTCGTTCATATTTTTCAGATTGCCCCACAAAAATTTTTATGGCTCAATGGCGGTCTGTCAGAAGAGGCCTTTCGACAGAGGTGGGCCCTTCCCCTTGGAAAACCGGAATAAAGTACGAAAATAGAGGGTTTTTTGTGGAAAAAGGCCCATTTTTCTGCCAAAAACCCCTTGACAAACGGGGAGAAATGTGCTATAATTGTCTATATGTTAGGTAGAGGTGCATTTTGCCATTAGTATTTTGTCCGAAAACGCTTGTCCGAAGCGGGGCAGAAGAAAGGGGCGGATGCCGAAGACGGCTCTGTGGAACGGGGGCCGATCTGGCAACGGGAAATAAGATTCCCCTTGTTGTCGCAGTAATGCGGAGAGCTATCCGAAGAAAAAGAACAGCCCGGTGCGGTTTTCCCGCTCCTGTATTTTCGTGATGGTTTGCCGTGTCATGCGCAAACCGTCATTTTATTTTGTTAAAGGAGTTTTTTTCCAATGAACGAAACGATCTTTCAAGGAGTTGCTACTGCCATCGTTACCCCTATGACCAAAGAAGGAGTAGACTATCCCACCTTTGCCCGTCTTCTTGGTTGGCAGGTTTCCGAAGGCGTCAACGCCCTTGTCATTGCCGGAACTACGGGGGAAGGCTCGACCCTTTCCGACGAAGAACACCGTCAGGTACTGAAATTTGCCGTTGAGACGGTAGGGGGCAAGGTCCCTGTCATTGCCGGAACCGGTTCCAATGATATTGCATATGCCATTGATCTGACCGAGTATGCCTGCAAAATCGGTTGCGATGCTATGCTGGTGGTGACCCCTTATTACAATAAAGCAACCCAAAAGGGTCTGATTCGTTCTTTTGCCGATATTGCAGATGCCTCGACCAAGCCTTTGATTCTTTATAACGTACCTTCCCGTACCGGGTGTAATTTGTTGCCTAAGACCTGTGCGGAATTGGCCGACCATCCGAACATCGTTGCCGTGAAGGAGGCCTGTGGGAATATTTCTCAAATTGCGGAGTTGGCCGCCCTTGTCCGGGGAAATCTGGATATTTATTCCGGCAATGACGACCAGATCGTCCCCGTTTTGTCTCTCGGCGGAAAGGGTGTTATTTCCGTTCTCTCCAACGTTCTTCCCCGGAAGACCGTAGAGATGTGCGACGCCTTCTTTTCCGGAAACATCGCCAAGAGCCGGGATCTGCAGTTGGATCTTTTGCCCCTGATCAATTCGTTGTTCAGCGAAGTCAATCCCATTCCCGTTAAGGCCGCCATGGCCGCTATGGGATTCGGAGAGAATTATCTCCGTCTTCCTCTGACCCCCATGGAGTCCCAGAACGAAGCAACCCTTTTCGCCTTGATGCGTGAACAGGGATTGAAGATCTGAGAGGAGTTTTTTCATGTCCTGTGAGATTTTAGTTTACGGCATGGGCGGACATATGGGGAAAGAGGTCGCCTCCCTTGCCCTGGCCGGATACCGAGGCTCTTCCTTGGCCTGCGGCGTAGATGTGAACGGATACGATGGGAACGCAGTCTGCCATCTGTCCCTGGATGAGGTCTCGGAAAAATGCGATTGTATCGTGGATTTTTCCCACCATTCCGCTACCGAATCCCTGCTGGAGTACGCCGTGAACAAGGGCCTTCCCGTGGTTCTTTGCACCACCGGCCATACGGAAGAAGAAAAGAAAGCAATTCGCAAAGCCGCCCAACGGATTCCCATATTTTTATCGGCCAATATGTCCGTCGGCGTGGCACTTTTGGTGGAATTGGCAAAAAAGACTGCCGCCACTCTGCCCGATGCGGAAATCGAGATCGTAGAGACCCATCACGATCGGAAATTGGACGCTCCCAGCGGGACTGCCCTTCTCATCGCCGAGGCGTTGCGGGAGGTCCGGGGAAAAGTCCCCTTCGTTTTTGGCCGCCAAGGACAAGCGAAGCGTACCAAAGAGGAGATCGGGATTCATTCCCTGCGGATGGGAAACGTGGTGGGAATTCACGAGGTGATCGTTTCCACCGATCATCAGACCGTGACCTTGAAGCATGAGGCTCACAGCCGGGCTTTGTTTGCGGAGGGTGCCATTGCCGCCGCAGCATTTTTGATCGGAAAGCCGGCGGGAATTTACGATATGAATTCCATGCTTTCCGAGTAAGGCAGTAAGATTAGGAGAAGTTGTTGTTATGTTGAAAGTATTGAAATTCGGGGGTTCCTCCCTGGCAGATGCGGAGCAGTTCCGTAAGGTTGCCGCCATCATCAAGGCAGATCCGGCCAACCGTTACGTCGTTGCTTCCGCCCCCGGGAAGCGGTTCCCGGAAGACGTGAAGGTCACCGATCTTTTGTTGGAATGTTACCGTCTTGCCCGGAAAAAGGAGCCCATTGACGAGCCCTTTGAAAAGATTGAAAACCGCTTCCGGGAGATTATTGCCGATTTGGGCATGAACCTGTCCTTGGAATCGGAATTTGCCACCATTCGCTTGGTCATAAAAAACCGTGCCAGCCGTGACTACGTGGCTTCCCGGGGAGAATACCTCAATTCCATGATTCTTGCGGAATATTTGGGCTACGCCTTTTTGGATGCGGAGGATGCCATCTACTTTACCGATGAAGGCACGTTGGATTTGGAACGGACCGACCAATCCCTGGAGGTTCTCCTTTCCGAGGCCGACCGGGCGGTGATTCCCGGGTTCTACGGTTCTATGCCCAACGGAACCGTCCGCACCTTCTCCCGGGGAGGCTCTGACATTACCGGGTCCATCGTTGCCCGTGCCGCAAAGGCGGATCTGTATGAAAACTGGACCGACGTCTCCGGGATGCTCATGGCGGATCCCCGGATCGTATCCGATCCCGAACCCATTCCCTGTATCACTTATCGGGAGCTACGGGAACTTTCCTACATGGGTGCAAGCGTGATGCACGAGGAAGCCATATTCCCCGTCCGGGAAGCGGGAATACCCATCAATATCCGTAATACCAACTGCCCCGAAGCCCCAGGCACGATGATCGTTTCTTCCGATGAAATGGCATCCAAGCCGCCCCATCACGTGACGGGCATCGCCGGGAAAAAGGGATTTTCTACGATCTATGTGGAAAAATCCATGATGAACGGACAAAAGGGCTTTGGCCGCAGAGTGTTGCAGGTGTTGGAAGAGCACAATATCAATTTTGAACACCTTCCTTCGGGAATCGACACCATGTCCGTGGTGGTCAATACCGGGGAATTGGAGCCGGAACGGGATGCGGTCCTGAAGGCCTTGCAGAAGGCCGTTTGCCCCGATAAAATAGACGTGCTGGACGACCTTGCCATGATCGCCGTTGTCGGCCGCGGCATGGTCCGGGCCCACGGTACAGCCTATCGGGTCTTTAAAGCCCTTGCGGAGGTGGACGTAAACGTCCGTATGATCGACCAGGGCTCCAGCGAGCTGAACATTATCGTTGGGATTAACGCCGGAGATTACGAGGTTGCGTTGGAAGCAATCTATAAGGAATTTGTGAAGTGATTTTATGATTTGTGATAATCTTACCAACGGGGACGGAATCCTCCATTTTAACGGAAAGAACACCCTGTCCCTTGCCAAGGAATATGGAACGCCTCTGTACGTTATGGATGAGGACCGAATTCGTAAAAATTGCCGGACCTATTATGGGGCAATGAAAGAGCATTTCGGCCCCGAGGCCATGCCCTTGTATGCAGGAAAGGCCTGTTCTTTTACCGCCCTGATCCGCTTGATCAAGGAAGAGGGACTGGGGTTGGACGTGGTTTCCTCGGGAGAGATCGCCACGGCCATGAACGCCGGATTTCCTATGGAACACGCTTATTTTCACAGCAATAACAAAACCGACGCCGACATCGCTTATGCCATAGAGTGCGGAGTTGGGTATTTTGTTGCGGACAATGGGGAGGAAGTGGAGGCGGTCAACCGCATTGCCGGAGAACGGGGAAAAAAGCAAAAGATCCTTTTACGCCTCACCCCCGGGATCGATCCCCACACCTACGCCGCCGTGGCCACCGGAAAGGTGGATTCCAAGTTCGGCTCCGCCATCGAAACGGGACAAGCCGCTCAGATCACCGAATTTGCCCTTTCTAAGCCTCATGTTGACCTGGCCGGCTTCCATTGCCACGTAGGGTCCCAGGTCTTTGATTCCGACGTGTTTTTACGGGCGGGAGATATTATGCTGGAGTTTCTTGCTGCCATGCGGGATCAACTGGGATATACTGCACGAATCCTGGATTTGGGCGGAGGATACGGCGTCCGTTATGTGGAGTCCGACCCCACCATCGATATTCCGTCAAATATTGCCCAGGTCGCCCGGGCAGTGAAGGAAAAATGTAAGCAATTATCGCTTCCCCTACCTGCCATTCGTATGGAGCCGGGCCGGAGTATCGTGGCCGATGCCGGCTTGACCCTGTATACCGTCGGGACGGTAAAAAAGATTCCCGGATACAAGAATTACGTGTCCGTGGACGGCGGAATGACCGATAATCCCCGGTTTGCCCTGTACGGCTCTTCTTATACCGTGCTCAACGCCGGAAAGTTGGCGGAGAAAAACGACTTCTCCTGCTCTGTGGTCGGACGGTGCTGTGAAAGCGGCGACATTATCCAGGAATCGGTGAATTTGCCCGCTTCCACCCGCCGGGGGGATGTTCTGGCCGTCTGTACCACCGGAGCGTACAACTACTCCATGGCGTCCAATTATAACCGCATTTCCCGGCCCGCCGTGGTCATGGTCTCCCAAGGGGGAGAAAAGGTTTCCCTCGCCGTCCGCAGAGAAACCCCCCAAGACGTTCTCTCTCTGGATGTGTGAGAAATCGTCTCAAGAAAAGAATAATCCGTTGCAATTCCTGCACTGAAATGTCCCTCGCATAGCGGGGGATATTTATTATATACAGAAAACCACGCGACTATCGCGTGGTTTTCTGTATACAACAAAAAGGGAGACCGTCTGTGCGGTCTCCCTTGATGTTTATCTTCTTCCCGACGGAGGGCGTTCGTCGACCCGGTCGCACCTCCTCTTTTCTCCCGAAAAGAAGAAAAGATGCGATTTTCTTCTGGCGTTCTTTTAGCATCCTTCGGCACAGTTTCCGTTCTTGTTGGGCGGGAAAAACTGATCCAGCGGGAATTCCATTTGTCCGAACAGTCCGCAGGGATCTTGTTCGTCGGGGAAGCAGCTTTCCTTTTCGGGGATGCAGAAATCGCAGGCCGGAATCAAAAGTTGTACTTCCCGCATCAGTCGGACGATGGAAAAGATGCCCAACGTCACGTACAGGCGGCGGCAGCCTTCCCGGTCGCAAAGGTCGTTTTCAAAATAGGAATTGATATATCCCGGAATGGAGGAAATATCAACCGTGTCGCAACCGCACCGGTCGCAGGGGTCACAGATGTGGGCGGCAAGAATAATGGGATCCAGGACCTCTACCGTTGCTCTGGGACGGTTGCTCCGAACCTCCAGATTCCGGTCGCAGCTTTGCGGTGCATATTCGGAGGTGAAGATCCGAGCACCTCCTTCACTGCCGTAGAGAACCGTCTTTTTGTGGAAGGCGGCGCAGCCCTCGATGTGCTGGGGACGGCCCTTTCCTTGGCATACTTCAAAGGATATCCGGATAAAGAACTGAATGTCAACGGTATAAAATCCGTTGTTGAAGGACAGTGGTTCCACGTCTATGTAGGACCACAAAATTTCCGCTTGACCCGGTTTGACACTTGCGGCGTTCTCCAAAATCTGCTGATCCTGATCGGAGAGGTAGACCCGCAGATCTTGCATGCAATCCCGGTCTTTGCAGCAATCGTAAATACGGTCTACGTTTACGCAGACTGCTTCCCGGAATTCCGACCCCGGAGTCGTATTTCTATTTGTCGGCATTTCCCTTGATTCCTCCTTGAATCATAATGGCAAAAACAAAGTTTGCTCATTCCATTTATATGCCCGGGCCCGGTTTTTGTGCATAAAAACGGGGGAGCAAGACCTTCGTCTCACTCCCTCCGGATGGTGTTATTTTATTCTTTGGATTCCTTTTTGGAACGGCTTACGTGATAGGAATAAACGATGGAGCAGAGCATTGCCGGGAGGATTCCGATCAGAAGGTACAGTCCCCAGGGTTCGATCTTGAGGAAGGGGAGGAGCCGATCGGTCCCAAAGGCAAACAAGGAGCAAATTACCAAATAATATAAGAAGTACAGCAGAAGATTTTTCTTCATTCCGATATATTTGCCCACGGCACATACGCCCTGCATGATCAGATGCATGACGGTTCCCAATACTACCATAATTCCCATCAAGGTCAGAATCTCAAGGAAAGACATGGAGGGAACGTACGTGTCCTGATAATAAAAATTATAGGGGTACAAAAGGCCCGTAAGCCAGTAAGATCCCACGCAGATAATCCAACAAAGGATGGTGCGTAATTGAAACATTTCTTTCATGATTGGTAATTCCTCTCTGAAAATGCTGGTTTGTTTTCATCAGTATACCACAATTTCCGAGAAATGTCAAGGTCAAAAAGGGAAAATGCCACCTTTTTCGGTATTATTTGCCGAATTTTCGCTGGAAGAACTTCACGATTTCAACTACGGGAATCACCAGGACGGCCAGGCCCATGGCAGTAAAGTATTCTACCGGGGAAACGTGAGAAAATTCAAACACCGTTGCAAGGGGCTCAATATAGATGACTGCGGTGGTCAGGATCAAGGAGACCAGCATGGCACCGTAAAGCATCAGATTATGGCTCTTCATGGTGAAGATGGATTTTCTTTGGGACCGCAGGTTGAAGGAATGGAAGATCTCCGCCATAGACATGGTCAAAAACGCCATGGTAACCCCGTGCTCGGAGGTGGTGATCTCCCAGTTGCCGGTCTCAATAAAGTGGCCGATAAAGTAGGAGGCCAAGGTCAGAACAGAGACCAAAATTCCTTGATAGGCAACGTCTGCTCCCACGCCGCCGGAGAAGATGCCTTCCTTGGAGCTGCGGGGCTTGCGTTGCATAATGTCCCGCTCGCTCTTCTCGACGCCTAGGGCCAGGGCGGGGAAGGTATCGGTGATCAGGTTGATCCAAAGAATGTGAACGGGATGAAGAATGGTAAAACCTAAAATGGTGGCGGTGAAGATGGAGATCACTTCACTCAGATTGGATGCCA
>JAZTWH010000076.1:0-39093 GCA_045635765.1 Eubacteriales bacterium | reverse complement strand
CATATCCGGATGGGATGCGGTGTGGTTTGCCACAAGGTGTCCTTCATCCGCCATTCGTCGGACCAACTCCGGTGCCGTTTCCATGTAATGTTTTACCAAAAAAAATGCGGCGGGAACGTTATGCTTTTTTAAGGTGTCCAGGATTTGTGCCGTATATCCGTTTTCGTATCCAGCATCAAAGGTCAAATAGACGGTCTTGGACTCCGTGTCTCCCACGTAATAAGCATTGTACTTCTTTAACTCTTCGGGGCTGACGTTTCCCTGCGGGGCCGCGTTGGGAATTCCAAAGGATAATCCCCAGTCCGAAGTGGAAAAAACTTCTACCGATTGGGCTTCTCCTGCGGCAATCATGGCCAGGACCAAACAAATGCAGACCGCTGACAACGCAACCGTTTGCCAGTTTTTCTCCAAAGAATGTAAAATTCGTTCTGTGATCTTCACGCTGATTCACTCCTTTTCCTTCCATCTTATGACATAATGATTTGTTTTATCCATAAAATGAAGTGAAAGGGGAGAGATCTGTGATTGGTTGGATTTGCTTTATTTTTATAGTCGCCGGTACGGTCTGCGGAGCAATAACGGGAAATCTGGATCGGGTTTGCCAGGCCGTTTTATCCACTCCCGCAGATACCGTGTCTTTGATTCTGAAGATCGGCGGTTCGGTTTGCTTTTTCAGCGGGCTTATGCGGGTTGCCGAAGGCTCGGGGCTGGTGGACGGATTTTCCCGGTGGTTAGCAAAGCCCGTGGGGGTTCTGATTCCGAGAACCAAGACCGATCCGAAGCTCCGTTCCTCCGTTTCCATGAACCTGGCCTGCAATTTCTTTGGCCTGGGGAATGCCGCTACCCCCTACGGAATTAAGGCCTCCGGTGGGATGGCAGAGGGAACGGTTTCCCGGTCTCTTGCCGTTTTTATTCTGTTGAATACCTGCTCGGTTCAGTTGATTCCTACGACCGTCTGTGCTCTTCGCCAAGCCAACGGAGCAAAGCATCCCATGGATATTCTTCCGGCCGTGTGGATCGTGCAGATTTTATCCTGTACCACGGGAATACTCTTGACTAATCTTTGTTTTCGGAGGACAAAATGAGCGTGGTTTTGCCTGTTTTGATGATTTTCGTGTTCGGATACGGATTGATTCGCAAAACCCCGGTTTTCTCCTGTTTTTGCGACGGTGTAAAGGACGGCCTGAAGGTCTGCCTTCAGATTTTTCCGACCCTGCTTCTGATGTTGGTTTCCGTAGCCGTCTTTCGTTCTTCCGGGGCAATGGATTTACTGATTTCCGTCTTGGCTCCGGTTTGTCAATTTTTATCTGTTCCGCCCCAAATCTTGCCCCTTGCCCTGGTCCGCCCCCTTTCCGGCGGCGGAGCCCTGTCGGTGTTCGAGGACCTGTTGGCCACCTACGGAGCAGACTCAACGATCGGCAGAATGGGGGCCATTTTGTCCGCATCTACCGAGACCACGTTCTATACCTTAGGAATTTATCTTCCCCCAAAAAAGCAACAAGGCACAGGCAAACTCCTTGCCTGCGCCGTTGTCTGTGATATAGTTACGCTATGTTTAACGGTATTGATTGTAAATCTTTTATAATCTTGATTTTCTAAGGAAAAAGTCTTCAGGGGAGCAATACGCAAAGAGTCACCGTTCTTCCCGGAAGTAGGGGAGACCTAAATTTGCGGGAGGCTGATCTTCCCGTTTTTTGCGGATGCTGGTCAGGATCAGGACCAAAACCGTAGCAACGTAAGGCAGCATGCGGAAAAGGGGCAGAGAACTGCGGGTCAGGGCGAAGCCGAACAACTCCGTGTAGAGATACATCCAGTAGAGCATTCCGAACAGATAAGACCCCCAAATGGCGTTCAAGGGCTTCCAGGTCGTAAAAATGACCAGTGCAACCGCCAGCCACCCCAGGGTTTCGATGGTTCCGTCGTTGGCCCAGGTGCCTTTGGTGTAGTCTACTACGTAATACAGACCGCCCAGCCCGGCGATGCCGCATCCGATGCAGGTGGAGAGATATTTGTATTTGGTTACGTTAATGCCCGCCGCATCTGCCGTCGCGGGATTTTCTCCCACCGCCCGGAGGTTCAGCCCCTTCCGAGATTTTTTCAAGAACAACGCCATGGCAATGGCGATGGCAATGGCAAGATAGGCCAAGAATCCGTAAGACAAAAATATTTTTCCAAAAGCCCCCAACTTGTTCAGGAAGGGAACGGTCGTGCGGAAGGCTCCGCTGGTGGCTGCAATGGAGATTTGTCCCACACCGCCTGCCAATTTGTTGAGGGAGCCGCCGAAGAAGTTAGCAATGCCTGCCCCGAAAATGGTCAGCGTCAATCCCGTTACGTTTTGGTTTGCCCGAAGGGTGGTGGTCAGAAAGCTGAAGATCAAACCGCCCAATGCTCCGGCAAGGAAGGCACACAGGAAGGCAATTAGGATGCACAGAAGGGGATTGGGCACGGTTCCTGCCTTTGCACAGGCATTTTCGTAGAAAAACGCACCCGTGAGGCTTGCAATTCCGCCCATGTACATGGTTCCGGGAATCCCAAGATTTAAATTGCCCGATTTCTCGGTCAAAATTTCTCCGCAGCATCCGTACATAATGACGGTCCCGAAAACTACCGCAGATTGAAACCATTGAATCCAAGAATCAATATTCATTCTCTTCGGTCCCCTTTCTTACTTTTTGCGGAAAATTAAACGATAGTTGATGAAAAATTCACTGCCCAGAACGAAGAACAGAATAATCCCCTTCATAATTTGGGAGGCTTCGTTGTTCAATCCGTAGTCCGATGCAATTTGAGATGCTCCCTTTTCCAGGAAGACCAGCAGCAGCGACACGAAGATCATGACGAAGGCGTTGAATTTGGCAAGCCAAGCAACGATAATGGCCGTAAAGCCCCTTCCTCCGGAGGTGCTGGTGGAAATGGTGTGGCTGATACCTGCCACACTGATGAATCCTGCCAGTCCGCAAATTCCGCCGGAGATCAGCATGGTTCTCAGAATAATCTTTTTCACGTTCATTCCCGCGTAACGGGCGGTATTCTCGCTGTCTCCCACAATGGAGATTTCATAGCCCTGTTTGCTGTTTCTGAGATAGAAGAACATTACCACCGTCAGAGCAAGCACAAGAACCACCGGGAGAATGTAGGGGGAAACCATGCGATTCGTTCCGATTTCCGGCAGCCATCCGCCCTTTGTATCGGGGTTAATAACGCCGACGGTGTTCGATCCGATGGGGTTCTCCCATTTTGCCACGAAAAACATGGTTAACTGAATGGCAATGTAATTCATCATCAGGGTAAACAAGGTTTCGTTTGCATTCCATTTTGCCTTAAACAGAGCCGGGATCAAGCCCCACAACGCCCCGGCAAAGACAGAGGATAAGACCATCAGGACCACCGTCAGCCACAGGGGGAGAACGTCGCCCAGATAAATCATGCACGCCGCTGTGGAAACGCCTCCCACAAGGATCTGCCCCTCGGCACCGATGTTCCAGAATTTCATTTTAAAGGCCGGAGCAAGACCCAACGCAACACAGAGCAAAATGGCTGTATCTTGAAAGGTGATCCATGTGCGACGGGTGGTTCCAAAGGCCCCTTTTGCCATGGATCCGTATACTGACAGAGGATTTAGCTTCGTGATGGTATAAACGAACAGTGCACAGATCACCAACGCCGCAAGCAATGCACCTCCGCGGATCAGCCAGCCCTTCCAGGCCTTCATTCCGTCCCGCTTTACGATCCGCAGGAAGGGTTCCTTGGTTTTTGCTTGAAGATTACTCATGGTTCCCCTCCTCAATATAAGAATCCTTTGCGATGCCCGGCTTTTTCACGTCGGTAGTTCTTGCTTCCATCAGGTTGATCGCACCGGTCATCATCAATCCGAGCTCCTCTTTGGACGTATTGTCCGCATTCACGATCCCCATAACCTTTCCGTGACAGAGAACCATGATCTTATCGCAGAGCGAGAGCATAACGTCCAGATCTTCTCCGATGAAAAGAATTCCAACGTCGTTCATTTTTTGCTGATTGAGAATATCATAGATCAAATAGGAAGAATTGATGTCCAGCCCCCGGACGGGATAGGCGGTGATGATAACGTTCGGTCCGCTTTTGATCTCTCGTCCCAACAGGACCTTTTGTACATTTCCTCCCGAGAGTCTGCGGACGGGAGTTTCGGTCGATGGGGTGACCACCCCAAGGTCCTGAATGACTTTTTCCGCTTCCTGACGGCCCTTCTTTCGGTTTACCATGGGGGATAAGCCCTCGGAATAGGTCTTCAGAATCATGTTGTCGGTAATGGAAAGGGAAGGTGCCAGCCCCATTCCCAGCCGGTCCTCTGGAATAAAACTCATGGAAATTCCCTTTTCCAAAATCTGCTTGGGAGTCATTTGGGAGATATCTTCTCCCTGGTGAATCATCATTCCCCGGTCGATTTTCCGAAGCCCCGCAATGGCCTCGCACAGCTCCTTTTGACCGCAACCGGCAATCCCGGCCACCCCAAGGATCTCTCCGCCCCGGATATAAAAATTCACGTCGTCGATAGCTACGTGGCCTTCGTCGTTTTTAATGGAAAGATTTCGGATTTCCAGCAAGGGCTTTTTCTTTTCCACAATGGGACGGGCAATGTCAAGGCTCACTTTTTTGCCTACCATCATTTCGGTCAGAGAGAGCTCCGTTGCATCTTTGGTTTCTACCGTTCCGATATATTCTCCCCGACGCAGGATCGAGACGCGATCGGAAATTTCCAAAACCTCGTTGAGCTTATGAGTAATGATAACAATTGCTTTTCCCGCTTCCTTCATGTTGCGAAGAACCGCAAAGAGCTTCTCGGTCTCTTGCAGGGTCAGAACTGCGGTGGGCTCGTCCAGAATCAGAATTTCCGCCCCGTGGTACAGGACTTTTACGATTTCCAACGTTTGCTTTTGTGAAACGGACATATTATAGACCTTTTGGTTTGGATCTACATCAAAGCCGTATTTTTCACAAATTTCCCGAATCCGGGCCGTTGCCGTTTTCAAGTTATCTTTTTTGCCGGCGGCATCTCCCAGAACTACGTTTTCCGCCGCGGTAAAAATATCTACCAGCTTAAAATGCTGGTGGATCATTCCAATGTGTAGGTCATAGGCCTCTTTCGGAGATCGGATGGAAACCTCCTGACCGTAGGCGTAGATTTTCCCGGAATCAGGATAATAGATTCCGGAAAGCATATTCATCAACGTTGTTTTTCCGCTTCCGTTTTCACCCAACAACGATAGAATTTCTCCTCTTCGGATGTCGAGACAAATGTTTTTGTTTGCCACGACGGACCCAAAGGTCTTCGTTACGTTTTCCAGGCGGATGGCACTGGACTGTTCCATGGGCAGATCTCCTTTATTGTATTTCCTTGACAGGGTAAATTGCGATCAATTGACCCGGATAAGACGGGGACTCCGTCCCTTCCGGCATATAAGAGTCAATAAGGGAAGCCCCGGAGAGGACCTCCCTTATTGAGGATGGATTCAAAAATCAGTCTTCTTTAATGTTTTCGATGATTCCGTCAATTCTCAGAGCAAAGTAAGGAGCACTGCGGAATTCTTCGGCGTTGGATTCATCAATATAGTCGTCTTTGACTACGTTGGTTTCTCCTACAAAGTCGCCGTCGATGTCTGCCAGATATTCGGTGACCTTTCCGTTTTCGTCAACCTTAACGCCGTCAGCGGCCTTCGTGGTGAAGGTGTCGGTGTCAAATACCTTGAGAGAACCGTCCTTCAGAGCAGCTTCCACAGCGGCAACCTTTTCAGCGGTTCCGGGGGCGGCGGCAGATCCGAGAGCGGTGATTCCAACGGCACCGTCAGAATAACCCTTCGTCCAGTTGGTCGCAATGTTTTCGCCCTTCAGAGCCTGTCCGAACGCGTAGGAGTAATAAACGGACCAGTCGTTGGTGGCGGAGGTCAGTGCGGAATCGGGGGCAACGGAGAGCATATCAATATTGTACCCGACACAGTAAACAACGGAACCCTTCTTGTTCTTATCCTGAACGGCAGAGGGAGCACCGTTGGAGTCCGCATGCTGAGAAATGATGACGCAACCGTCGGCAATGAACGCCTCCGCGGCGGCACCTTCCGCAATGGGATCAAACCAAGAGTTCGTATAGGAAACGTTCATGACAACTTTGTCGTAAACGGATTTAATGCCCAGATAGAAAGCAGTGTAGCCGGAAACAACTTCCGCATAGGGGAACGCACCCACGTAACCGACCTTGACGTTGCCGTTGGCATCGTAGTTTTTCGCATCCAGCTTGTTGGCGTCGACCAATTCTTTGATCTTCATGCCGGCGACGACACCGGAAACGTAGCGGGATTGATAGGTGGCGTTAAAAGCGTTGGAGAAATTGGAAAGACCGTCTTTCTTTGCAGTATCGCCGGTGACAGCAACGAATCTTACTTCGGGATATTCCTTTGCGGCACGGAGAATGTGGCTCTGATGACCGTAGGAATTGGAGAACACGTAAGTGCATCCCTGTTCGACCAGGTCAACTGCGGCGGGGTATGCATCTTCGGTCTTGTCGTCGACGTTGTACTTCCAGATAACGTCAATCTTGTCGCTTCCGAGGGTTTCTACGGCTTTCTTAATGCCATCAATGTGGGCACCGGAGTAACCTTCGTTCTCGTCACCGACGAGGATAACGCCGATCTTGAGTTTGCCGGAATTCTCTCCGGAAGCACAACCCGTAAACAGGGCTACCCCCAGACAGAGAACCAGCAGAAGTGCAAAAACCTTTTTCATTTTTTTTCCTCCTTGCTGTTAAGCAAAAATTTGCAAAATTTATATGTAATTTTTTACATATCACCGTTATCGCTCTTGCGGTCGAAACACAATATCGGAATCGGTCATCTCATCAATGATGGCCATGGATTCTACTCGAATTCCTCTCTTGCGGAGGGCGTCTCCGCCTCCCTGGAAGCCCTTTTCAATGGCGGTGGCTATGCCCACCGTTTCGGCACCGGCCTGTCCGATCATGTCCATCAATCCGTTCAGGGCGTTGCCGACTGCAAGAAAATCGTCAACGATCAGAACTCGTTCCCCCTTGTGGAGAAAATCTTTACTGATATACACCGTGTAATCCGTATTGTGGGTGAAGGAATGGACGATGGCGGAATACAGATCCGAGGGCAAATTGGAAGACTTGTGCTTCTTGGCGTAAACCACGGGAACCTTTAATTCTGAAGCTGCGGCAAAGGCAACGGCTACGCCGGAAGTTTCAATGGTTACCACCTTGTCAATTTTTTCGTCCTTGTAAAGGTCTGCGATCTCTTTTCCCACTTCCATCAAAAATATGGTATCCAACTGATGGTTCAGAAAACTGCCTACCTTCAAAATATGTCCGGGAAAGACCTTGCCTTCCGTTCGGATCTTTTTTTCCATTGCTTTCATAATCAATCCTCCGGGTTTATAAAACAAAAAACAGACCTTGAAAAAAGTCTGTCAGATCCTGCCCATAGGAAACGGTACAGGAATCCAATCTACCGTCGGTTTTTGACGGTATTGCAGGAATGCGACCGGTAATAAACGGGAATTGGATGTATATTTGTAAAAAATAAAATTCTACATATTTATTATATCATATGGGAGTTCTTTCTGTCAACCGCATTTTTTACAGTTCAAAAAATTGTCGACAATTTTCATTGGCGGCGTTTTTGTGGGGAGACCAAGGTTCTCCCATTAAACATAAAGTAATGATTCTAGGAAAGGAGAGGGGCCGTCACCGCTGAGAAATATAAAAATTCATGGGGGCCAGGTTTTTGTACAGGTTTTCCTCCCGGTAGTCGCGGGGAGCCATGCCGGTGTATTTTGCAAAGGCCCGGTTGAAGGTCCGGGTGCTGTTGAATCCGCAATCGTATGCAATTGCCGTAATGGTCCGGTCCGGGTCCGTAGTCAGCTGACGGATGGCATCGTTGATGCGAAGACCGTTCACGTAATCGGGAAAGGAAATTTTCAATTTTTCGCTGAAAATGTGAGATATATGATATTTCCCGGTATTCAACTCTCTGGAAAGAATCTCCAGGGACAAATCTTCGGTGTAATGGTTGTTGCAATAATTCAAGATGCTTTTTAGCAAAGATCCGTCCGACTGCTTTTCTTCCCGAAATTCCATGGAACGGAACAGCTTGCCCAAAAGGGAGAGCAGATACCCCTGAATGATCGCTTCCCGGTAAGGAGAATCCGTTTCCTTTTCCTCGATAATTTTTTCCATTAATTTTGGGATGTCTCCGTCCAGATCCTTGGCTCGAACGATGGGGGAGATGGGGGACATCCGATGAAACAGATCTTTAAATTCGTTGCAGACGTTAGAAGAAAAAACAAGAATCAGGTGTTCCCCCGTCCCGTCTCCTACGTGGGGATAACTGTGGATCTGGTTGGGGAAAGAAAGAAATACGTCTCCGGGATAAATTGTTCCCCGATGATCGTCGCAAACCGTTCCCGAACATCCGTTGCGAAGATATACCATTTCCAGATGGTCGTGCAGATGGGGTTCCTCCGTCAGGGTACTACCCATATGGGCATCCACCGGAATTTGTTTGTTTTCATAGAAGGCTGCCATTTTTCCCTCAACTCCTCCGAATCGCAATAAATGACCGAAATATTTCCTATACTGACTTGCATTATAGCACATTTTGTCTTATAATACAAGTACAAATATTTGAACCGGAGGTTACGAAGTTATGAAATTTCCCGTAGCACTGCAATTGTATTCTGTTCGTGATGCCCTTGCGGCAAACATGGACGAAACCCTCAGACAGGTCAAAGAGATGGGGTATGACGGCGTTGAATTTGCCGGACTCCACGGCCATTCTGCGGAAGAAGTCCGCGATCTTTGTAAAAAACACGGTCTGACCCCCATTTCTGCTCACGTCAATATGGCTCAGACTTTGGCCGACGGTCCCGAAGAGACCTACGCTCAGTATCAGGCCATCGGTTGTCAGTTCGTGGTGATTCCTCACGTTTCTACCAACTATTGCAAAGAGGACGAAGATTTCTCCAAATTGGTTGAAATTTGCAAAACCCTCGGAAAAGTTGCAAAGGATCAGGGGATGCAGCTCTGCTACCATAACCATGATTTCGAGTTCACCAATATGGTCGGCGGCGAGCATATGCTGGATGCTCTTTATCAGACCGTTGATGCCGATCTTCTCCAGACCGAATTGGATACCTGCTGGGTCAACGTCGGCGGTGAAAATCCTGCGGAATACGTTCGCAAATACGCCGGACGGTGCCGGATCGTTCACCTGAAGGATTTCTTTGGTCAGAAGTCTGACAATATGTACGCTCTCATCGGCGTGGATGACGGTGCGGAGAAGAAATCTCAGGACAATCAGACCTTTGAATTCCGTCCCGTGGGCTACGGCGTTCAGGATTTCCCCGCGATTCTCAAGGCTGCGGAAGAATCCGGTGCCGAATGGGTCGTCGTGGAACAGGACAATCCTTCCATGGGCAAAACTCCCCTGGAATGTGCTAAGATGAGCATCGATTATCTGAAAACCATCAATAAATAACGCCTGCACCGTATTGTAACGATTTTAATGAGATGCGGATTCCTTTCACCGAATGTTGGACCGGCGAGTTCACCACTCCTCTGAGGGGCTACCGAGACATCGGCGGAGCGCGGATGAGCTATGAAGTCCCCATGATCGATTCCAAGGTCGATCTCATTCAGCAAAAACTGCGTTCCTTCATTGACGAAGTCAAGAAGCCCGGAGGAGAAGGCAAGCCCGAAGGGGAAGGAAAGCCCGAGGCCCCTTCTTCCCGATGGGCATAGAGTGGGCATTCTGTACATCCTCTCTCCGATGTGGCTTGAAAGGACTATTTTGCGTCATCACCGATTTTGAGTAAAATTCAAACCAATAGGGCACCCTTCATCGGCGGAAATTTTCCCCAGTGAAGGGTGTTCCTTCTTTGTGTTAGCAAAATTTTAACAGTTCCCATCATTACTTCTCTGATTCTTGAACCTGCATTATTTGATTCCATCGATCAAATAAAGCTTTTTGGGGGTTTGACATTCCAGGGAAAGTGTGTTATAATTGTAGTATGTATCAGGTAAATGTGGGCCCTTGGCCCTTTGGTTGAAGTGTGTCGGTCACTATTTCCCTATTAAAGAAAGGATCGTATTGCTATGGTTTTGTTCGGACCTGCCGGAACCCCTCAAGGATTTTATGACCGAGGGTATAAAAAGTCCCTCCAACTTCCCGCTTTTTTGGAAGAATTAGGGCTGGACCTTTTTGAATATCAATGCGGAAACGGCGTCACCGTCGGGGAGGAAACTGCCCGGAAACTGGGGGAAGCCTTTCGGGAAAAGGGAAAGATTCTTTCCATTCACGCGCCTTATTTTATTTCCCTTTCTTCCCTAGAGCCTGAGAAACGGCTGAACAGTATCGGCTATATTTTAAAGACCGCCCGGGCCGCCCATTGGATGGGTGCCGATCGAATTGTGGTCCACAGCGGAAGCTGTGCGAAAATCAGCCGGGAAGCGGCTCTGGCTTTGGCCAAGGAAACCTTGTCCCAGGCCGTGGAAGCCCTGAAGAACGAGCATTTGGACCATATTTCAATTTGCCCGGAAACCATGGGTAAGATCAACCAACTGGGTACCCTGGATGAGGTTTTGGAGCTGTGCAAGGTCCACGAGTCCTTTCTTCCCACGGTGGACTTCGGTCATCTGAATGCCCGCACTCGGGGCGGTGTTTGCACCAAAGAAGATTATCTTGCCATTCTGAATCGAATGGAGGACGTATTGGGGGCGGACCGAACCTGTCGGATGCACGTTCATTTTTCCAAGATCGAATATACCTCCGGGGGAGAGAAAAAGCATCTCACCTTTGAGGACAAGGTGTTCGGGCCGGATTTTGAACCTCTTGCGGATCTTTTGGTCCAAAAGCGGTCGGAGGCCCACATTATTTGCGAGTCCGACGGTACGATGGACGTAGATGCCCTTGCCATGAAGCAAATGTACCGTTCGGCATTGGAGGCATGAAATGAACGAAGTTGCACAAAGACTGTTGTCAAAACTGCCAGAAAACTCTGCTTATGTGTCCTTTCGCCCGGAAAATCGCCGCTATCTGACCGGAATCACTTCCTCCAACGGAATGGTTCTCGTGTGCGAAGAAAAGCAGACTTTTTACACGGATTTCCGTTATATCACCATGGCACAAAAGGACATTCGCCCCGGATACTCCGTAAAGCTGTTGGAGAAATCCTTTGCCAAAACCCTTGCGGAGGAACTGCCCCACGGGGTCAAGATCCTCTATTTTGAGGATGAATTTTTAACCTACCGGGAGTACCGAGCCCTTTCCGAAGCCCTGTCCGACCGATTCGAGCTGATGGGGGACGAAAAGGTCCTGTCCGATCTTCGAATGATCAAATCCCCGCAGGAAATTGAAAAGATCGTAACGGCTCAATCCTTTACGGACAAGGCTTTTTCTCATATTTGCGATTTTATTGCTTCCCGCTGGCAAAGGGGAGACCTCTCGGAACAGCGGATCGCCGCAGAAATCGATTACGCCATGAAATGTGCCGGAGCTTCCAATCCGTCCTTCGATACCATCGTGGCCTGCGGAGAAAACGGCTCCAAGCCCCACGCCGTTCCTTCCTCCCGGGTCGTTGGTCGGGGAGATATGATCACTATGGATTTCGGTTCGGTCTACGACGGCTATTGCTCCGATATGACTCGGACCGTTGCCGTGGGAGAAATTTCCGACTATCAGCGGGAAATTTATGAAATTGTCCTTTCTGCTCAGAAAAACGCTCTAAATCACCTAAAAGCAGGGATGACCGGGGCGGAGATTGACGCCCTTGCCCGGGATCACATCGCCGAAAAAGGCTTTGGAGAGGCCTTCGGACACTCTCTGGGCCACGGGGTCGGCTTGATGATTCACGAGACGCCCAATTTTTCTTCCCGGTACGATGGGATCATTCCGGCCGGTGCCGTGATGAGTGTGGAGCCCGGCATCTATCTTCCCGACGACTGTGGGGTGCGGATCGAGGACCTCGTGGTGGTTCTGGATGGAGGCTGCCGCAATATTACCCAAAGCCCCAAGAATTTGATTATTCTTTAAAGGTGAGGTGTTCATTTTGAAAAAGAGAAATCTTCGTATCATCAGCTCTGGGTTTTCTGCCGGTGCCGTCATCGGAATGTTGTTGTTCCTTGTGAATACTCCGCCGGATTCGGTGTTCCTGCAAACACTGAAAATCCTTCTCGTTGCCGTAATCTGTTCTCTGGTTTCGGGGGCGGCCATTACGGGCGTCTTGTTTTTGGTAGAGCTCTTCCGAGCCAAGGCATATGCCCCCTATCGGCAGAAATTGGCGGAAGAGGGTGCAATTCTTTTGGAGGATTCGGCTCGCCGAATTTTCCGGGGGAAAGCGGCAAAAGGCCGTTTGTTTCTTACCCAAAAGTCCCTTTCCTTTTATTCTTCGGAATCGGAGGCCTTCTCCATTTCCATCTCGGATATTACCGGGATTCAGATCTCCGATGCTAAGAAAGGGGAGATTACCCTCTTTCTTCCGCAAGATGGGTCGGCGGTGTTTTTGGTTTCCGATGCTCTTGCCTGGTTTGACGCTGTAGGAGAGCTTCAAAAAGTTTGAAAAAAATTATGAGTCCGGCCGTTAGGCCGGACATTTTTTTTGTATATTCCACATCTCTTCGGTAAAAATAGCCGTGGAAGAAAAGGAGGAAGATCATGCGTTCGGAAGATTATCAACAACTGGTTTGGCGTCATACGCCGAAAAAGCCCTTATGGAAAGGTTGTCTCGGTGCCTTTTTGATTGGCGGAACGATTTGTTTCCTTGGGGAAGTTTTTAAGGAAATCTATCTCTATTTCGGTCTCAGTGAAACCATTGCCTCTGCGATGGAGTCGGTCACGCTGGTCTTTTGCAGTATTCTTTTGACCGGGTTCGGCGTCTATGACAATATTTCCCGGGTGGGAGGGGCCGGAACCCTGGTTCCCATCACGGGATTTGCAAATGCAATGTCTTCTCCCGTCATGGAGTTTCGGGTGGAAGGAATGGTCCTGGGTATCGGACCGAAGATTTTTTCCGTGGCAGGATCGGTCATAGCCTACGGCGTTGCCGCCTCCACTTTGTACGGATTGATCTATTTTATCCTGTATCAGATCGGGGTGGTTGGATGAGTGAAAAAAAGTTAGGCAGCGGAACCTTTCAACTGAAAAAGCCGGCCGTTATTGTTTCCTCTGCTGCAATCGTGGGCAAAAAAGAAAAGGAAGGCCCCCTGGGAGCCCATTTTGAGCATTGGCAGCAGGATGAATACTGCGGCGAGGATAGCTTCGAGAAGGCCGAAAGTTTTCTTCAGAAGGAGGCAATGAAATATGCGTTTGAAAAAGCCAAAATATCTGAAAAGGATCTTGACTTTGTGTTCGCGGGCGATCTTCTCAATCAATGTATTAGTTCTAATTACAGCCTTCGTGATAGCGGTGTACAGTTTTTCGGCTTGTACGGCGCGTGTTCAACAATGGTGGAAGGGCTGATCCTTTCTTCCATTGCGATTGACGGTGGGTTTGCCGACCGTTGTGCCGCCGTGACCAGCTCCCATTTTTGCTCGTCGGAGCGTCAATATCGGTTTCCCCTGGAGTACGGCGGATTCCGTCCCCAGTCGGCTCAATGGACGGTTACCGGCTCCGGCTGTGCGGTGGTCTCCTCCTGCGGAGAAGGCGTCAAGGTAAAGCGAATCTGCCCCGGAGCAATTATCGACATGAATATTACCGATATGGCCAATATGGGTGCCGCAATGGCACCGGCGGCGGCCTTGACCCTGAAACGGTTCTTTGACGATACCGCTACGGGCCCGGATGATTACGATCTCATTCTCTCCGGAGATCTGGGAAAGATCGGCTCAACCCTGCTGATTGAATTGCTAAAGACGGACGACATTCATTTGGGAAATCATTATCAGGATAGCGGTTGTATGATCTTCGACCCCCAGCGTCAGGACGTCCATTCCGGCGGATCGGGATGCGGTTGCGTGGCTTCCGTGCTGTGCGGCTATGTGTTGCCTCAGATGATGAAGGGGACCTGGAAAAAGGTTTTGGTTATGGGCACCGGGGCTTTGATGAGCCCCACCAGCATCATGCAGGGAGAATCGGTTCCCGGAATTGCCCATTTGATCGAATTGTCTGCACGGTGAGGTGAACCTATGAATTATTTTATGTCGTTTCTTGTGGGAGGACTGTTCTGTGTCGTGGGACAGATTCTCATTGAACGTACCCGTCTGACCCCGGCACGGATCCTTGTGGGTTACGTTGTCGCCGGCGTGTTTTTGTCTGCCGTCGGCCTCTATGAGCCCTTGTTGAATTTCGGTCATTCCGGGGCGAGCGTTCCCTTGACCGGATTCGGCCATCTTTTGGCGGAGGGCGTACGGACGGCCATTAAGGAAAAGGGATTTCTCGGAATATTAACGGGAGGATTGACCGCCACCGCCGCCGGAATTACAGCGGCCATCGTCTTTTCTTTGTTGGCATCCCTAATCTTTAAACCAAAAATGAAATAAAGCACCATTGAACGGAACCCGGGATTCGGGTTCCTTTTTTTATCCTAATCCCGTTGGTCCGCATCGGTCGCAAAATTTAAAAGAACGGGTGTCGACGATGGCAGTTCTAAACCTGTCCGTGACGCATAAACTGAAATAGAAACCAATGGAGAGGAACAGGTCTCATGGATTTGGCTATCAAGGAAGTTCTCCCGTATCTTTCGGAAAAAACCGCAAAAATAATAGAGTCTTTCCCGGAGGAAAAGCTTAAGGATCTTCGGGAGATTCGCATCAAGGCGGAAAATCCGTCGCTTCTGTGTTTTGGTTCGGGACGGCAGGTTTGTCCCGACGCCGTACATACGAAAAGCGAGATTGAATCGGTATTTCGAAAGGTTTGTGCCTCTTCGGCCTATACCCATCGCAACGAAATTCGGTCCGGCTTCGTTACTATTCCCGGAGGCCATCGGGTTGGAATCATGGGGACTGCGGTGGTCTCAGAGGATGGTAAGGTGGAGGGCATGCGGGACATCTACGGCTTGCTCTTTCGCATCGCCCGGGAGCATGACGCGGCCTTAGAGCAAATATTACCTCATATTTACGATGGGAGCCGTATTCGCAACGTCATGCTTTTGGGCCCTCCCTGTAGCGGAAAAACCACGGTTTTGCGAGCCATTGCAAAGGAATTATCAAAAAGCGTTTCCGTTTCGGTCATTGACGAACGGGAAGAGCTGTTTCCATCTTCCCGTCCCGTTCCCGTAGGATGCGACGTCCTTCGGGGCTACCCGAAGGCCACGGGAATTTTGCAGGCCTTGCGAACCCTGTCTCCCGGAGTCATGGTTTGCGACGAAATTGGAACGGCGGCAGAGGTTTCTGCTATGCTGGACGGATTGCGAAGCGGCGTGTCGTTGGTGGTCTCCGCCCACGCCTATTCTGGGGAAGAATTGATGCAACGCCCGCCTGTCCGGGACTTGTTTCTGGCCGGAGGAATTGACGTTGCAGTCTTTCTTGACCCGGTTCGGGTCGGTACGGTGTGTAACATAAAGGAAAGGAAAGATTTGTGTGCTGAAATCCATTCTCTTGATTCTGGTATTTCTTCTTTGCTCGGGGTGCGGGGTGGTCTACGTTCTGGATCTTAGTGTCCGGCGAAAACAAATTCAGGAGATGTTGGAGCTCATCCGCTATCTGCGGCGGGAAATTCGTTGCTCCTATGCTCCTTTGCATCAAATTTTATCCTCGGAGTATTGCCCTGTAAAACTTCCTCTGCTTCGGGAGATGAACCTGTCTGAACCCTTTGATCTCACGGAATCTTATCAGTCGTCAAAGTGTATCTGCAAGGGCGAGATGTTTTTTTCGGAGCGGGAATGGGAGGCCTCCGATCATTTGTTTCTGTCCCTCGGCAGAGGAGACGGAGCAGAGCAGGAGGAGCGACTGTCCCTCGCGGAAACCGCCTTTCTCTCCGCAGAACAGTCGGCGGGAGAGGCCTTGGGGAAAAAGGGAAAGGCGGCGGTGGTCTTGGGATGCTCCGCCGGGGCGGTGCTGGTGTTAATGCTGTTGTGAGGGGGATACCGTGGATACGGATATTTTGTTTCAAATTGCCGCCGTCGGGATGATCGTTGCGGTTTTGAATCTGATACTTACCAAATCCGACCGTTCGGAACAGGCGTTGATGGTGACCATCGGCGGGCTGATCATTGTGCTGGCCCTGATCGTCAATGAAATCGGCACACTGTTTGAAACCATTAAGGCGGTGTTTGGCCTGTGAATCCGGCTTGGGTCATGGGAGTGGTGCTGATTGTGGTCATCGGTTCTCAATTCCTGCGGTATTACGCTCCCCAATCTGCACAACTGTTGCCTCTTGCAGCCATTGTTCTTTTGATGCTTGCACTGTTGCCGCAAATCACCGCGATCGTCACAGCTATCCGGAACTTGGGACAGCAGTCGGGATTTAATGACGCATCTGTTGGCCTGGTGCTACGGGGCGTGGGTATCGGACTTGTCACTCGAATCGCTTCGGGAGTCTGCAACGATTGTGGGTTGCGATCCCTGGGGGAGACGGTGGATTATTGCGGACAGATTGCCATCGTGTCTTTGGCGGTCCCGTTGATTCTTAATCTTGCCCAACGAATTTTGGGAGGAGAGCTTTAATCCCGGAGGAAATCTATGAAAAAGACGTTTATGGGCTTTTTGTTGCTTTTTATTATTGCTCTGTGGTTGCCTCTGTCTGCTTCGGCTTATTCGGTGACTGAAATTTTGGACAAGGCTGACGCCGAGACCGGATACTCCTCTTTTTTTGAATCAATTCCAGCGGAGAGCCTGGAATTTTTTGAGGACTACGGCATTGACTTGTCCTCAGATTCCCCTGTTCCCGGAATTTCGGAAACGGTAGGGATGATCCTATCCCTCTTTGTTTCCGTCTTGCAAGAACACTTGCCCCTGCTTACGGTAGGCTTAGCAATGCTGTTACTTTTTAAGCTTTTGTCTGCGGTCTGCAACGGGAAAGATCGCTTAATTGAATCCTTGGGATATTTATCCATCATTTCTTCGGGAATTTATTCCTTTTCGGTGATTGAAGCCCTGCTTTCTTCCTTGACGGAAATCACAGAACAGTCGGCCTCCTTTTTGACTGCCGCATTGCCCGTCATCAGTGCCGCCCAAGTGTGGTCCGGGTCTCAGTCCGGTGCCGCGGCCGTTTCTGCCGCATTACCCGTGATTTTGACCCTTTTATCCTCCGCAGTATCCGGCCTGTATTACCCCTTGTGTTGGTTTTGCTACGCCGCATCCCTCAGCGGATTTTTTCGAAATCAAATTTCCCTCAGACCTTTTATAGCATCGGTAAAGGGATTCTGCACCAAAGGGGTTGAAATTTTATCCGGCCTTTCCGTTGGGGTGTTTTGCGTGCAACGGGCGGCGGTTGCCTCTGCAAATTCCGTTGCCCGAAAGGGGGTCCGCTTCGCCATGATTCAGATGCTTCCCCTGGCGGGGAACACTTTGACGGAGGGAATCGAAACGGTGTATGCCTGCGGACAAAGCATCAGCGGAAAGGTCGGCGTAATCTGTGTCCTTGCTCTCGCGGCACTTTTTGCAACCCCTTGTGTCTTAGGGCTCTTTTTTGTGTTTCTTTATTCCTTTTTATCCTCTGCCGGCTCATTTTTGGGGGTTCCTCTTTTGACAGATTTTTTTGCCGACGTCAAGGATACCTTTTCTATGATGACCTCCTTTGCCGTGTGCTCTCTGATTGTTTTGTCCTCCGCCCTGCTTCTTTTGTCCGGAGGTTGATCATGCTGACGTCTTTATTGCTTTTCTGCCTCTTCTTCGGTCTGATTTCCATGATCCTTCCGTCGGATAAACATATGGAATGGATTTATCTTTTGTTGATTTTGATTTTAATTTTATCTGTAGGGGGATCCCTAGTAAGCGGTAAGGTCTCTTTCCCTTCCCCAGAGTCGGAGTCCTTGGAAAACAGCCCGCCGCTCCCCGAAAAAACGGTCTTACATTCCGCTGTTTCGTCTCGGGTCCTTGCCCTGACCGGGCAAACTCCCCTCTCCGTGGAAAGCGACCTGGAGAGGCGGGAGAACGAATACGCTTTAACCTGGATTCGGGTCGTAATCCGGGACGGAAATGAAAAGGAGGTGCAGGATGCTCTTCAACAAGCTTTTTCCTTCGAGGGATTCACCGTCGTCTCCCCGCAAGAAGCCGGGACCGATAGCGATCTCGTCCTTTCTCCGTAAGAATCGGTTCATGATAATCCTATGTGCCTTGTGCGTGATCCTGCTGTTGTTTTTTTGTGGGAACAATTGTGATTCTTCTGAGAAGACCCAGAAAAATACGGATCTGTACTCCTATTCCGAAATCCTGCAACGGGATCTGGAGGCCCTGTTGTCAAAAATGTCCGGAGTGGGAAAATGCTCTGTGCTGATTACCTTCTCCGATTCCGGGGAAACGGTTTATGCCTGCGACGAGGACCTTTCTTCGTCGGAGGGAAAGACCGATTCCGACCGAAAATACGTGTTGGTGTCATCCCGGTCGGAGGGCTTGATTTTGAAGGTGTATTCCCCTTCGGTGTTGGGCGTTGCCGTAATTTGTGAGGGAGGTGACAGTACCCGTGTGAAAAATGACGTGACCGAAGTCCTATCCCGGACCCTCGGAATCTCCGCAGACCGCATTGCCGTGAAAAAAATCAATTCATAGGAGTGAATCACCATGAAAAAGAAAACCGTAATAGCGATTGTCGGAATGACGATTTTCGTTCTTGCCGCCGTCGCCGTAAATTGGAAATTTTCCCTGCTCAGCAACCTCTTTCCCTCTACCGGAGGAGAAACCCCCAACGCACCGTCCGTCGAGGCCGGGGCCTCTAAGGAGGAGGATACCTATTTTGACAACGCCCGCTATTCCCGGTCCCAATCCAGAGAAGAGGCGTTGGCGATGCTCAACGAAATTATCAACGATGCATCAGTCGATGAAGATACCCGCAAAAATGCCTATGCGGAGGTCGTGGCATATGCAAAAATCACGGAAGGAGAGGCTTCCTTGGAAAGTGTGCTAAAGGCAAAGGGGTTCGAGGAATGTATCGTATTTTTAACCTCCGATACGGCTACCGTGGTCGTGGCGGCCGAATCCTTGAACGGACAGCAGTCTGCCCAAATTTTCGACGCCGTTCTTTCTCAAACCGGATTTGAAAGCGGGTCCGTAAAAATTGTAACCTACCCACAGTAGGTAATGAAATTTTATACAAAATTCAGAAAAAATTCTAATTTACCTCTATACAAACGGGTGAAAATATGATATAATAATATAAATAATCTATAAACATCACCTTTGGAGGTTTCATTTATGGAAGAATGCAGAAACGGTTCTATCCGCATTTCGGATGAGGTTATCGCCGACATCGCCATCAAGGCTGCTCAGGACGTGGAGGGCGTTGCCAGCGTGCATCAGCGGTTGTTGAACAATGCAAAAAATCTCATGTCGTCCCGGGTTACCTTTGTCAAGGGCGTTACCTTGGCTCCCTCGGAGGATGGACTGGAATTGACCGTTCAGATCTCCGTTCTTTTCGGGACGAAGGTCCAGGAGGTTTGCTCCGTTGTTCAGCGGGAGGTCGCCGATGCCGTTGCCGACATGACCGGGATTAAGGTCCGTGGGGTCAATGTCGCCGTCGTAGGCGTCGCCCTTGCAAAAGCCGCCGCGAAGAAAACTGTGAAATAACGGAAGGGAATCTGAACTATGCTGAAGCGTTCCCAAGCGCGGAATAACGCGTTTATTCTCCTGTTTGAATATGCCTTTCAGGCCGATCCCGACCGGGAAGAGGTATTACACTTGGCCGAGGAGAACCACGATATTGTCCTGGACGATTTTGTGCTCTCCCTGTTCCACGGCGTGCTGGATTGCCGGGAGGAGCTGGACGGCCTGATTTCCCGGTACTGTAAAAACCGCACCGTGGGCCGATTGTCGAAAATGCTTTTGACTGCCCTGCGGATCGCGTTTTATGAGATCGGACATACCGACACGCCCTCTGCGGTCGTCATCAACGAAGCAGTCAATCTGATCAAGACCTACGATTCTCCCGAATCCGCTTCCTACGGGAACGGAGTTTTGGCTTCGTATGTCCGCGAAAATTGAATATCTCGGCGTCGATACCAGTAATTATACGACCTCCGTTGCCCTTCATTTATCCGACGGAATGAAGATTTATCCCTCCGATGGAACGAGGATTTGCTTTTCTCACGGAATGGAGAAATGTTTTCCCGACGGAATGACGAATCGTTCTCCCGACGGAATGGGAATTCATTCCCCCCGCGGAATGGAAATTCATCTTCCTGATGGAATGGAGAGCAGAAGAAAGCTTCTTCCGGTGCGGCCGGGGGAGCGGGGGCTCCGTCAGAGCGACGCCGTTTTCCTGCATATAAAACAATTTCCGGAATTGTTTGAGACGCTTCCCACCCCAACGTCCCTTGCCGCCGTCGGCGTGTCTTGCCGACCCCGTTGGACGGAAGATTCTTATATGCCCTGCTTTTTGACCGGATTGTCCATTGCCCGTTCTTTAGCCCATTCCCATGGGTGTGAATTGTATCGGTTTTCCCACCAGCAAGGCCATATTGCCGCCGGTCTTTGGTCCTCCGGAAGAACGGACTTGTTTCATGAAAAATTTCTGGCCTTTCACGTCTCCGGCGGTACTACGGAATTGCTTTTGGTAAACGGGATCGACCACATTCAAATCCTTTCTCGCACCCTGGATCTTCATGCCGGCCAACTGATCGATCGGATCGGTGTTATGTTGGGCTATCCCTTCCCCTGCGGAGCTTCCATGGACCCGGATGCACTGCGTGGAGAGAAGCCCCTAAAGCACCGCATCTCCCTCCGGGATGGCTGTTGCTCCCTGTCGGGGTTTGAAAACAAGGCCCAGAAAATGCTCCGTGACGGATTCCCAAAGGAAGAGATCGCCTTCTTTGCGGTGGATTGCGTTTGTTCCCACCTGGAAGCAATGATTGACTCTGCCTTATGCCAATATCCCGGACTTCCCCTTCTGATGATCGGCGGAGTTTGCTCCAATTCCATCATCCGCCGAAGACTGACCGATCGCTACGGTGCGGTCTTTGCTGCAGAGGGTTTTTCTTGCGACAATGCCGCCGGGATCGCTTATCTTGCCCGACTGCGTCACGAAGGAGTGATTTGATGAAGCCTCTGATGGCCCTCTCCGTATCACAACTGAATCTTTACGTGAAGTCTCTTTTGGAGGGGGACCGGAATCTGAAATCGGTTTGGCTCCGGGGAGAACTTTCCAATTTCGTCCGAAATTCCAAAAGCGGGCATTGTTACTTTTCCGTCAAGGACAGAGATTCTGCATTGAAAGCGGTCATGTTCAAATGGCAGGCGTCGAATCTGACCTTCGTCCCCAAGGACGGGATGCAGGTTTTGTTGCGAGGAAAGGTTTCTTTGTACGAACGGGACGGCCAATACCAGTTTTATACGGAAGAAATGCTTCCCGACGGATTAGGGAGTTTGTACCTGGATTTTCTTCGCATCAAAGGAACGTTGGAAGAAGAGGGACTGTTTGATCATAAGAAACCCCTTCCTGCGTATCCCCAATCGGTTGGGATCTGTACTTCCGTGACCGGGGCCGCGATTCGTGATATTCTCAGCGTCTTTTCTCGCCTTGCCCCGTCGGTTGAGCTTTGTGTTTATCCGTGCCAGATGCAGGGGACGGATTCTCCCCGTTCCGTTGCGGAGGGCTTGCGCTATTTTTGCACCCGCCCCAACACGGACTTGGTCATCATTGCCCGGGGCGGCGGATCCTATGAAGATCTTGCGGTGTTTAACGATGAATCCCTGGCCCGGTTCGTTGCCGAATATCCGTTGCCTGTCATCAGTGCCATCGGCCATGAAACGGACGTTACGATTCTGGATTTCGTTGCCGATTTCCGGGCTGCAACCCCTTCTGTGGCCGCAGAAGTCGCAGTTGGACAAGCTCCCGCCCTTGCCGAACGCCTTCGCCGAGGAAAGCGTTCTTTGGAATCCCTTGTTTTGGGACGGCTCCGGCTGGAGGAGCAGACCTTGGGAAACCTTGCGTCCCGCATCGATCCGTCTCACATTCTGCAGAATCAAGGGCAGCGATTGGATTATCTCGATTTTCGCCTTAAATTCGCGGGGCAGAAACAGGTGGAACGGGCTTCGGCCAATTTTTCTTCCCTTGCCGGCCGCCTGTCGGCCCTGAATCCTCTCTGTGTGCTATCCCGAGGGTATGCTCTTGCGGAAAAGGATGGACAACTTGTACGGTCCGCCGAAGGAATTTCCGTGGGAGACCGCCTCGATTTATATTTTCATGATGGAGTGATCGGCTGTGTCACAGAATACAAAAAAAACTGCAAGCTATGAAGAAATGATCTCCCGACTGGAGGAGATCGTCGCTTCCCTGGAATCGGGAGAGCTTCCCTTGGATGAGACGATGCGAATTTACAAGGAAGCTCTGACCCTCTCGGAAAAATGCTCCAAAATTCTGGAGAAATTCCGGGGAGAAGTTACCTTGGTCCGCAATGGAGAGGAGGTCCCCCTGACCGATGAAGACCTTCGATGAACGCTATCTGAACTACCGAGCGGCCGTGGAAGATTCCCTTTCGGTGTTTCTTCCCGAACAGAAGGATCAGCTTTTGGTGGATTCCATGCGGTACAGCCTTCTTGCCGGCGGAAAGCGAATTCGTCCCGTTCTTACCCTTGCCTGGTGCGAGCTTTGCGGGGGAGACCTGCGTTCCGCGTTGCCGGCAGCGGCGGCGGTGGAAATGATTCACACCTATTCCCTCATCCACGACGATCTTCCTTGTATGGATAACGACACTTTGCGTCGGGGACGCCCCACCAATCACGTGGTTTACGGGGAATACGTTGCACTCCTTGCGGGAAGTGGACTCTACGATCAGGCCTTAGAGACGGTGCTGAACTACGGCCCCAAATACGGACTTTCCGACGGCCAAATACTCCAATCCCTCCGAACCCTTTGTTCCGCATCCGGTCTCAACGGAATTTTGACCGGACAAGTCCTGGATATGAAAAATTCCAACGCTGCCATCGACCGCACCTATTTGGAACGGGTCAATGACTTGAAGACTGCCTCCATGCTTTCCGCCTCCTGCGTCCTCGGTTGCATTGCCGCAGACGCCGGGGAAGATGCCCGGGCCGCCGCCGATGCCTACGGACGTGCCGTGGGACAAGCCTTTCAAATTCGGGACGACATTCTTGACGTGATCAGCACCAAGGAAGTCCTGGGAAAGACCCCCGGAAAGGATTTTGGAGAAAACAAGGTCACGTTCGTGGACATTCTCGGAATGGACGGTGCTCAAAGAGAAGTGGAATCCCTTACGGAACAGGCCATTTCCGTTCTTGAGAGTTTTTCGGCCCCTTCGTTTTTGAAGGACTTGACATTCTGGATGTGCGGCCGTGAGACTTGACGTTTATTTGGTCCAATCCGGCCTTGCGGAGAGCAGAGAGCGGGCACAGGAATTGATTCGTTCCGGCTCCGTTCTTTTGAACGGAAGGGTTTGTCAAAAAAACAGTACAAGCCTCTCCGAATCGGATGCGGTGACACTGATTGCCACCTTGAAATACGTGGGCAGAGGCGGATATAAGCTGGAAAAAGCTTTGGAATGTTTCGGAATTTCTTTAGCAGGGAAGACCGTTTTGGATATTGGGGCATCCACCGGCGGATTTACCGACTGTTCCCTGCAAAGGGGTGCAAAAACCGTTTTTTCCGTGGACGTGGGACACGACCAACTTGCCCCCTCCCTTCGGTCCGACCCCCGGGTCCATAACTTGGAGGGAATTCACGTGAAGGATCTGTCCCTTCATTATACCGGAACTCCCGATTTTATCTGTATCGACGTCTCCTTTCTTTCCCTGGAAAAGGTTTTAACCCATCTCGTGCCATTCTCCGATTCTGCAGACCTGGTTGCCTTGGTCAAGCCCCAATTTGAAGTGAGACACAGAAAAAGTGTAATCCGCGATCCCAAAATCCATCGGGAAGTGTTGCGTTCCGTGATCGATTATGCTACGTCCCTCGGATATTCGGTGCATGGCTTGAATTTTTCTCCCGTTAAGGGCACCGAGGGGAATATCGAATATCTTTTACATCTTCGTTTTGACGGGTTCAGCCAGCCGGTTGACGTTTCTTCCGTGGTTCGGACCGCCCATATGTCATTGTAATGCTGAGGTGATAATTTGAATCAGTCGCTGAATATTCTTTTGGTTCCCAATCCCATGCGGGACGTGGGAATGACGGTTACCACCGCCGTAGCCGACTGTCTGAAATCCTTTGGGGCCCAATTACGCTCTACGGAAGCGGTCTGCGATATTCCTTGCCTTTCTCCGTCGGAAGGGGCGGAATGGGCAGATATCGCCGTCATTTTTGGCGGGGACGGCACCATTCTTCGCTTTTCTCACCAGGCCGCCCTCCGAAAACTCCCCATCCTTGGGATCAATTGCGGAAATCTCGGTTATATGGCCGAGTTGAACGGCGAGAGTCCCGCCCAGTTGAAACGCCTGTTTACCGGAGAGTATACCACGGAAGAGCGAATGATGCTCACGGCCCGGGTGATACGCGACGGCCGGGAGGTCTGCTGTTCCGATTGCTTGAACGATGCCGTCGTTTCCTACGGCCAGCTTCCCCACATCGTGTCCTTTGAACTGTCGGAACGGGGAAAGGTCTTTGCAACGTACAATGCGGACGGTATGATTTTTTCTACCCCCACCGGTTCCACCGCATATTCCCTTTCTGCCGGCGGTCCCATCGTGGACCCCCTCTTGAAGGCCATTGTCGCAACCCCCGTCTGTGCACATTCCCTGACGGCACGGCCCACGGTCTTTTCCGCCGACGCCCAACTGTCCCTTCGGGTGATATCTCAAAAGAAGGGGGAGGCCTACTTAACCTTTGACGGGGAACAAAACTACTTATTACGCACGGGCGATGAAATCCAAATCTCCGTTTCCCCGCAGATTACCCGGTTGATCCGCTTTTCTCACGTGCCCTTCGGGACGGTCCTTTCTGCAAAACTGAATCATAATAAATAGGAGAGATAAAACACATGAAAGTCAAAGAGAAACGCCAGGCGCAAATCCTGAAGCTGATTTCTTCTGCCGAGGTGGAAACCCAGGAGGAAATTACGCTTTACCTGCAAAATCTCGGCTTCAAGGTTACCCAGGCCACGGTGTCCAGAGACATCAAGGACCTGAATCTGGTCAAAACGGCGGGGATGCAAAAACGCTACAAGTACGTGGCCTCCGATCAGATTGCCGCGGATATTCCCGACCGCAAGGATCGGTTTTCCACCTTGGTCCGAGACGGAGTCGTTGACGTCCGTACGGCCCAGCAAATCGTCGTTATCCGTTGTCATTCCGGAATGGCTCAGGCTGTTGCCGCGGTGATTGACGGCGTGGATCACCCGGAAATCATCGGCTCCATTGCCGGCGACGATACGATCTTTTTGGCCGCGGAATCCCTGGACGCCGCCGTGACTCTCCAAAACGAATTCCGGCAGATCATTAAGCAGGCCTGAGGTGATGCAGTTTGCTCGAACATCTTCATATTGAAAATCTTGCCGTAATCGAATCTGCTGACCTGGACTTACGGTCCGGCTTTTCGGTTCTGACCGGGGAGACGGGAGCCGGCAAGTCGGTCTTGATCCATTCCCTGAATCTTTTGCTGGGGGAACGGGTCAGCAAGGACATCGTTCGTTCCGGCTGTGCAAAAGCTACTGTATCCGGGCTTTTTACCGGCCTTTCGGAAGAGACTGTGCAACTTCTCTGTCATCTGGGATTTGATACAGAGGGAGAGGTCCTGATTCATCGGGACCTGACCGCAGACGGCCGATCTTCCGTTCGGATTAACGGCCGCCCGGCTACCGTGTCCATTCTCCGCGATTTTTCCGCAAGACTCGTAAATATTCACGGTCAGCATGATAACCGAGCCTTGTTGGATCCCTCCACCCACGTCCGCTATTTGGATGCTTTTGCGAAAAACCAAGACATCCGCAGTCGGTACGAAACCGTTTTTTCGGAATTAAAGCAGGTCTTGAACCGAATTTCGGAGCTGGGGCTGGATGAGCAGGACCGTATGCAAAAAATTGACCTATTAACCTATCAAGTTAGCGAAATTGATTCCGCCGGTCTAAAGCCCGGGGAAGAGGAAGAACTGACCCGGCGGCGAACCGTTCTCTCCCACGGGGAGAAAATTAAGGATTCCATTGTTTCCGCTTACGGTCTTTGCTCTGAAGAAAATAACGCCCGAGACAAACTCAGACAAGCCTCCTCCGATTTGGAAAATGTTGCATCTCTTGACCCCGTTTTGTCCGATCTCTCCCAACGCCTGGTCTCTCTCTCCGACCAGCTGGACGATTTGTCCTCGGATCTTCGGGATTTTATGGAAAGCCAATCCTTCGACCCGTCGGAGCTGAACGAGGTTGAGGAACGGTTAGACCTCATTTACCGATTGAAACGGAAGTACGGATCCTCGGTGCACGAGATCCTTGCCTTCCGGGACAACGCCCGAAACGAGTTGGACGCCATCAATACTTCCGCAGAACGAATGGAAGAATTGAACGGGGAAAAGGAACGGCTTTACGGTATCTTAAAATCCACTGCCCTGGAGTTGACGGAGTCCAGAAAGATTGCCGGGCAATTATTGGAGCAGCTTTTAGCATCCCAATTGGCATTTCTTGATATGCCAAATACGGGATTTTGCGTAAAAATTGAGCCCGCGGGGACCTTTACTCCCAAGGGTGCGGATATTGTCGAATTTCTTCTTTCCGCAAATCTCGGAGAAGATCTTCGTCCCCTCTCCAAGATCGCATCCGGCGGGGAATTGTCCCGCATTATGCTGAGTATGAAGACCTGCCTGTCTTTGGACGAGGATGCCGATACTCTGATTTTTGATGAGATCGACACCGGGGTCAGCGGAAAAGCAGCCGAAAAGATCGCTATGAAGCTGAAGGAGATCTCCAAGGGTAAACAGGTGGTGGTCGTCACTCACTTGGCACAAATTGCCGCCTATGCCCACGAGCATTTCCTGATTTCAAAGTCCACCGCAGACAACCGTACCTATACCACGGTGGACCTGTTGGACCGATCGGGACGCATCGGTGAGCTTGCCCGGATCATCGGCGGGATTTCTCCCACGGACGCGACCCTGGCCGCCGCCGAAGACCTCCTCCGTATCGGCTCCCAATCAAATGAGTAATCAATGACTGAATATACAGATCACAAGAAAGGATTTTTCTCCCATGCAAAATCTGGAAAAAAATTACGATCCCGCGTTGATCGAGGATAAGATCTACAAAATGTGGAACGACAGCGGATGCTTTCAGGCTGAGGTCGATTCCGAAAAGGACCCCTATACCATCGTTATTCCGCCACCGAATATTACGGGTCAGCTGCATATGGGCCATGCCCTGGATAATACCCTTCAGGACATTCTGATTCGGTATAAGCGTATGTGCGGCTACGCCACCCTTTGGCTGCCCGGTACGGACCACGCATCCATTGCCACCGAAGCGAAAATCGTTGAAGCAATGCGGAAAGAAGGCATTTCCAAGGACGACATCGGCAGAGAAGGCTTTTTGGAACGGGCCTGGGCCTGGAAGGAAACCTACGGCGGCCGCATCATTGAACAGTTGAAGAAGTTGGGCTCCTCCTGCGACTGGACCAGAGAACGCTTTACCTTGGACGAAGGCTGCTACAAGGCCGTCCAGGACGTCTTTATGCATCTGTACGAAAAGGGACTGATCTATCGGGGAGAACGGATCATCAACTGGTGTCCCCATTGTTTGACCTCGATTTCGGATGCTGAAGTGGAATTTGAAGAGCAACAAGGCCATTTTTGGCATCTTCGCTATCCTCTGGAAGACGGCTCCGGCTATCTGGAGCTGGCCACCACCCGTCCCGAAACCCTTCTGGGCGATACGGCCGTGGCAGTCAATCCCAAGGATGAACGCTACCGGGCCTTGGTCGGCAAATATTTGATTTTGCCCCTGGTGGGTCGTCGTATTCCCATTATTGCCGATGACTACGTGGAGCAGGATTTCGGCACCGGCGTGGTTAAGATTACCCCGGCCCACGACCCCAACGACTTTGAAGTCGGCACCCGTCACGGTCTGGAGGTCATCAACGTGATGACCGACGATGCGAAAATTACCGCCGATTATCCCAAATATGCAGGAATGGACCGTTACGAAGCACGGAAAGCCATCGTTGCCGATTTGGAAGAAGGGGGCTATCTGGTCCGCATCGAAAATTACGCCCACAACGTCGGCACCTGCTACCGTTGCGGTACGACCGTGGAGCCCCGGGTTTCCAAACAGTGGTTCGTCGCTATGGAAACCCTTGCAAAGCCTGCAATTGACGCTGTTCGTAATGGAGATATTAAGTTTGTTCCCGAGCGTTTTGAGAAAAACTATTTCCATTGGATGGAAAATATTCGGGACTGGTGTATCTCCCGTCAGCTTTGGTGGGGACATCGGATTCCTGCATACTACTGCGACGATCCCGATTGCGGGGAAATGGTCGTTTCCCGCGAGCCTGTAGCCCTTTGCCCCAAATGCGGAAAACCCATGCATCAGGACCCCGATACCCTCGATACTTGGTTCTCGTCGGCCCTTTGGCCCTTTTCTACCCTCGGTTGGCCGGAGGATACGGAAGATCTCAGATATTTCTATCCCACCTCGACGTTGGTTACCGGCTACGATATTATTACCTTCTGGGTGTCCCGCATGATCTTCTCCGGCTTGGAATACACCGGGAAAGCACCCTTCCAAAACGTTCTCATTCACGGCCTTGTCCGAGATGCTCAGGGACGTAAAATGTCCAAATCCTTGGGCAACGGCATTGATCCTCTGGAAATTATCCGGGATTACGGTGCCGATGCCTTGCGGTTTACCCTGGTAACGGGGAATGCTCCCGGAAACGATATGCGTTTCAGCACCGAAGGCGTTGAGGCCTCTCGGAATTTTGCAAATAAATTATGGAACGCCACCCGCTTTGCCCTTACCTATCTGACTCAGGACGAGGTGGAACTGCCTGCCCAACTCCAGCCGGAGGATAAGTGGATCCTCCATAAATTGAATCACGTCATCGCCGACGTCCGGGAAAATCTTGAGAAATTCGAATTGGGAATCGCCGCCCAAAAACTGTACGATTTTGTATGGGACGATCTGTGCGACTGGTATATTGAATTGATCAAGCCTCGCCTCTTCGAGACAAATACCGACGAGACAACCCGATGCTCCGCACAAAATACCTTGGGTTGTGTCTTGGTCCGCACCCTGGAACTGCTCCATCCCTTTATGCCGTTTATTACCGAGGAGCTGTATCGGTCGGTTCCTCATATCAAGGGCATGGGCGAAATCCTCATGATGCAGGAATATCCCGCTTATTCTGCGGATCTGGAATTCCCCGCAGAAGCGGAGCAGATGGGGTATCTGATGGATTTGATCAAACAGGTCCGTCAACTGCGTCAGAAGATGGGCGTTCCCTTCTCCCGAAAAACTCGCTTGTATTTGGTCACCGAGCATCCCGAAACTTACCTGTCCGGCACCGAATACCTGAAACGCTTGGCCGCAGCCTCCGACATTTCCTTGGAGCCTCTGTCCGGCGACGTCAATGCCGCTACCGTCGTCACTTCCGATGCGAAGGTGTTTATCCCCTTGGGAGAACTGGTGGATGTGGAAAAGGAACGGGCCCGTTTGGAAAAGGAACGGGAAAAACTCCTTGCCGACATTGCCCGCATCGACGGGAAGCTGAACAACCCCGGTTTCGTCAATAAGGCCCCCGAAAAGGTTGTTAACGACGAACGGGCCAAACGGGAAAGCCTTGCCCGTCAGCTGGCCAACGTGGAAGACGTTTATTCCAAACTTTGATCCAAGCCCCGGGGAAAGAAGTCTCTTTCTTTCCCCGTTTGTGGTTTTTCTGTTTCAAAAGTGGAAATATTTATGGAAGCACTTGCTATTTTGATAATTATATGTTAAAATATATAGTATAGGTGATTTTGCCGTGAGCATTGTTGTTATTGGTGCCGGAGCCGCCGGGATGATGTGTGCCGCCGTTGCCGCCATGAATGGGGCAGAGGTCCTGCTCGTGGAACGGAACGACCGTTGCGGACGAAAACTCGGTATTACCGGGAAAGGTCGATGTAACGTAACCAACGCCTGCTCCCGGGATGAATTTTTGAGAAACGTGGTTCGCAATCCCCGTTTTCTCTACAGTGCCCTTTCTGCATTCTCTACGGAGGACACGGTATCCTTTTTCGAATCCCTCGGTGTCCCCATGAAGGTCGAACGGGGAAATCGGGTCTTCCCGGTCAGCGATAAGGCTTCCGACGTCGTTTCTGCACTGCGAGATTATTGTATTGCCTGCGGTGTCACGCTCCAAAAAGGCTATGTCACAGACATTCTGACGGAACATTCCCGGGTTTCCGGAGTCCGTCTCTCAGACGGAACGGTGATTGCCTGCGAAAAGGTCTGTGTTGCCTGCGGTGGGATGTCTTATCCCGTGACCGGATCCGACGGAAACGGGTATCGGTTGGCGGAATCCTGCGGACATTCGATCGTCCCTCCCCGCCCCTCCCTGGTTCCTTGGGAGGTGGACGAACTGGAGCTTTGCCAATCGCTGCAAGGTCTGTCCTTAAAGAATACCTCCCTTCGGATGGAACACGCAGGAAAGACCGTATCTTCCGATTTCGGAGAAATGATGTTTACCCATTTCGGGGTTACTGGCCCCATGATTCTGACCGCCAGCACCGTCCTTCAGCCGGGGATGAAGCTTCACCTTGATTTGAAGCCTGCCCTGACGGAAGAGCAGTTAGACAAACGGCTTCTGTCGGATTTTGAAAAATACCGCATGAAGCAAATTGCAAATGCCTTTCACGATCTGCTTCCCTCAAAAATGATTCTTCCGTTCCTTTCCCTCTGCGGACTGGAACCAACGTTAAAGGTTCACTCAATTACAAAGGGGCAACGGAAAACCATTCTCCGCAATTTAAAGGATTTTACCCTGACCGCCCGGAATTCCCGCCCTATTGCGGAAGCTATCGTCACCGCCGGAGGGGTTTCGGTGTCACAGGTAGATCCGAAGTCTATGGCCTCGAAGATCTGCAACGGCCTCTATTTTTGCGGTGAGGTCCTCGACGTAGACGCCTATACGGGCGGATTCAATCTTCAAATCGCATTTTCCACCGGCTATCTTGCCGGGCTTGCCCTCGCGGGCCTTCGATAACGTTACCAACAGGAGGTGTTCCCCGTGGTCAATATTGCCGTAGACGGTCCCAGTGGATCGGGAAAAAGCAGCCTTGCAAAGGCAATTTCTAAAATGCTGGGCATCCTCTATTTGGATACCGGTGCCCTTTACCGGGCCATCGGATATACTTCCTTGAACCGCCTCGGAGAGGATTTTACCGAACAACAGGTCTGTGAATTGCTCCCGTCGCTGTCGGTAGATCTTCGGTATGAGAATTCGGTGCAACACGTTTACGTGAATGGGGAAGACGTTTCTTTCTTTCTCCGCACCCAGCCTGTTGCGATGGCCGCTTCTAAGGTTTCTGCCTTTCCCCTGGTTCGCAAGTTCCTGTTGGATCTGCAGCGAAATATTGCGGCCCACAACGACGTGATCATGGACGGCCGGGACGTGGGAACCGTCATCCTGCCCCATGCCGACGTAAAGATTTTTCTTAGTGCAAAGCCGGAAGTCCGTGCTGTCCGTCGAGTCGGAGAACTTGCGGAAAAAGGAATTTCCGCGGATTTCGATACGGTGCTTTCGGAGATCCTTCAACGGGACCACAACGATACGACCCGCACCGTAGCGCCTCTTAAGCAGGCAGACGACGCCGTCCTGTTGGATAATTCCGACCTGACTGCGGAGGATACCGTGGCGGCCGCCTTGGAAATCATAAGGAGCAAAGTCTCGCTATGATGCTGTATAAAGTTGTAAGAGCCATTTTTACTTTTTATTTTCATTGTTTCAACCATTTGATTATCAAGGGGAAAGAGCATGAAATCCCCGAAGGGTCGGTCATCGTTTTCGGAAATCATTATTCCAATTTGGACGTATTTCTCATGACCGTAGTCTTGAAGCGGCAAATCCGTTTTATGGGGAAGCACACCTTGTTTAATCCCGTCCTCGGCCCCCTTGCCCGGGCATTCGGGGCGTTTCCCGTGGATCGCACCCGTGTGGATCTGACGGCAACCAAAACCGCTTTGAGAATCCTGAAAAACGGCGAGGTCTTGGGTATTTTCCCCGAAGGAACCCGGATCAAGGGCGATAAGATTTCCGATCCCAAGGGCGGCATTGCCATGTTCGCCTGGAAGACCAAGTCCCCCGTCCTTCCCATTCACCTGGAATATCGCCGTCGGTTCCATTTTCTCAACCATATTGAGTTGACCATCGGAAGCCCCATCCCTGCTTCAGAGCTTGGAATTGAAAAGGGCACCCCGGAGGAATATAAAGCCGCCAGCGAGCGTCTCATCGAAAAGGTTTATTCTCTTTAAGGAATTCTATGGAACTGATCGTTTCAAAGTACCTCGGCTATTGCTTCGGGGTCAACCGTGCCATTACCGAGCTGTTCAAAACCATAGACGAACAGCCGAACCGTAAATGCTATACCTACGGTCCCATTATTCACAATAAGCGTATCTCGGATCAGCTCGCCCGGAGAGGCGTTGCGGTCGTTGATGATATTACTCTTCCCGAACCAGGCTCCCTGGTTTTTATCCGGACCCACGGCGTTTCCGGCTCGGTTCTTCAGGCCTTGAAGGATCGGGGCGTGGAATACGTAGACCTGACCTGCCCTTATGTGCAGAAGATCCACAACATTGCAAAATCCGCAGACCGCCTGCTGATGGTCGGCGACATCCGCCACCCTGAGGTCATGGGTATTTTGGGGGATGCAAAGGGCGAATACCGGGCCGTTACCACCCTTGAGGAATTGCGTTGCGTTCTCCGGGAACAACCGCAGTTTTCCTATACCATGGTCGCCCAAACCACGTTCAATATGGAATTGTGGCTAAAAATGAAGGCCTACGTGGAATCCTTCCGTATCTCGGACGGAAATTTGGTTGACAGCGACAACGTTCCCGTCAGCCGGGTCACCATTCGTGACACCATTTGCCACTCCACCTCCGACCGTCAAAAAGAGGTCGAAGAGATGGCAAAGAACTGTGAATGTATCGTTGTTATCGGTGACAAGCACAGTTCCAACACCAAGAAACTCTATGAAATTGCAAAAAAACACTGTTTTGCGTATTACATAGAGGACGTAACTGAGTTACCACACTATTTAAGTCGGTATAAAAAAATCGGATTGACTACCGGAGCTTCGACACCCGGCAGTACAATCGAGGAGGTCATAAACACCATGATGAATGAAAACAACAACGTCAATTTTACTGAGGAGGACATCGATTTTGCAGCGGCCCTTGAAGCCTCTCTGCACGTAACCCGTGTAGGGCAGAGAATCAGCGGCACGGTTTGTGTAGTAGGTACCAATGAAGTCCAGGTCGAACTGGGCGGCAAGCATACCGGCGTGATTCCCGCAGCCGAATTCAGTGAAGAAGAACTTTCTGCACTGAAGGTGGGCGATGAGGTCGAAGCGTTCGTAATCAAAGTCAGCGAGATTGAAGGCACCGCCCTTCTCTCTAAGAAGAAGCTTGATTCGATTAAAGGCTTTGAAAAGCTCGAAGCCGCAAAGGAAAATAACGAGATCCTTACCGGAACCGTCTCTGAGGTCGTGAAGGGCGGACTGGTGGTCTTTGTGAATTCTGTTCGCGTCTTTGTTCCCGCGTCCCTCGCTTCCTTGAGAAAGGATACGGACCTGGAATCCATGAAGAATCAGGAAGTACGGCTCCGCATCATTGAATTGGAAAATGTCGGCCGTCGGAAGAGAATTATCGGCTCCATCAAGTCTGTCCTGAAGGAAGAAAAGGACGAAGCCCAAGCAAAGGTTTGGGAATCCATCGAAGTCGGTAAGAAATATAACGGCATCGTGAAATCCCTGGCTTCCTTCGGTGCTTTCGTTGAAATCGGCGGCGTAGACGGACTGGTTCACGTAACGGATCTTTCCTGGACCAAGATCAAGCATCCCTCGGAAGTCGTCAAGGAAGGGGACTCCATTGAGGTTGAAGTGAAAGCCTTCGATCCCGAAACCCGTAAGATTTCGTTGACCTTCAAAAAGGCCAACGAGGATCCCTGGACCATTCTTCCTCAAAAGTATGAAGTGGGCGACGTAATTCCTGTTACCGTCCTCAAACTGATGCCCTACGGTGCTTTCGTTTCCGTGATTCCCGGCATTGACGGCCTGGTTCACATTTCTCAGATTGCCAATCAGCGTGTTGAAAAGGTCGGCGACGTTCTGAAGGCCGGCGATCAGGTCGACGCTAAGATCATTGAGATCAACTACGATACCAAGAAGATCAGCCTTTCCATTAAGGCAGCTCTTCCGGAAGAATCCGAAGCTTCTGCAGAAGAATCGGAAGCCGAAGCCCCCGCTGAAGACGGTTCCGTTGAGGAATAACTCATCCCGTCCGGCATAAAATCGTAATATGTCAGTAGGTGTGCGGCGGATTGTTGTCTGCGGCACACCTGTCATTTTAATTGGAGGCGGTGTTATGGAAAAATCTGTTACCCTCGATAAGATCATTGCATCGGAGCATCTTCAAATCATTCATATGCCCGAATCTTCGGGGGAAAAAGGGGCAAAACGCGTCGTGTCCACCACCGATGTGAATCGTCCGGGCTTGCCCTTGTCGGGCTTTTTTGATCACTTTGATGCCAGTCGCATCCAAATTCTCGGGAATGTGGAAATGAGCTTCCTTATGGAAAAACCCTCTCGGGAGCGTACGGAGATCTTTGACGGGCTCTTTTCCCGCCAGATTCCTGCTGTGGTGATTACCCGGAGTATCCCGGTCCCTGAGGAGCTTTTGGAAAGTGCCAAACGCTATGACATTCCCGTTCTCACATCGAACCGGCCTACCTCTCGGTTCATGTCGTCCCTGGTCAATTACTTAAACGTTCAACTGGCCCCCTGCATTACCCGTCACGGCGTTCTGGTCAGTGTTTACGGGGAAGGAATTCTCATTCTCGGGGAAAGCGGCGTCGGGAAAAGCGAAACGGCTATGGAGCTTCTCAAACGCGGTCACCGCTTAATTGCGGATGATGCCGTGGAACTGCGTGCCGTCTCCGACCTTACTATCGTAGGCTCTGCCCCCTCTCTCATCCGTTATTTAATTGAGCTTCGGGGTATTGGGCTGGTCGACGTCCGCCATATCTTCGGAATGGGGGCGGTTATGGACACCTCCCGCATCGACTTCGTCGTTCAGTTGGAGAATTGGGACGAAACAAAGCACTACGACCGCCTCGGACTGGAAAACCAGGAGTATGAGATTTTGGGACACAAGCTGCCTTCCGTTACCATTCCCGTTTGTCCCGGCCGAAATCTTGCCATTATTATTGAGGTTGCGGCCGCCAATAACCGTCAAAAGCGTAGCGGATATAATGCCGCGGAAGAGTTCAACCGCCGTCTGTTGAAGCATATGAACGAATCCTCCACGGAGGATGAAGCATGATTTCCGATTTTTGTGCCCAAAAGGGGATTCGTCTTTTAAAGAACGTCCCCCTTTCCGAGTATACGACCTTCCGAATCGGGGGTCCTGCCGACGTGGCAGTGTTCCCGGAAAGCACCCAGCATATCGTTGAGTTGATACAGTTTATGAACCGAAACCATCTTCGGTTCTTCGTCCTCGGTCGGGGCTCGGATATTTTGGCTGCCGATGAGGGGTATCGGGGAATCCTCCTTTTGACTCGGGAGATGAATTTTCTCCGTTCGGAGCAGAATCGTATTTTTGCCGGGGCCGGCTGTAGCATGGCGTTCCTTTCCGGTTTCGCCCGCAAGAACGGCCTTTCGGGGCTGGAATTCCTTCACGGAATCCCGGGGAGCATCGGGGGCGGCGTGTTTATGAACGCCGGAGCCTACGGTTCGGAGCTTGCAGATTTTATTGAATCGGTGGAATGGGTTGACCCGGAGGGCGGCGTCCATTGTTCCCCCCGGGAGGAGTTGGACTTGTCGTACCGCCATTCTTATTTCACGGACCATCCCGGAATTATTTGCTCTGCAGTCCTGTCTTGTCAACCGGGGGATCCGGTTCAAATTCAGTCCCAGACGGCCGAGCTGGATCGCCGTCGCCGGGAAAAACAACCGTTGGAATATCCCAGTGCCGGAAGTGCATTCAAACGCCCGCCCGGTCACTTCGCAGGAAAACTCATTGAAGACTGCGGTTTGAAGGGCTATTCCGTGGGCGGTGCTAGCATCAGCGAAAAGCACGCCGGCTTTATCGTAAACAAAGGCGGTGCTACCGCAAAGGACGTAAGGACCTTAATTGACCGTGTTACAGAAAAGGTCTTTGCTCAGACCGGAGTTTCTTTGGAGCCCGAAATCCGCTTTTTGGAGCCGTAATATGATGAAAGGAGAGAGGAGGAAGCATGTCCTATTCCTTTGACGTAAAACAGCAATTACTTTCCATTTCCGACGATTTCTGTTGCCGCAAAGCAGAATTGTACGGGTTTCTCCTGTTCTCCAATACCGTTTCCGATTCCGAGATCCGATTGCTTACGGCTTACCCGGAATTTCGGGCCCGTTACCTGAGCTTTTTAATGGAGGCCGGTGTCAAAAAATTTGAGTTGGCCTGCCAAGGGAAAACGGTGAAGAAATATCTTTGCCGCATTGCCCACCCCAGGGACTTACGGGCATTGCGGGAATATCTTGGAGGGGTTTCTTTTTCCTCGCCCCTTCACATGGATCCTTCTCTTTTAGAGAAGGACTGCTGCCGAAAGGCTTTTCTTCGGGGCGTTTTTATGTCCAACGGTGTAATGGTTTCCCCCGAAAAGAGTTGCAGTATCGAATTTAAAACCACCCACCATATTTTGGGCGGCGAATTTTTTGATTTTTGCAAGGACGCCTTCGACCTGTTGCCCGGCTCCACCGTTCGTAACGGGAAGAAGTTGATCTATTTTAAATCTTGGGATGCCATTAAGGATTTTGTTCTTTTGATTGGAGCCAAGGATGCCGCATACGACCTTGCCAACCGGGAGATCGAACACTCCTTCCGCAGTACGGCAAACCGTCGCTTTAATTGCGATAACGCCAATATTCAGCGGTCGGTCGACGCGGCCAGCGATCATTGCCGGGCCATCGAATTTCTGTTCTCCCAAAAGATTCCTCTTCCCGAATCTCTGTCCGAAATTGCAAATTTGCGTCTGAAATACCCCGAAGATACGTTATCTTCCTTGGGACAACGGTGCGACCCGCCTATTTCAAAGGCCGGTGCCGCACACCGTCTGAAAAAAATCTGTGCCTTGGCAGAACGAAAGGGAGGTGCCTGAAATGGGATTCGTTCATTTGCACGTACATAGTCAGTACAGTCTCCTTGACGGAATGTGCATCGTCGGAGAGGATAAAAAGCACAACGATAAAATGATGGATCTGCTCCACGAATTGGGGCAGAACGCCATTGCCATTACCGATCACGGCAATATGTACAGTGCCATCAAGTTTTATAAATCTGCAAAGAACCACGGGATTAAACCCATTATCGGGTGCGAGGTCTACGTCGCCAACCGGAGCCGTTTTCAAAAAGAACGGGAGTTTGACTCCGGCTACGCCCATTTGGTGCTCCTCTGCGAAAACAACGTGGGCTACCAGAATTTGATTCAAATCGTTTCCAAAAGCAATACCGAGGGGTTTTATTACAAACCCCGGGTTGACCACGAGCTTTTGGAGGAATATCACGAAGGATTGATTTGTCTTTCCGCCTGCTTGGGGGGAGAAATTCCCCAGCTGATCCTGAACGGACAGTATGAGGAGGCAAAAAAGCTTGCCCTTTGGTATGAAGGCGTGTTCGGAAAGGATCATTATTACCTGGAGATTCAGGATCACGGCCTTCCCGAGCAAAAACCCGTTATTGACGGCCTTCTGAGAATCCATGAGGAAACGGGAATTCCTCTCGTCGCCACCAACGACGCTCACTATATGCGGAAAAGCGACGCCAAGGCTCAAAAGGTGTTGCTCTACGTTCAGATTAAAAAAACCATCAATGAAGAATGTGGAATGGGCTTTGAAACCGATGAGTTCTACGTCAAGTCCGAAGAAGAAATGCGTTCCCTCTTTGAATATATCCCCGAAGCCTGTGACAATACGATGAAAATTGCAGAGATGTGCAACGTGTCCTTCAAAAACCTGGACGACCCCGATCACCGGGAATATCACTTGCCCGACTACCGTACCCCCGACGACAAGGACCACTACGAGTATCTGCGGGAATTAGCCTACCAAGGCTTTGATAAAAAGTATCCCCAACGTACTCCCGAGTTGATCGAACGGCTGGAATACGAGCTGAGCGTTGTTCACAAAATGGGATTTGTGGACTACTTTTTGATCGTCAGCGACTATGTCCGCTATGCCAAACGTTCCGGGATTCCCGTGGGCCCGGGGAGAGGCTCCGGTGCGGGAAGCATCGTGGCTTACTGTATTGAGATTACCAACATCGAGCCGATTAAGTACAATCTTCTCTTTGAGCGTTTTCTGAACCCTGAGCGGGTCTCGATGCCCGACTTTGACGTTGACTTTTGCGTCGACCGGCGTCAAGAGGTCATTGACTATTGTATTGAAAAATATGGCCCCGAGTGCGTAGCCCAAATCGTCACCTTCGGTACGATGAAGGCAAAAATGGCCGTCAAGGACGTCGCCCGTGTCTTGGAATTTACCCCACAAGAAGCCAACTCTATTGCAAAACTGTTGCAGGATAACATGAAGATTATGGAATCCGTGGAATTGGTCCCCGAACTGCGGGAAATGTACCGCAACGACCCCCGGATTCACGAATTGATCGACCTTTCCGCAAGCGTGGAGAATGCACCTCGCCATACCTCGGTCCATGCCTGCGGTGTGGTTATTACCTATCCCTCCGTTGCCGCCCATGTGCCCCTTGCCGTGCAGGACGGAATGCCTGTTACGCAATACGATATGGTCATTAACGAGGAATTGGGTCTTCTGAAAATGGACTTTTTGGGCCTTCGGAACC